>NZ_JBEOUK010000030.1:0-102451 GCF_040304045.1 Kitasatospora sp. NPDC094016
CAGCACAACCCACCCCCACAAACAGCCAACCCACCCCAACCGGCAGGCACTTACTGTCCCACAGCCACCCCGAACCACTTCGCCAGCAGAATCGCGGGTTCGACTTCCTGTGCGCAGGGCGGAATCGTCGGATCAGCGGTTGTTCAGGGAGGGCCGGGGCTTCGGGCAGGAAAGAGTCTGTAGACCGGTCGGTATATTCGTTCGGGGGGAGCCGTCAGGGCTTGCGCCCCACCGCGCCGTAGATGCTGACGCGGTCGGCGCCGGGGGCGGGGGCGGTGTCGGGGCGCCAGAGGGGGACGGTGGTGACGCCGGGGTCGAGGAGGTCGAGGCCGTCGAAGAAGGCGCGGACCTCGTCCCGGGTGCGGCCGACGAGGGGGGCGGTGGCCTTGTCGTAGATGCCGGTGACGCGGTCGCGGACCTCGGCGGGGATGAAGTCGGCGGTGCCGTGCGAGAGAACGAGGTGGCTGCCGGAGGGGAGCGCGTCCATCAGCGTGTCGACCGCCTGGTGGGGCTTGTCCTCGTCGCGCAGGAAGTGCAGGACGGCGGCCAGGACGAGGCCGACCGGTCGGGAGAGGTCGAGGAGCCCCGCGGCCTCGACGGCGGCGAGTACGGCGGACGGCTCGCGCAGGTCGGCCTGGAGGACGGCGGTCCGCCCCGGGCCCGTGCCGGACATCAGGGCGCGGGCATGGCTGAGCACGATCGGGTCGTTGTCGACGTAGACGACCTGCGCCCCGGGACTGGCGGCCTGGGCGATCTCGTGGGTGTTGCCGGCGGTGGGGATGCCGGTGCCGACGTCGAGGAACTGGTCGATGCCGAGGCCGGCGACGCAGCGCACCGCGCGGGTGAGGAAGCCGCGGTTGGCCCGTGCGGTGGAGCGGAACTCCGGATTGGCGGCGAGCGCCTTCTCGGCGGCGGCCCGGTCGGCGGGGAAGTTGTCCTTCCCGCCGAGGTAGTAGTCGTACATCCGGGCCGGGTGCGGGATGTCGGGCCGCAGGTCGGCCGGGGTTCCGGCCTCGCCGGACTCCCACAGGTCGTCGTGTCCCACGGCCGCCGCCTCCGTCTGTTGACGATCGGATGATCTGCTTGCAATTCCCTCGGCGGACAGCCTAAAGCCCAGGTCACGGCCCTGGTGGCGGTTGGCCAGGTCACCCCTGTATGTCCGTTTTCGTCGCCCATCGCGCGCCCCCGGTCGTCCCGGCGGAGGATGGGAGGTCCCGGCGGCGAACCGTCGCCGGGCGACGGAAGCGCAAAGACCGGGGAACAGGAGGTCCGACGCTGTGGTGATCGCTATGGCAGACATCCGCGAATGGCGCGGCCACGCCGTGGTCGACGAGAAGAGCCACCGCATCGGCTCGCTGGAGTCCGTCTACGTGGAGACGGCCACCGACCAGCCGTTCTTCGCCACCGTCACGGTCGGCCTGGTGGCCAAGCGCCGTCTGGTGTTCGTCCCGCTCGACGGGGCCGTCGTCGGGCCGGACTACGTCCAGGTGGCGTTCCCGAAGAGCCAGGTCAAGCAGGCGCCGTCGATCGGCACCGACGACGTCCTGCCCGCCGAGGAGGAACCGGCCGTGTTCGCGCACTACGGGCTCCCGTACGAGACCGGCGCCGGTGGCGAGCGCCGCCTCGCCCGTCGCTGAACACAGTTCGCTGAACATCGGCGCTGAGCAAAGCCGCTGAGCAAAGCCGCTGAACACCGCCGCTGGACCACCGAACACCCCGGTGCCCCCGCCCGCATCGCCCTGCCCCTGGAATGGATACCCCGCCGGGTACAGTTGTCAGTCGACAGTCGATGCGAAAGGCGGCCCGGACATGCAGGTGGACGAGGAGTCGGTCGGCGCGGTCCTGAACCGGCTGCGCCGTGCCCAGGGCCAGTTGGCCGGGGTGATCGCGATGATCGAGGCGGGCCGTGACTGCAAGGACGTGGTCACCCAGCTCGCGGCGGTCTCGCGCGCCCTGGACCGGGCCGGGTTCAAGATCGTGGCCAGCGGCATGCGCCAGTGCATGGCCGTCTCCGACGAGGACACTCCGCCGATGAGCGAGGCCGAGTTGGAGAAGCTGTTCCTCGCCCTGGCATAGGCCGAGAAGCCAAGAAGAAGCCAAGAGAGGCGCAGCAACGCAGCAGCGCAGGAGGGCCGCGGCGGATCCCGTCGCGGCCCTCCTGCGCTTCCGGCCTCCGGGGTTTCCGTCAGGGGTTCCCGCCGCCCGCCACGGAGTTCCCGAACCGCCCGATGGGCCGTCACACGCCGTTCACGTCCCGGTCGCTGACTTTCGGATGAATGAGGGCCGCCCACAGTTGTACAGCCAACTGCCGGGCCTTCCCTTCCCCAGCCTCCGTGACCAGCCGCGCGCGGGCCCGGCGCCGACCCCCGGCGGACCGGCCCCCGGGCGGCGGACAGGACAACCGTGGCCGCAGGCAGCGCCCTGACCCTCACCTCCTCCGCCAACCCCACCGAAGGCGACCGGCTCACCTTCCACTGGACGACCGACGCCCCCGACGCCAAGAACTGGGTCGGCGTGTACGACGGCGGCCGCCAGCCCGGCAACGGCAGCTCCCTCGTCTGGAAGTACGTCCCGGGCACCTCCGGCGACCTCCAGCTCGACACCTCCGCGCTGACCGGCGGCCCGTACACCGCCTACCTGCTCGCCAAGGACGGCTACGGCGTCCTCGCCCAGACGGCCCCGTTCAGCTTCCGCGCCAAGCCGGCCGTCGTCCGCCCGCACAGCGCCGTGGACGCCCTCACCACCGCGCCCGTCGCCCCCGGCTCGGCGGTCTCCGTCAAGCTCGGCGGCCTCTGGTCCCGCCCGGCCGGCAACCCGGCGGGGACCGCCGCCTTCCGCAAGGTCAGCGGGCCGTCCTGGCTGAACGTCACCGCCGACGGCACGCTCACCGGCACCGCGCCCGCGGCGGGCAAGAGCCCCGAGGTGGCCGTCGTCGGTGTCAAGGACAGCGCGGGTGCCGTCGACACCGTCACCGTCCTGATCCCCGTGGTGGACCCCGCCGCGCCGCCGCGCCTCAAGGCCGCCAGCTGGAACCTGCACGACGCCGGCGCCGGGTACACCGACGCGCTGGAGAAGCAGCTGCGGGTCGTCCTCGCCCAGGGCCTGGACGTGCTGGCCCTCCAGGAGACCGCCGGTGAGCGGGCGAAGACCCTGGCCGACGCGCTCGGCTGGTACGCCTACCAGAGCCCCGGCAGCGTCGGCATCCTGAGCCGCTACCCGCTCGCCGACGTCACCCCGCCGACCGCCGACCTGCCCGCCGCCGGGGCCACCGTGCAGCTTCCCGGCGGCCGGGCCGTCCGGTTCTGGGCCGCGCACCTCGACGAGGCCGGCTACGGCCCGTACGCGCTCCAGGACGGTCGGACGGCCGCCCAGACGGAGGCGGCCGAGACCGCCTCGCTCCGCCTGAAGCAGGCCAGGGCCCTGGCCGCCGCGGTGCGCGCGGACATCGCCCGGCGGACTCCGGTGGTGCTCGCCGGTGCCCTCTCCTCGCCGTCCCACCTGGACTGGACGGCGGCCACCGCCGCCGCGCACGGCGGCGTCGGGGCGCTCAACTGGCCCGTCAGCGTGGCTCTTCAGGGCGCGGGGCTGACTGACACCTTCCGCGAGGAGCACCGCGACCCGGTCAGGTTCCCGGGCGCGACCTGGTCGCCCACCCGCAAGCAGCGCGGCGCCAAGCCCGAGCCGCAGGACCGCATCGACTACGTCCAGTACGCGGGCCCGCTGAAGCTGGTCGAGGCGCACTCCCTGGTCGCCGACTGGCCGCAGCCCGAGCCGAACACCGCCGCCAACGAGTGGCCCTCCGACACCGCCGCCGCCGTCGCCACTTTCCAGCTCTGAGAGGCCAGTTCGTGATGTCCGAGCTCTCCCGCCGCACCTTCGTCGGCGCCACCGCGGCCGTCGGCGCCACCGCCCTGACCGGATTGGGCACCGCCCCCGCCGAGGCCGCTCCCGCCGCCGCCCCTGCCGCCTCCGGCCGGCTGACGGGCACCATCAAGGACGTCAAGCACGTCGTCGTGCTGATGCAGGAGAACCGCAGCTTCGACCACTACTTCGGCACGCTCAGTGGCGTCCGCGGCTTCGGCGACAAGCAGGCGCTCCAGTTCCCGGACGGCGCCGACGTGTTCCGCCAGCCGGACAGCCGTCGCAGCGACGGCGGCGCGATGCTGCCGTACCGGATGGACACCTCGAAGTACAACGCGCAGAACGCCGGCGGCCTGCCCCACGACTGGGCGACCGGCCACCAGGCGATCAACAACGGCGCGATGAACAAGTGGATCGCCGCCAAGGGCGAGCGCACCATGGGCTACTTCACCCGGGACGACATCCCCTACCAGTACGCCCTGGCCGACGCGTTCACCCTCTGCGACGCCTACTTCACCTCCCTCGCCGGCCCGACCGACCCCAACCGGCTCTACCTCTGGACGGGCACCTCCGGCCCCGGCCGCGACGGCACCACCGGGCCGTGGATCGACAACACCCCGGTCACCGACAACCCCGTCGCCGACTGGACCACCTACGCCGAGCGCCTGGAGCAGGCCGGCGTCAGCTGGCGGGTCTACCACAACCCCAGCAAGGACGACCGCACCGGCGACTACGACGACAACGCCCTCTCCTACTTCAAGCAGTTCCACAACTTCCCGCCCACCGACCCGCGTTACATCAACGCGATGACCAAGTTCGACCCGGCCGCCTTCGACCGCCACTGCAAGGACGGCACCCTGCCGACCATCTCCTGGCTGGTCGCCCCCTACCTCTTCTCCGAGCACCCGGAGGCCGGCCCGGCGTACGGGGCGCACTGGGTCAACCAGGCCCTCCAGTCGCTGATGTCCAACCCGGCCGTGTGGCAGCACACCGTCTTCCTGGTCATGTACGACGAGAACGACGGCTACTTCGACCACATGGTCCCGCCCACCCCCGAGGCCGGTACCCCCGAGGAGTTCACCCAGGGCCGCGCCATCGGCCTCGGCAACCGCGTCCCGCTGTGGGTCGTCTCGCCCTGGTCGCGCGGCGGCTGGGTCAACTCCCAGGTCTTCGACCACACTTCCGTGCTGCGCTTCATGGAGCTGGTCACGGGTGTCGCCGAGCCGAACATCTCGGCCTGGCGCCGGTCCGTCTGCGGCGACCTCACCAGCTGCTTCGACTTCGCCGCGCCGAACCAGTCCGTCCCGTCGCTGCCCGACACCACGGCCCTGATGGCCAAGGCCGACGCGGGCACCAAGCTGCCCGGCGTCGCCCTCCCGGCGGTCGGAGCCCAGGCGATGCCCGTCCAGGAACGCGGCGAGCGCCCGCACCGCCCGCTGCCCTACCAGCCGTGGGCCGACGTGGAGGTGGACCGCAAGACCGGCAAGGTCACCTGCACGATGAGCAACGACGGTTCGGTGGCCTTCCCGTACACCGTCTACCCGAACATCGCGCTGCCCTTCGCGGGCACCCCGTACACCGTCGCCCCCGGCGCCACCGCCCGGTACGTCTGGGACGCCGCCACCACCAACGGCCGCTACGACTTCACCGTCCACGGCCCGGACGGCTTCGTCCGCCGCTTCGCCGGCACAGTGGTCCGGGACGGGCAGGACGGCCAGAACGACGTCGGCGTGCCGATCGTCACCGCCGACCTGCACGGCAGCGTGCGGCTCACCCTGCAGGTGGCCAACGACGGCATGACCGACGTCTCCTTCACCGCCGCGCCCAACGACTTCGCCGGCACCGCCCAGACCGTCCGGGTCAAGCCCGGGCAGCAGGTGAACCTGTCCTGGCCGCTGGACAAGCAGGGCCGCTACGACGTCGTCGTCACCGCCCACACCGGCCTGCGCTTCGTGCAGCGCTACGCGGGCTGGGTGCACTGACCCGGTAGCGGGCGGGCCGCGGGCCGGGGGCGCCGAACCGGTGACCCCCGGCCGTGGTCCCCCTTCTGACCCTCGACCCCCCCCGGAGTCCGACGCAGGGTCAGCGCCCGGCCCGCACCGCCGGGCGCGCCCGCTCGCCCCGGACGAACCGGCGCAGCCCGGCGAACCGCGAGAACCGCTCCCGGCTCGCCACCGAGGCCCGGTCCAGCTCCTCCATCAGCCGCCGGCTGCGGTGCTCCAGGTCCAGTTCGTCCAGGATCCGGTCCACCTCGGCCAGTATCGAGCCGTGCAACTGCCAGGCCTCCGGGTGCTCCCGCACCTTCTGCAGCAGTACCTGGGCGACGTTCTCCCGGCAGGTCCAGGCCGCGGCCAGCTCGGCGGTCAGCCGCCGCTCCGCCTCCTCGGCGCTGCGGCTCACCTGGGTGGTGACCAGCACCGCGAAGCTGACCATGGCCCCGCCGACGTGCGCCAGCAGTTCCTCCAGGCCCACCGCGACGTCCGGCGGGAACAGCCGCTCGCCGGGCGCGCGCCGCTTGGCCAGGTCGGTCAGCGAGCGCGCCAGCACCCGGATCACCACCACGCAGATCTCCAGGGTGTCCAGCCCGGTGCGCAGCACCAGCCGGGACAGCAGCCCGTCGTTGATCCGCGGATTGAGCCGCAGGCTGTCCTCGGCCTGGCGCAGTGCCACGTCCACGTCGGCGATGGCGTGGTCGAGCCGGCGGGCCTCGTGCAGCTGCTCGGCGGCCCGGGCGACCGGGGTCGGACGGCCCAGTTGCTCGGCGATGTCCAGCAGCAGCTGGCGGGCCCGCCGGGCGAGGTCCTCGATCGACTCCCCGGCGGTGTCCACCCAGACCGGCGGGGCGAACAGCAGGTTGAACAGCAGGCCGACGGCGGCGCCGATCAGCGTCTCCAGCACCCGGTCCCAGGCCTGCGAGGCGAGCCCGCTGACGCCGAGGATCAGCATGGCGCTGATCGCGACCTCCTGGACGAACTCCTCGACCCGGACGAACCGGCCGACGACCAGCGACGCCAGGATGATCAGCCCGAGGCTCCACCAGGAGAGCCCCACCACGGCGCTGAAGCCGGTCGCGATCAGCACGCCGACCACCACCGAGTTGACCCGGCGGATGCTGGTCTTGAGCGTCGAGTAGACGGTGACCTGCACGACCAGCAGCGCGGTGAGCGGGGCCGTCAGCGGGGCCGGCTCGCTGCTGAGGCGGGTGGCCACCGCGAAGGCGAGGGTGGCGGCCACGGTGGCCCGCACGGTCTGGACGACGAAGGGTTCTCGGGCACCGCGGCGGATCAGGGCCGTGAGGGACTCCGGGAGAAGGGGCATGTCGCCCTTCTTTCCCCCTGGTCGCCCTTCACACCGCCGAGCCGCCCGACCGGCACCCGTATGCCCTGGCCCTGCCCTCGACCCGGGCGAGGGCCACGGTCCGGCGGGCCACGCCCTACCGCGGGTCCTGGCGGTTCAGCCGCAGCTTCCAGGGCGCCAGCGCCGACTCGACCTGCACCCCGATGCTCATCTTCGACGCGCCCTCGATCCGCTCCTCGAAGCGGATCGGCACCTCGCGGATCGTCAGGCCGCGCTGGACGACCCGGTAGTTCATCTCGACCTGGAACGAGTACCCGCTGCTCTGCACGGTCGGCAGGTCGATCGCCCGCAGGGTGCTCGACCGCCAGGCCTTGAAACCGGCGGTGGCGTCCCGGACGCCCAGGCCGAGGATGGTGTTGACGTAGAGGTTGGCCCAGGCGGACAGGGCCTTGCGGTGCCAGGGCCACTCCGCGGCGGTCGAACCGCCGGGCACGTAGCGGGAGCCGAGCACCACGGCGGTGTCGTCGGCCAGCAGGGCCTCGACCATCGCGGGTATCGCCGAGGCCGGGTGCGAGAGGTCGGCGTCCATCTGGACCACGACGTCGGCGTCCTCGTCCAGGGCCCGGGCCATGCCGGCCAGGTAGGCGCGGCCGAGGCCGTCCTTCTCGGTGCGGTGCAGCACGCCGACGGTGCCGCCGGACTCGGCGGCGAGCTTGTCCGCGATCTCGCCGGTGCCGTCCGGCGAGTTGTCGTCGACCACCAGCAGGTGCAGGCCCGGTACCGGGAGGTCCGCGAGAAGACCCGCGAGGACCGGAAGGTTCTCCCGCTCGTTGTACGTGGGGACGACGACAACGACCTTCGGGGAGGCCTCGACCATGTTCTGTTTCCCTCGTGCCCTTTCCGGCCGGCACCCGTGCCACGCCGGACGGTTGTCCTTGACGACCTGCGGTGGATGAGACCGTGTGAGTGTATCGGTGTGGCGGACGGTTCCTCGCCCCGGGTGACGGGCTGGGCACGGCCGGCCACGGTCCGGAAAACCGTTCGACCGCGATGCGTGCCCGGGGCGCCGCGTCACCGCCCGATCCGTCGTCCCGGGAAATTTCTTCGACGGTTCCTCGACCGGTGGGCCCAGGGTGTCTACGCCCCGCCGTAGACGGACGCGAGGTTGTCCCGGGCCGGGTGGGTCGGTCCGGCCGGGCCGGCGGCGAAGGTGCGCAGGACGTTCTCGGTGACCCGGCGGACCAGGTCCCCGGCCCGTGCGTCGATCCCGTGGTCGGCGCTGCCGCCCCCGGGCCCGTGCGCGTCCAGGGCCTCCACCCAGCGCATCGTCCCGGAGGCGAACACCCCGGCGCCGCCCGGCACGGTGTAGTACGCGGTGTCGGAGTGCGAGCGGCGGCCCTCGCAGACCACGGGGGAGTGCGCGATCACCTCGATCGGACGCGGGGTGGGGAAGGCGGTGTCCACCCGGTCGTACTCGACGCCGACCAGGTGCGGGAACGACGCCCCGGCGGCGACGCCGGTGCCCTCGAACGCCCAGTGCTCCGGCGAGCCGACCACGTACGGGGCGTCCACCGGGTAGCCGTCGTAGATCACGCCGAGCATCGAGCTCTCCGGGTCGGCGCCCGGGCCGGCCCGGAAGTCGGTGGTCGCCGGGGCGCCGGCCTGGTGGCCCGGGTCCTGCGCCCACGCGTCCTTGTAGCAGACCACCGTCCGGTCCGGGCCCAGTTCCGAGGGCTCGAAGCGGACCCGGCGGAAGCAGCAATTGGCGCCCAGGATCGCCAGGTTGGTGCCGGCGTCCCGGGCCGCGACCACCTGGGCGCGCTGCTCGGGGGACCAGTACTCGTCGTGGCCGAGCGAGAGGACGGCGCTCGCGCCGCGCAGCAGCCCGGGCTCCCGGGCCACGTCGATCCCGGTGGTGTAGGCGAGCGGCAGCCCGAGCCGCTCGGCGAGCGCGACCAGCGGCGCCTCGTACACCAGGAACAGCCCGGCGCCGTGGTCGAAGTCGTAGGGCCGGTCGAAGACCACCCGCAGCGAGCGGGTGGCCAGGCCGCCGGTGGGGCCGTTGTAGAGGCTGTACCCGCCCCACTCGTTGTACGCCTGCCAGGTGGCGGGGGCGCTCATCACGACCGTCCGGCCGGCGGTGGCGGCGGAGCGGACGGTGAGCGGGACGTAGCGCTGGCCGGAGCCGTCCTCGGCGTCCAGACGCAGCAGGTAGGCGCCCTCGGGCCAGCCGGTGGTGTCCACGGCGAGGGTGCGCTGCCAACCGGTCAGCACCGTCCTGGTCGTCGGGTCCACGTGCGGGGCGGGCTGCCGGCCGCCCGGGACGTGCTCACGGCGCCAGACCAGTCGGGCGCGGGCGCCGTCGTACCAGCCGATGCGGTAGGCGGAGACGGTGAAGGCGGCGGCCGGGGTGGAGACGTGCAGGCCGAACTGCTCACCGGGCAGCACGCTGACCCGGTCGGCGAAGCCCTCGACGGCGTCGGCGCGGCCGGGGTCGGTGATCTCCCAGTCGGGCGTGCCGGGCAGGGACTGCTCCGGCGGGACGCCCACGTGCTGGGCGTCGGCGGTCGGGGCGGGGCCGTCGGGGGAGGGGCTCGGTGCCGGGCCGTCGGACGAGGAGTGCGGGGCGGGGTCCGGGTGGCGGGTGCCGCAGGAGGCGGTGGCCGCCGCCAACAGGCCCAGGCCCAGAATCCCCCGCCGACTCGGTTCCGCCACCGCTGCCTCCCTGGTGTCCGTCCACGGCAAACCCGCGCGCATCCGTCGATCGCGCGGACATCCTCGCCGGTTCCGGGCAGTGCGTGCAGCCCGCCGCGCCGGGACGAGCAGCACGGCGGGGCGCCGCCCGCCACCGCTGAGGGCCGTCCGGGGCACCCTGGCGTGTCCGGACGCGCTGCTCCCCGGCGGCACCGATCCGGTCCCCTAGCCTGACCAGGCCCGCCGTCCGGCGGCCTTCGGGGGGCCGGAGCCGAGCGCGGCCGGCCGACTGGTGGACAGGGGTGCACGTGGTGTCGTCGGGTTCGGCCGATCCGGGGGTGGCGCCCGCGACCCACGGTGCGAGGTTCCGGGCGTGGATGCTGGAAGGCCTGTCCGACATGGCCAAGCAGCACCCCGGCCCGCACGCCGAGGCGCCGCACGTCAAGGGCCAGCGCTGGTGGCGGGTGATGTGCCTGACCGGCCTCGACTACTTCTCCACGCTCGGCTACCAGCCCGGCATCGCCGCCCTCGCCGCCGGCCTGCTCTCGCCGCTGGCGACCATCGTGCTGGTGGTCGTCACCCTGCTCGGCGCCCTGCCCGTCTACCGGCGGGTCGCCCAGGAGAGCCCGCACGGCCAGGGCTCGATCGCGATGCTGGAGCGGCTGCTGTCGTTCTGGCAGGGCAAGCTCTTCGTGCTCACGCTGCTCGGCTTCGCGGCCACCGACTTCATGATCACCATCACCCTGTCCGCCGCCGACGCGACCGCGCACCTG
The DNA here is from genome assembly GCF_040304045.1 of Kitasatospora sp. NPDC094016. Lineage (NCBI taxonomy): Bacteria > Bacillati > Actinomycetota > Actinomycetes > Kitasatosporales > Streptomycetaceae > Kitasatospora > Kitasatospora sp. NPDC094016. Next base: position 10,626 of record NZ_JBEOUK010000030.1, read on the forward strand.
GTGGAGAACCCGCATCTGCACAGCGTGCTGACCGGCAGGCAGGTGACGATCACCCTCATCATGGTGGCCCTGCTCGGCGGGGTCTTCCTCAAGGGCTTCAGCGAGGCGATCGGCATCGCCGTCGTCCTGGTCGCGGTCTACCTCGCGCTGAACGTCGTGGTGGTGGCCAACGGACTCTGGCACGTGCTGAAGGCCCCGCACGTCGTCGGCGACTGGACCGCCGCGCTCACCACCGAGCACGGCAGCGTGATCGCGATGATCGGCGTCGCACTGATCGTCTTCCCGAAGCTCGCGCTCGGCCTGTCCGGCTTCGAGACCGGCGTCGCCGTGATGCCGCACATCGAGGGCGACCCGGACGACACCGAGGAGAAGCCCACCGGCCGGATCCGCGGCGCCCGCAAGCTGCTCACCACCGCGGCCGCGATCATGAGCTGCTTCCTGATCACCACCAGCTTCATCACCACCCTGCTGATCCCCGCGGACGCCTTCAAGGCCGGCGGCCAGGCCAACGGGCGAGCCCTCGCCTACCTCGCCCACCAGAACCTCGGCAACACCTTCGGCAGCGTCTACGACCTGTCCACCATCGCCATCCTCTGGTTCGCGGGCGCCTCCGCGATGGCCGGACTGCTCAACCTGATGCCGCGCTACCTGCCCCGCTACGGCATGGCCCCGCACTGGGCCCGCGCGGTGCGCCCCACCGTGATCGTCCTCACCCTGATCGCCTTCCTGGTCACCTGGCTGTTCGACGCCAACGTGGACGCCCAGGGCGGCGCGTACGCGACCGGCGTGCTGGTGCTGATCAGCTCGGCCGCCATCGCCGTCACCATCGCCGCCCACAAGTCCGGGCAGCGCCGCAGGACGGTCGGCTTCGCCGTGATCGCCGGGGTCTTCCTCTACACCACGGCCGTGAACATCGCCGAGCGGCCGGACGGCGTCAAGATCGGCGGCTGCTTCATCGCCGGCATCATGCTGGTCTCCTTCCTCTCCCGGCTCAAGCGGGCCTTCGAGCTGCGCGTCACCGACGTGGTGCTCGACGTCGTCGCCGAACGCTTCGTCCGGGACTACATGCACCGCCCGCTGCGGCTGATCGCCAACGAGCCGAACAGCCGGGATCTCGCCGAGTACCGCGACAAGATGCGCCAGATCCGCGCCGACAACGACATCCCGCCCGAGGACGACCTGGTCTTCGTCGAGGTCACCGTGCTCGACCCGTCCGACTTCGAGGCCGAACTGACCGTGCGCGGCGAGGTGCTGCACGACCGCTACCGGGTGCTGACGCTGCAGAGCTCCAGCGTGCCGAACGCGCTGGCCGCCCTGCTGCTGCGGGTGCGGGACCTCACCGGGCAGCAGCCGCACATCTACTTCGAGTGGACCGAGGGCAACCCCTTCGCCCAGTTCCTCAGGTTCTTCCTCTTCGGCCAGGGCGAGATCGCCCCCGTCACCCGCGAAGTCCTGCGCGAGGCCGAACCCGACCGCAGCCGCCGCCCGGCCGTGCACGTCGGCTGACGGCACCTCCCCGCCGAACGCGTCGGCCGCCTCCTGCCATCGGGGGCCGGGTCGTCCGGGTCAGCGGCTCGGGTGGGACTTGGTCCAGGCCGGGGCGACGAAGGCCACCAGGGCGACGGCGAAGCCGAGTTGGAGAAGGTGCCGGATCCAGTCGATGCCCGAGGTGTGGCGGACGCCGATCCATCCGGAGACGGCGTTGCCGAGCCACGCCCCGGCGGCGCCGAGCAGCATCGTCAGCCACCAGGGGATCGACTGCGGCCCGCGCAGGATCAGCTTGGCCAGTACGCCCAGCACGAAGCCGATGAGCAGAATCCACAGGAGCTGGAACATCGCAGTCCACCTTCCGGGCGCCGCCGGACTGACACCGGTGCGCCGAATCGCCGAGACGCGGTTCGTCCCATGATCGCCCGGATCGGCCGAACGGGCACGTCGGGAGCTTCTACGGATCCGGCTGCACCCGCTCGGTCCCGAGCTTGACCGACGACTCCTGGCAGCCGAAGCGCGTCTCCTGACGGCCGGCCCTCAGCGCTCCAGTGCCGCCTCGACGGCGGCGGGCCCATCGGATTTCCTCGCGAGGCGAGGCGAGGCGCGGCGCGGCGGGGGCAGGGCCGGAGGCGTCAGGCGGTGCCCGCGCGGTGGGTGATCAGGGCGGCCAGGCCGTCGAGGATGCGGTCCAGGCCGAAGTCCAGGGCCTGATCGCGTCCGTTCTCCCCGGTCATGGCGGCGGCCAGGGCGGGGTAGCGGTCGGCGTGCTGGTGCACCAGTGTGCCCAGGGCGGTGAGGAGTTCGGCTTCGGGGGAGCCGTCGGGCCCGGCGGCGCGGGACTGCTGGGCGATGCTGCGGACGTGTCCGGCGAGCAGGACGGCGGCGTCCATCCGTTCGGGGCCGGTCAGTCCGTGGCCGTCGAGGGCGGTCACCACCCGTTCCAGCCAGGTGAGTTCCTTCGGGCCCATCACCCGGGGGCCGACGGTGGCGTCGAGCAGCCACGGGTGGCGGCCGAACGACTCGGTCAAGTGGTGTGCCCAGGCGGTCAGTTGGGACCGCCAGTCGTGGGCGTTCCGGTCCTGCGGGGGCTCGCCGACGGCGGCCTCGACCATCAGGGCGACGAGTTCGGCCTTGCCGGGCACGTAGCGGTAGAGCGACATCTTGGTGAAGTCGAGCAGCCCGGCGACCTTCTGCATCGAGACCGCGCCGAGGCCTTCGGCGTCCGCGATCTCGACGCCCGCCGCCGCGATCCGCTCCAGACTGAGGGCCGGCTTCGGCCCGCGGGTGGGCTTGGCCGGGGGGCCCCAGAGCAGCCGCACCATGTCGTTCGCCGCCTCGCTCACATTCCGCTCCCGTTCTGGGGGTTGCTCGTCCGACCTAACTGCGTCTACCGTACACAGCGGCAAACAGTATCCGCTGGACACAGTTTCTCGATCCTCTCGGACGGAGTGGTTTCCCATGAGTACCAAGGTCCTGATTTCGGGTGCGAGCATCGCAGGCCCCGCCCTGGCGCACTGGCTCGGCCGGTACGGCTTCGAGGTCACCGTCGTCGAACGCGCCCCGGCGCTGCGCGGCGGCGGCCAGAACGTCGATTTCCGCGGCCGCACCCACCTGACGGTGCTGGAGCGGATGGGCGTCCTCGACGAACTGCGCGCGCTCGACACCGGCGGCAGCCCGATGACCTTCCTCGGCGCCGACGGCCGCCGACTCCTGCACCTGCCCGCCGAGTTCGCGGGCGGCGAGCTGGAGATCCCGCGCGGCGAGCTCGCCCAGCTGTTGTACCGGCACAGCCGCACCCGCGCCGAGTACGTCTTCGGCGACTCGATCACCGCCCTGGAGGAGACCCCGGGCGGTGTGCGGGCCGCCTTCCGGCACGGCGCGCCGCGCGAGTTCGACCTGGTGATCGGCGCCGACGGGCTGCACTCCAACGTCCGCCGGCTCGCCTTCGGCCCTGAGCAGCGCTACGTCCGCCACCTCGGCTACTACGCGGCCACCTGGCAGTTCCCCAACGACCTCGGCCTGCCGCCCGGTTCGGTCGGCCTCAACGTCCCCGGCCGGCTCGCCTCGATCGGCGCCGACCACCGCGACCCGGCCCGCGCGGGCGCCTTCTGCCTCTTCGCCTCGCCCGAACTGCGCTACGACCGCCACGATCAGGAGCAGCAGAAGGCCCTGGTGCGGGACGCCTTCGCGGGCCTCGGCTGGCAGGTGCCGCGCCTGCTGGAGAGCCTGCGGCACGCCCCCGAGCTCTACTTCGACTCGATCAGCCGCGCCGACGTCCCCACCTGGTCCAGCGGCCGGGTCGCCCTGCTCGGCGACGCGGCCTGCGGGGCCACCATCGGCGGCATGGGCACCGGCACCGCCGTGGTGGCCGCGTACGTCCTGGCCGGCGAACTGGCCCGGGCCCGCGGCGACCACCGCACCGCCTTCGCCCGGTACGAGCAGCTGCTGCGCGGCTACGCCGAGGGCTGCCAGAAGGGCGGGGACCGCACCGGCCCGTTCCTGGCGCCGCGCACCGCCACCGGACTGCGCGTGCGCAACGGGCTGCTGAACCGGCGCTGGGTGCTGAACCGGATGCTGGAGCTGGGCAAGCAGGTCTCCGGCGTCGAGTTGCCGCACTACGAGCTGCCGGAGTACGAGCCGCTTGAGAGCGAGCTGCCGGGCAACGAGCGATTGGAGGGCGAGCTGCCGGAGTACGCGCGCGAGTCGGCCGGTCGGTTCAGTGCGGCGGGCTGATCCGGGCGCCGCCGTCCAGGGCCGCCTCCACCTGGACGGTCGCCCGGGCCGGGCGCTCGACGGCCAGCGTGTGGTCCGGGGCGGGCCGGTCGGCGGACCAGTCCGGGCCCTTGACGGCGAGCCGGGTGATCCGCCGGCTGCCCGCCGCGAGCAGGAACTCCGCCCCCTGCGGGGATCGCCACCAGGCCCAGCCGACGACGTCCTGCTCGAACCGGCTGCACGCCCGCCCCGGGCCGCCGCCGGTGCGCTGCGGGCCGCGGGCGGTCGGCAGCAGGACGGCGGTGGCGGCGCTGCCCTCACCGGTCCAGCGGTCGGCGCGCAGGCAGACCCAGGACGCCGAGCCCGCGTTCTGCGGCAGCGGCTGCACCGCGAAGGCCCACAGGTTGAGCTGCTTGACGCCCGGCGTGCCGTCCGGGACGGCGCAGCCCGCGCGGGCCCAGGCCAGCAGCGCGTCCTGGCCGGTGGCCTCGCGCGGCTCGCGGGCCGGCTGGGTGCGGTCCGGCGGCGGGGAGTAGGTGAGGTGCGCGGGGACGAGCCCGCCGAGGTCGGTCAGCAGGAAGGCGTGCTTCTCCGCGATGGCGGGGGAGGAGTGCAGCTGGAGCACCGTGGCGCCGTGGCAGTCCGCGAGCCCGCCGCCCGGGACCGCCGCCGTGACCCCGTCAGGGTGGTCCAACGTCCGCGCGGGGGAGTCGGGTTGGTCGATCCGGCGGGTCTCGGCGGCGTCCACCCAGGGGGCCAGCAGATAGCGCACGGCGGTGCCCTGGCGGCGCAGCACCACCGCGCCCGCCGTGGTCACGTCCGAGTCGTCGGCCCGGGCGAGGTCCAGACCTCCGTCGCGCCCGTCGGTGTAGCGGGCGAGCCGCCGGCCGTCGAACAGCACCACCACGGCGGTGCCGTCGACCGTTCCGGCGAACAGCAGTGTGGGCGGGGCGACGGGCGGCGTGGCGTCCACGCCCGGCTCGGCGCGGGTCTGCGGGCCGGGCCGCTCCCAGGCGGCCAGGGCGCGGCCGAGCAGTGCGCCGTCGTCGCGGCGGTCGCCGCGGGCGGGCCAGGCGGTGAAGTCGACCCGCGCGGTGTGCTGCCACCGGTCCGGCTCGACCCGGGTCAGGCGGGCCGGGTCGGCCGCGGTGCCGGACGGGGCGGGCGCGGGGCGGGCCGCGGGCGCGGCAGGCCCGGAGTCGGCCACCACGGCCGCCGTCGTGCTGAGTCCGAGCAGGACGACCAGCAGCGCGGCGCTCCACGTCCGGCGGCGGCGCAGCAGGTCGGTGGGCTGGACCCGCACCGCGCACGGGTCGAAGGCGGGCGGCTCCGGGTCCGTCCCGGCGGTCACGCCGGCCGCCGCCGCGACGGCCGCCTCGGGGTGCTCGACCCCGGCCTGCCGCAGTGCCCCGGCCGCCTGCTCCGGTGTCAGCCCCTCGACCGCGCGCAGGGCGAAGGCCGCCCGGGCGGGGGCGTCGAGGGCCGCGAGTGCGTGGTCCAGCGCCGCGTCCTCCTCGCCGCCGTGCGGGGTGAACAGCCGCAGTCCCCAGATCCGGGGAGCGGGCAGCCGCCGCGCGGGGTGCGGCCGCAGCGCGGCGTGCAGCACCCGCAGGCGCAGTGCGGCGTACACCGGGTCCTGGTCCGCCGCCGACGGGCCGGCCGGGCGGGTCCAGCGGGAGGGCAGGGCGCGCTGGACGGTCGCGTGCGCGGCCAGCACCCGGCTGTGCCGGTCCCGGTCGGCGGGCAGCGCGAGGTACGCCAGCCGGGCCAGCCTGCGGTAGTGGCGCACCAGCGCGGCCTCGGCCTGGGCCACCGGGCGCGGCGCGGCGCCCTGCGCAGGCGATGCCGTGCCCATCGTCCGTCCTGCCAACGTGCCCTCCCCGGATGCCGTGCGTGCTGTCGTGGTGGACGGTCCAACGAGTCGATCATGTGATGGTTGCGCCGTCCGGGTCACCGGGTCACCGGGTTGCCGGGTTGCCGGTTCGGAGGTGTCGGTTCGGTGCGGTGTCGGATCCGTGTTCGGCGGGCGGGCCCAAGGTCCCACCCGTTCAGCCCCTTGGCCCCTGGCGGCCGGTGCCGCCGGGCGCGATGCTGCCGGTACCGGCCGGGACGATCCGTGCCCGGCCGCAAGAGTGTCGTGGACGAGGTGAACCGGCGTGCGGCATGCCACCGTCGAATCAGTGATGACCAGCCCCGTGGTCCGGGTCGCGCCCGAGACCGGCTTCCGGGAGATCGTCGCGCTGCTGACCGAGTACGACATCACCGGGGTGCCGGTGGTGGACGCGCAGGGGCGCCCGCTCGGGATCGTCTCCGAGGCCGACCTGCTGCGCACGCTGGCCGCGCAGGAGGATCCGGGCGCGCTGCTGCCCGCCCCCGAGGCGGCCCAGGCCGGTCCGGGCGGTGCCGTGACCGCGGCCGACCTGATGACCGGGCAGCCGGTCTGCACGACCCCCGGGACCAGTGTGGTCGCGGCGGCCCGGCTGATGAGCCGGCACGGGCTGAAGCGGCTGCCGGTGCTGGACGAGGACGGGCGGGTGACCGGCATGGTCAGTCGCGGGGACCTGCTGCGGGTGTTCCTGCGCGAGGACGTGGTGATCCGCCGGGAGATCGTCGAGGAGGTGCTCGGCCGGATCGACGGGGTGAGTCCGGCGGAGATCGGCGTCGAGGTCGATCAGGGCCGGGTGGTGCTCAGCGGTACGGTGCCCGAGCCGTACCTGGTCCCGATCGTGCTCAACCTGTGCCGCTCGGTGGACGGCGTGGTCTCGGTCACCGACCGGCTCGGTGCGGGCGGGGCGGCCGCTCCGGTGGGCTGATCCGGCGATCCTGCGATCTGTCGATCCGTAGATCCGACCGCTGCGCGCTGCTCCGGCCCGAGCGTCCCGCTCCGCATACTGCGGAGCGTAGCGGGTAACTCACCCTGTGTGCCTGGCGGGTCGAACTGCCGGGGCGCCGGAGCACAGGGGAGGCGGCCGTGGCGGTCGTGTTCGACGCGGACTTCACTTCGACCAGACAGTGGACCGCGGGGCGCAGCAGTGCCTACCCGCGGATGGGGCCGACCAACCGGGGCGACCACAAGCTCGACTACCTCGGCCGCGGCTACTGCCCGGGCGGCGTGTTCAGCGCCACCCGGCGGCTCGTCGGCGGGCTCTGGACGTGCAACCTGCTCACCACCGAGGGCAGTCCGGACGGCTTCCAGGCCCGCACCGGCGACCAGCTGTCGGCACGCATCACGCTGCCCGTCGGGCTGGGCGCCTGGCCGGCCCTCTGGACCTGGCGGAACGGCGGCAACGAGGTCGACCTCTTCGAGTACCACCCCGACCATCCGGACCTGTTGGAGTTCTCCAACCACGTACGGGGCGGGTACCGGTACTGGCACGGCGCCGGCTCGGGGATCGCGCCCGGGGCGACCTTCGACCTGCGGGTCGTGCTCGGCGCGAACTCGGTGGACTGGTACGTCGAGGACGAGCTGGTCTACGCGGACCTGCACGGGGTCGGCCCCAGCTGGCAGGCGTACCTGATCGTCAACCTGTCCGTCGCGGACGGCACGTACCACGACCGGCCGCCGCTGCAGGGGCCGGACCGGCTCAGCTGGGTCTGCCACAGCCTTCAGGTCGAGCGCTGAGCGTCCCGCCTCACGGGGCGAAGGTGGCGGTGACCGGGCCGCGCGGACCGGAGCGCTGGAACCAGACCGTCCGGCGGTGCGCGCCGATGTGCGCGGGGTGGGTCACGTACAGGTCGTCGCGCGGGGCGCGTTCGTTGCCGGGGGCCAGGGCCGCGTCCACGGCGCGTGCGGCGATGGCGTGCAGCAGGGCGGTGGCGGTCGCGTCGGCCGCGGGCGGTGCGATGGCGAGCGCGGTGAGTTCGGCCCAGAGCGCGGTGGAGACGTAGCTGATCGGGGAGTGGCCGAGCGCGGGGAGGGGGCGGTGGTCCCCGTGGCGCCGCAGCACCCCGGCCGCGACGAGCTGCTCGGGCGAGCGGTCGTCGGCCGGTGGGTGGTGGTTCATGGGCGTCAACGCTACCCCGGTGGGCCGGGCGCTGAGCGCCGGAACGTTTTCTCAGGCTTTCTTCAGGGCGCTTCGGCCCGGTGCGGGCGCACGATGGTGGTGAGGCGCTGGTCACCTCGGCGGGCCCCGGTTGCGGGGCCGGAGGAGGAGGTCCCGATGAGGTACTGGCACGGACACGGCCACGTCCTGGGTGGCTGGGGCATCGGCGTGATGGCGGTCATGACTCTGCTGGTCCTGCTGGTGCTGGTGCTCGCCGCCATCGCCCTGTTCCGGTACCTGTCGCGGTCGCGCCGACCGCTGCCGCACGGCCCGGCGGGTCCGGGTGCGGGCCCGGGCCTGGCGGCTTCGGGTGCGGCGGGGCCGGGGTGGGGCGCACCGCACGGCGCCGTGGGCGGGCCGACGCCCGAGCAACTGCTCGCGGAGCGGTTCGCGCGCGGCGAGATCGACACCGAGGAGTACCGGCACCGGCTCGACACGCTGCGCTCGGTGAACGGGCCGGGTGACGGCTGAGCCGGGGCGCGGACGGGCCCGCCACACGGTGGTGCGTGTGGCGAGCCCGTCCGCGGTGGCGGCCTGGCCGGCGTTTGCGTAGCCCGTTCGGCCTACCCGGCGTGCGTGGCCTGCTGGGCCTATTCGACGACCAGCTCGACCGGGATGTTGCCGCGGGTGGCGCGCGAGTACGGGCAGACCTCGTGCGCCTGCTTGACCAGCTGCTCGCCGGTCCCGTCCGCGAGCGCCTCGGGCAGCTCGACGCGCAGCACGACGGCCAGGCCGAAACCGGCGCCGTCCTTGCTGATGGATACCTCGGCGGTGACCGAGACCTCGCTGGTGTCGACCCGGGCCTGGCGGCCGACCAGGCCGAGGGCGCTGGCGAAGCAGGCCGCGTAGCCGGCCGCGAACAGCTGCTCGGGGTTGGTGCCCTGGCCGCTGCCGCCGAGCGCGGGCGGCATCGCCAGCGCGAGGTCCAGCTGCCCGTCGGAGCTGACGGCGCGGCCCTCCCGGCCGTTGGCGGTGGCGGCTGCGGTGTAGAGCGCGTCCATGGTCGGTTCCCTTCGTGTGTTCCGGCGGCCGCGGGGCCGCCCTCCGGAGATAAGTAGAGCACGCAATTCAATTGCGCACAACTAAATGGCGTGAGGGTGATCGGTACCATGGAGTCATGACCACGCTCCCCGGCATGGCGGACGAGGAACTGCTCCGCCTCGACCAGCAGATCTGCTTCTCGCTGAACGCGGCCTCCCGCGCCTTCGGCGGCGTCTACCGGGTGCTGCTGCGCGACCTCGGGCTCACCTACCCCCAGTACCTCGTCCTGCTCGTGCTCTGGGAGGACGGCGACCTGCCCGTCAAGCGGATCGGCGAGCGCCTGCGGCTCGACTCCGGCACGCTCTCCCCGCTGCTCAAGCGGCTGGAGGCGGCCGGACTGGTGCGGCGCGAGCGCAGTCCGGACGACGAGCGGTCGGTCACCGTCAGCCTCACCGCCGAGGGCTCCGCCCTGCGCGAGCGGGCCGGACGGGTGCCGCGCCGGCTGTTCGACGCGACCGGGCTGCCGGTCGAGGACCTGGCCGCGCTGCGCGTACTGCTGGAGCGGGTGACCGCCGCGCTGGACTCGGCGGTGGTGGAGCCGGCGCCGTAGTCGCGGCATCCGCCCTGTCAAATCGGACGGCCCGCGACCTGTGACGTGGGTCACGTGTGTCCGGGCCCCGGGCTCCTGTCGGGGCCGAACCGGCAGGTCAGCGCCGGTGTTCGAAAGTGAACGGAAACGGTCGCCAATTGTCCGCCCGATCCGGTCAACAACCCGGGCCGCCCGGACGGTTACACCACGAGCCCCCAGGGGCCGTCGGCGTGCCACCCGGTGGGCCGGCCAGCTGACCCACGAAAGGGGGGCGCGTGTGCTGAACACCCCCGGGCCGGGCGAGAAGCGGGACCTGCGGGCGGACCCGCTCGGCGCGCTGCCGGCCGACTTCGAGGCCTTCTTCACCCGCGAGCACCCGGGCTACCTCCGGTACGCCCAGCAGCGCCTGCGACATCGCGAGGACGCGCAGGACGCCGTCCAGAACGCGGGCGCCACGCTCTACAAGAACTGGCGCCGCGCCCTGGCCAGCGCCGACCCGCAGGCCTTCGCCTTCAAGGTCGTCAAGGACGCGGTGGTGGACCTCCTGCGCGAGCGCCGCCGCGCCGAACGCAAACGGCTGCGCGTCATCGCGCAGCGCCGGCCCGACACCAGCCAGGACGAACTGGACCAGCTCGCCGAACTCGACGCGCTGGACTGGGCGATGGAGGAACTCGCGCGCGCCGCCCCGGTCCAGGCCGACGTCGTCCGGCTGCGCCAGGCGGGCCTGTCCTACCCGGACATCGGCCGCAGCCTCGGCATCGCGCACACCACCGCCCGCACCTACTACAGCCTCGGGCGGCGCCACCTGGAATACCTGCTGGAGCAGCCGGACGACGGGCAGGCCCCGTGAAGGTCACCGAACTGCTGCGGGCGGACGCCGCCCTGCTGGAACGCGAGTTCCGCGACCACGACCCGGCCGCCTTCACCCGCCGGCTGGCCGAGCGGCTCGCCGCCGGCCGCCGGCCCGCGCCGCCCGCCCGCGAACGCCCGGCCCGCCCGCCCGCGAACGCCCGGCCGCCGCACGCCTGCGGCGAGCCCCCGTGGGCCGGCGGCCGGACGGAGCTCCGACGCGACCTGCGGCACCTGTGCGCCACCGTGGCGGGCGCGGTGGAACCCGGCGAACTGGCGCTGGACCTCGAACTCGCCGAGAAGACGGCCTTCCGCACCCTCGGCTGCCTGCTCTACGGGATGGGCCGCACCGCGGACGGCGTCTTCTGGTGGCGGATCGCGACGCAGTACGGCGACCGGCTGGCCGTGCACTGCCTGGCCGTCCACTACGCGGCCGAGGGCGAGACCCGGGACGCGGCCCGCTGGGCCGCCCAGGCCGAGGACCTCAGCGCCCCCGGCCACCTGCCCGCCCTGGCCCCGGACGCCGGGCCGGGCGGCGCCGCGCAACTGGCGCGGGAACTGGCCGAGCGCTACGACGGCGAGATCCTGCTGACGCTCAGGGACGTGCTGGCGGTGCGCCCGGGGGCGGACGGCGGACGGCTGGGCCTGCGGTCGGTGCGGGGGAGAGGGGTGGTGCGCATCCGGTGAGCCGGGCGGTGGGGCGGTGGTGGGGGGAGAGCGTCGGCGGCCGAGGGCCGGCTCACGCGAGCCCGGTGATGGCGTCGCCGACGTACCCGGCCCCGACCACGGCCAGCACGGTGGTCGTGATCGCCGTGCTGTGCGTGGCCAGCCAGGCCTTCCACTCCCCGAGGGTCCGCGCCGAGCGGTCCCCGCGGAGCAGGTGGACCACGAGCGGAAGCAGCGTGCACAGCGAACCGATCAGCACCATCAGCGCGGCGGCCGCCACCCTGCCCCCGACCCCGGCCGTACTGGCGGCGATCGAGGCCGCGCCGCCGACGGCCAGCGCCAGGTTCTTGGGGCCGGCGGCGACCAGGGCCACCGCGAGACCGGCCGACCGGCCCGCGCTGAAGCGGCCCACCTCCCGCATCCACCTCGGCGGCGCGGTGACGTGCCCCGCGCGGGGCCGGTCGCGCCACTGCTTCCAGGTCATCAGGACGAACAGGACGCCCAGCGCGAGCTCCAGCCAGTACGGCCAGGCCGGTCGGCCACCACCCGAGGCCAGTGCGCTGCCCGCCGCCACCACGGCCGCCACCACCGCCGCCAGGCCGGCCGCCCAGCCGGCCGCGAAGGCGAGCCCGATGGTCCGCCCGCGCGGTGCGGCCAGCATCAGGACCACCGCGACCAGCGCCGGCGGGCTGATCGCGATGCCCACCGCCGACGCCAGCATCGAACCGACCGCCTCGCCCATCCCGCTCCCGCCTCCTCGCCGTCGCCCGGGCCCGCCCGGCGGGGCCGCCGCCCGGGCCCGCGTCCGGTGGAGCCGCTGCCCGGGGCCGTCCGGTGAAGCCGTCGCCCGGGCCTGCTCCCGCCGGGCACACGTCTGCCCCATTCAGCTACGCCCGGGGCCGCCGCGCACGGCCGGGGCCGCTGTGCGGGTGAGGTCCGGAGGGCTGGGGCGTGTCTCATCATTCGCGTCGGATCAGCGCCCAACGCCGCGCGCCCGGCGGGAATGATGAAACACGCCCTCGGGCCCGGAACGGACGCGGTTCGCCCGGAACCGCCGAGGGCCGCCGCACCGGTGTGGTGCGGCGGCCCTCGGCGGTGGTCACGGCAGCGGATCAGTCGGTGCCCGACTCGATCGCAGCGCTGTCGAGCGCGGTGGACTTGGCCGCCAGCGCCTCGGCGTCCGGGCCGGCGGCGGCGATCGGCGCAGCCCCGCCGGGCGCCAGCTCGCCGATCAGGCCGCTCCACGGCGCCAGCTGGCCGTGCACCGCGTACTGCTCCAGCTTGTCGCGCGAGTCGGCGATGTCGAGGTTGCGCATGGTCAGCTGGCCGATGCGGTCGTCCGGGACGAACGCGGCGTCGACGCTGCGCTCCATGGACAGCTTCTCGGGGTGGTAGCTGAGGTTCGGGCCCTGGGTGTCGAGCACCGAGTAGTCCTGGCCGCGGCGCAGTCGCAGCGTGACGCTGCCGGTGACCGGCTGGCCGACCCAGCGCTGCAGGCTGTCGCGGAGCATCAGCGACTGCGGGTCGAACCAGCGGCCCTCGTACAGCAGCCGCCCGAGCCGACGGCCCTGGGTGTGGTAGGTGGCGACGGTGTCCTCGTTGTGGATCGCGTTGAGCAGCCGCTCGTAGGCGGTGTGCAGCAGCGCCATGCCGGGGGCCTCGTAGATGCCGCGGCTCTTGGCCTCGATGATGCGGTTCTCGATCTGGTCCGACATGCCCAGGCCGTGGCGCCCACCGATCCGGTTGGCCTCGTGCACCAGCTCGACGGCGTCGGCGAACGCCCGGCCGTTGATGCGGACCGGACGGCCGAACTCGAACTCGATCGTCACGTCCTCGGTCTGGATCTCGACCGCCGGGTCCCAGAAGGCCACGCCCATGATCGGGCTGACGATCTCCATCGAGGTGTCCAGGTACTCCAGCCGCTTGGCCTCGTGGGTGGCGCCCCAGATGTTGGCGTCGGTGGAGTAGGCCTTCTCGGCGGAGTCGCGGTACGGCAGGTCGCGCTCGGAGAGCCAGGCGGACATCTCCTTGCGGCCGCCGAGCTCGGTGACGAACCGCTGGTCCAGCCACGGCTTGTAGATCCGCAGGCTGGGGTTGGCGAGCAGACCGTAGCGGTAGAACCGCTCGATGTCGTTGCCCTTGTAGGTGGAGCCGTCGCCCCAGATGGAGACCTCGTCCTCGTGCATCGCGCGGACCAGCAGGGTGCCGGTCACGGCGCGGCCGAGCGGGGTGGTGTTGAAGTACGTCTGCCCGGCGGAGCGGATGTGGAAGGCGCCGCAGGCGAGGGCGGCCAGGCCCTCCTCGACCAGCGCCGCCCGGCAGTCGACCAGCCGGGCCTGCTCGGCGCCGTAGGCGCGGCCGCGGGCCGGGACGTCGGCGAGGTTCGGCTCGTCGTACTGGCCGATGTCGGCCGTGTAGGCGTAGGGGACGGCGCCGTGCTCGCGCATCCACGCGACGGCGACGGAGGTGTCCAATCCACCGGAGAATGCGATGCCGATCCGTTCACCGACCGGCAGCTTGCTCAAGACCTTCGACATGCATGCACCCTTGACCCGCGAGGCGCGGGCTCCTGACTTAGCGACGTGTGAGGGGATTCGGCGTATCCGATGCCCGCACTCTGGCATAGGTTTGCAGAGTACCGCAAGAGCATACGATCGGCTCGGCGAGGGGTGGCCGCTCCTGATGCCGCCCCCCGCCGTGGCCGCTCGGTGGTCGCATGGCGCCAACCCGGCCCTCTCCCAGGCGCGTTGGGTGAGGTCGGGTGAGGGGGGTCAGGAGGCGCTGTCGGCGTCCGGCCCCTGGGCGCGCAGGCGGCGGACGTTCTCCAGCGACTCGCGCAGTTCGGTGAGCCAGGTGTCGGAGTGGCGCTGCACCAGGCGGACGCACCAGGCGAGCGCCTCGCTGCGGCTGCGGGCGACGCCCGCCTCCACCAGGGTGTCGAGCACCTGCCGTTCGGGCTGGCGCAGCCGGGTCATGACGGGGGCGGAGAGGGTGGTGAACATGCCCCTCAGGCCGCCGCACTCGGCGCCCCAGGAGACCTTGCGGCCGTAACGGTGCTCGGCCTCCCGGGCGACGGCGATCCGGGCGTCCCTGGTCCGGTCGCGGAACTCGGCGATCCGGCCCTCGAACGCCGCTTCGCGCTCGGCGTCCGAGGCCGTCCGGTCGAGGGTGGGCTCGGTGATGCGGCCGACGATGGTGATCTCTTCGCGGTCCGCGGTGATCTCGACGAGATCGGTGAACAGGTCGGCGGGGAGGCGGCCGGTGAACCACCCCCGGAGCTCTTCGGGCGAGGTTGTAATCATGTAATCAGCATTACTCGGGGCGGGGGTGATCGCAAGACCCCGGGAGGAGCGAGGGGAGGAACATCGGAGGGCCGTCAGCGCGTGGCGGAGGCCGGCAGCCGGGCCCGGGCCCGCGCCCGGCTGCGCAGCCAGGGCGTCCGCGCGGCCAGCGCGCCGAGGCCGAGCGCCACCAGGTGCCCGGCGTCGGCCAGTTGCTGGTCCAGCGCCCAGGTCACGGCCAGCCCCAGCCCGAGCGCGGGCAACCCGAACCGGCGCAGCGGAGCCGGGCCCAGGGCCAGCAGGCAGCCGGCGGTGCCGACCAGCCCGTAGCTGATGCCGACGTCACGCGCCCGGGACAGCGCCCCCGGGATCCGGGCGGTGAGCATCACCCACATGGCGCCCTCGGTGAGCAGGGTGGCGCCCAGGTGCCCGAAGACGAAGACCGCGCCGGCCCGGGCCGGGCCCCAGCGCCACTCGGCCAGGCCCAGCACCACGGCCACCGCCGCGATGCCCGCCCAGGCCGGCACCCCGTCGACCACCAGCCCGCTGGTGAACATCGTCCACCACTTGCCGACCTCCATGTGGTGGACGTTGCTGCTGTTGTGCCGGACGAACCGGGCGCGGGCGCCGTGGCTCTGGCCGGCCAGCCAGCAGGCCGTCGCGGTCAGCAGCAGCACGTACACCGTGGTCAGCCGCAGTCGGTCCACCACGCGCAGCGCCGGGTGCCGCGCTCCGGAGCCGGCGTCGATACCCGCAGGTGCGATCGTCGTGCCGCGCTCGCTCATCGTGCCCGTCGCCCTCGCTGTGCGGTCCCGGTGGTGCCGCCCGGCAGCCCCCGGCGGCCCGTTCCGGGCGGTCAGAGCGCCAGCGTACGCCAGCCCCGGGTGATCTCCTCGCGGACCGAACTCGCGTTCGGCGCCGGGACGCCCGGGGCCGGAGCGGCCGTCAGCAGCTCCAGCAGCGCCGCGCCGTCCGCCGGGCGCCCGGCCGGGTCGGCGTTCAGCGCGCGGACCACCACGGCGGCCAGCGCCGGGTCCAGGGCGTGGACGGCGGCCAGCGCGGCGGGCTCGGGCCCGGTGTCCACGATCCGGCGGATCACCGCGCCCGTGCTGGTCGCCGCGAACGGGCTGGCGCCGTGCGCCGCGCAGACCACGCAGCAGGCCCAGGCCCAGATGTCGGCGGCCGTGCCGACCCGGTCCTCGCCGAACTGCTCGGGTGCCATGTAGGTGAGGGTGCCGGGGCCGCCGCCCGTCATGGTGAGCCGGGTGCCGTCGACCAGCGCCGCGATGCCGAAGTCGAGCAGCCGCGGGCCCGCGGTGGTCAGCATGATGTTGGCCGGCTTGAGGTCCCGGTGGATCAGGCCGAGCCGGTGCACCCCGGACAGGGCCACCGCCAGCGCCAGCGCCAGGGCCCGCAGTGCCTCGGGCGAGCGGACCGGCCCCTGCTCGCGCAGATGGGCGTCCAGCGGGCGACCGTCGAGCAGCTCCATCGCCAGGTACGGCCGGCCGTCGTCCACCCCGCCGTCGAGCACCCGGGCGGTGTAGGCACCGGAGACCATGGCCAGCACCTCGGCCTCGCGCTCGAAGCGGAGCAGCAGCTCGGCGTTGTCGAGGAGTTCGACGTTGATGGTCTTCAGTGCCACCTGCGTCGCCGCGCCCTCGCGCCGGGCCAGGTACACGGTGCCCATTCCGCCGGAACCGATCCGGCCGAGCAGGTGGTAGCCGCCGATGGTGCGCGGTTCGCCCGCGCGCAGGGGCTGGTGCGGGACGGCGCCGACGGGCGCCGGGGCGTACGGGGAGCCCGGTGCGTACGGGGAAGCCGGGGCGTACGGGGCCGTCGGCGCGAACGGTCCGGGTTGTACGGGTTGTACGGGTTGTACGGGCGGGAACGCGGTCGTCGTCGCGGGCGGGACCGCCGCTGTGGACGGGGCGGTGGAGCGGTGGCGCCCGGCGGCCACCACGGCGACGATCTGGAACACCAGGGCGGCCAGCAGCAGCCCGACCGGCAGCACGAACACCCCGAGCACCCCGCGCAGGACGAACCAGCCGGCCACCCGGAGCCGGGTCGAGCCGCTCGACCACACCGCCGGAGGCATGCCGGTGCGCAGCAGGCTGCGCTGGGTCAGGAACCAGAGCAGCAGCCAGAGCACCAGGACGGTCAGCACCGACCCGAGGTAGTAGTACCTCGCGCCGTCGCGCGGAAGGCGCAGTCCGACGGCCAGGTAGTGGGAATTCGAATCGTCGATCGGCATCTGCAGCACATGGGAGGTGACGGTGCCCTGGGGGCTCATCAGGGCCGTCAGCCCGCCGGCGCAGACGAGCCCCACCGCGACCTCGCCGAACAGCGTGGCGAGGCCCTTCGCGCCGGTGCCGCCGCTCAGGGCCGCCAAGGCCCGCTGCCGCACGTCCCGCTGAAAGCGCAGCAGCAGCGGCAGGCTCACCAGCCGGACCGCCACCGCCACGCCGATCACGATCAGTAACGCTGTGCTGAGCGTCGTGTTCACGCGTCCCGCCCTTCCCCCTGCTGTCGGCAGACGGAGTGTAGCCGTCCCGTACTATCACCCGATCGTGGCGACGGGCCCGGCCCGGGCGCCGTACCGAAGGGGCGAATGGGTACCGCGGGAGACCGTCCGCGAGACCCGCTCACCCGAAGGGCGCAGCGCGCCGACGCGCCGGGGGCCGCCCCGGGTGAGGGTGAAGGGAACCGTCGAGGAGGCGCCGATGACCGGTGGCACCACCAACGCGCCCGGACACCGGCGCCCCTGGTGGGCACGCCTCGCGCGCGCGGTCCGGACCTATGTCCGCCGGGCCCCGGGTACCTACGTCTGGCTGGCGATCCTGCTCGCCACCACGCAGGTGATCCGCCACGTCGACAGCGCGACCGCCGACCGGATCCTGGAACGGCGCTCGACCAACCTGCACCACCTCCAGGTCTCACCGGTGCGCGTGCTGATCACCAGCGCACTGTGGATCGCGGGCGCCGGGTGGCTGGGCTACTTCCTGCTCTACAACCTCTTCCACGTGCCCGCCGAACGCTGGCTCGGCACCCTGCGCTGGATCTCGGTGGCGATGATCGCGCACGGCGGCGCGACCTACCTCAGCGAGGGCCTGCTCGGGTGGGCGATCCACCGCGGCATCGCCCCGCCGAGGGCCGTCTACACGCTCGACTACGGCGTCAGCTACGCGCTCGCCGGGGTGGTCGCGGTGCTCACCTATCTGATCGTGCGGCCCTGGCGGTACCTGTATGTGGCCGGTGTGCTGGTCTTCTACGGCCTGGGCGTCGCGCAGAGCCGGGACTACACCAGCATCGGCCACTTCAGCGCCGTGCTGATCGGCTTGGCCTGCTATCCGCTGACCCGGGACCGCCCGGGCTCCTGGGACCCGGTCGCCACGGGCCGGCTCGTCCGACGGCGGCTGCGCCGGCGTTGACGGTGGCGGTGGCGGCGGTGGCGTTGGGGGGTTGGTGGTGGCTGATCAGCCGGTGGTGCGCGGGGGCCCCGGGGCGGGCGCGCCCAGGTAGACGTTCAGCGGGGGCCCCTGGGCCAGTACCGCCCCCGCCGTGACGGAGAAGGTGATGGCGGCGCAGAGCGCGATCAGCCAGGACAGCAGTATCAGCACCAGCCCCAGCGAACCGTACTGGGCCAGACTGCGGTTCAGCGCGCCCGGCATGTAGACATGAGCGGTCAGCGACATCGCGGTGGCCGCGGCGGCCGTCAGCAGCGCGCCGGGCAGCAGCGGCAGCCAGCCGACCCGGGCGCTCAACAGCAGGTGGGTGGTCCACCACCAGACCACGAAGGACGCCGCGAAGGTCAGCGGCAGGCCCAGCCAGAAGCCGACGCCGAAGCCGTCCCGGAGCGAGCCCTGGAAGACCAGCACCGTCAGCCAGGCCACGATCCACAGCAGCCACCGCCAGGCCGCCGTCCGGGTACCGGCCTTCGGCAGCCGCCAGGCGTGCTCGCAGACCCGGGCCACCGCGCGGCTGCAACTGGTCGCCGACAGCAGTGCCATCAGCACACCGATGATTCCGGTGGTGCCTCGCAGGTCCCCGTTGCCGTACAGCGCCTGGCGCAGCTCCTGGTCCGAGGCGCCGGAGACGCCGAACAGCGCGCGGAGCGAGGCCACCAGTTGGTCCCGCACGTCGGCCGGGGCGAACGCGGCCACCGCGAACAGCAGCGGTACGGAGGTCAGGAAGATCTGGGAGGCCATCCGGGTGGCGGCGTCCAGCAGTCCGGGGGAGAGCAGCCGGGCCGTCAGCTCGGTGATCACGGGGAAGCGCCGCTCGGCCTCGGCCCGCTCCCGCTCCCACCGCCCGCGCCCCCTGGCCAGCCGTTCCCGCCAACGGCCGGCGGCCTCCCTCACCGACCTCATCCCTCGGTCCTCCCGCAGTGGGGCAACGATCCGCCCCAGTCAAGGCCAGCCCGGCCCGTCCCGCCACCGGAGCTGTCCGTCCGCAGGCGGGGTGGGCGGCGTCGGGGGTCGGGTGCGGGGAACGGGCGTGGTGCGGTGTGGTGTGGTCGTGGGTCTACCGTCGGGGCGGCAGGCTCGTGGGGCTCGTGGGACTCCGCCCGATGAGGGTGTTGAGCACGTTGAGGGCCGCCTTCTTGCGCTGGGCCTTGCGCGACCAGACCGCCGGGCAGACGACCCCGAAGAAGAACAGCAGCACCACGACGAGGCTCGGGGCCGCCGAGATGATCGCGATGGTGTTGTTGCTCTGGAACCCGGCCGCGACCGGGCCTGCGCCGGTCGCGGCGACTCCGGCCGGAGCGAGCCAGCGGGGGCCCGGTGCGGGCGGTGCGGTGCCCGTGGCCTGGGCGCTTCCGCCCGACGCGGGAATCCCCGTACCCTCGTGCATGTAGTTCTCCGGGTGTTGGTGGGGCTACGAGTGATGACGGCTTCCTGTTGACGCAGGGAGCCGTCGCTCCGTTGTGGGGCGTACGGCTCGTACCGACAGTGGCTACGATGACAGAGCTGCGGAAGGCTGAAAAACCGCAGAAAACATCGCGGGACTTGAGTAAGTGGATGTTGGTCCAGGTCAGGGGCGCACTGGCGTCACCGATGTGACCCACGCCACAGGAAATGGGAGAGGGAATGTGAGGAATCTCACGGTGGGGATATGGCGCGCAGGCTCCCGCTGAGTGGAACGGGCCCGCTGGTCTCCTTTGCCCGCGAGCTCCGCGAACTCAAGGAACGGTCCCGGGGCACGGTCGAGACGGTCGTCGCGCGAGGCGCCTCGCGGACGGCGGTCTACGCCGCCCTGAACGGATCCCGCCTGCCGAGCGCCAAGAACCTGGACGCCATGGTCGAGGCGTGGGGCAGCGGCAGCGAGCTCGAACGGCGGCAGTGGCACGACCGGCGACGTACCGCCGAGGAAGGCCTCGCGGAGGCTGCCCGGCGGCAGGGCGCGGCGACGGCGGGCCGCACGCCCGAGGAGGAGGACTTCACCCGCGCGCTGCGCGGACTGTGGAGCAAGGTCGGCGACCCGTCGACCGAACGGGTGGCGCGCCACTGCGGCCTGAGCGCGCGAACCCTCGACTCCTACCTGGACGGACGGACCATTCCGACGGAGTCGCGGCTTCGCGAACTCTTCGACGGGCTGTCCGCGCTGCGCGCCGATGACAGCGCCTGGCTGGCGGCCACCCGGGACACCTTCCTCGGGGAGGTGCTCTTCCGCGCCCAGACGGCGCGGCAGGAGGAGCGGGCGAGGGTGAGGGAACTGGCCACGGCCCTCCCGGAAGGGCGGGCTCCCGTCGAGTTCGGCCCGTTCCCCGACGGCATCGGGCCGGTGCCGGGCGTACGACTGGGCCAGGAGTTCGACAACCGCCGGACGCTCTCGCTCGCCGGCGTGCACCGGCCGCTCCAGGCCGGTATCTGCGGTCTGCGAGAACTCGGCGCGGAATCGATCGTGGTCTCCGGTGGGTACGAGGAGGACGAGGATCTCGGTGATGTGATCCTCTACACCGGGGAGGGCGGGCGGAGCCCGCAGACGGGGCAGCCGGCCCGGAACCAGCAGCTGACGCGCGGCAACGCGGCCCTGGCGACGAGCGCGGCGACCGGGGCCCCGGTCCGCGTGGTCCGGGGAGTCACCACCGCGACCCGCTCCTTGTACCGCTACGACGGGCTCTTCCGGGTCGAGGACCTCTGGTCCGAGACCTCCTCCGGCGGTTTCCTCGTGTGGCGGTTCCGCCTGGTCGCCTTTCCCCCGGCCGAACAGGCTGCGGCAGTCGCCCGGGTATCGGATCGGGTGACGGCTCCGGTAGCGGCATCGGTGACGGATCGGGTGACGGATCGGGTGACGGCTTCGACGGATGAGGACGGTCGGGAGGCGGGGCCGGTCCGATCCGCGACATCGGTCGAGCGCGTCGTCCGGAACACCGCGATCGCCACCCACGTGAAACGTGCGCACGACTACACCTGTCAGGTGTGCGACGTCCGCATCATGGTCCCGGGCGGCGCCTACGCCGAGGCCGCACACATCACGCCCCTGGGGAGACCGCACCACGGATCGGACACCGTCGACAACGTTCTCTGCCTGTGTCCCAACCACCACGTGATGTTCGACTTCGGGATGCTGATCGTCAACGACGACCTCACGGTGGTGAGCCGCGACGACAGCTCCGTGGTGGGCCGACTGCGAGAGACGGCGGATCACGTCGTCGACCGGAAGCGCCTCGCGGAGCACCGGCTGCGGCACGGGGTTCCCCGCAACGAGGGCATGCGCTGACCCCTGTCCGGGCCGGGCAGGAGCAGAACCGGTCGTACTGGCCTGGCCGTTGCGGGTGGGGGCCGGTCGTCCGGCGGTCCCGGGGCCGCTGCCCCGTCTGCTCGTGGTGAGCGGGCGGGGCAGCGGATCGGGCCCGGGGGCGCTAACGGCCGACGGACTGGGCCAGGCAGAGGATGTTGCCCTCGCTGTCCTTGAACCAGGCAGCGCGCAGATTGTCGCGTTCGGCGATGCCGTTGACGGTCTTCAGCCCGGGGAAGTCGTACTCCTCGAACGTGATGCCGCGCTCACGCAGAGCGGACATCGCGTCGTCGAGGTCGGTGACCTTGAAGCTGGCGAGGGTGTGGGCGGCCTGTCCGCCGCTGGGGGTGTGGTAGATCGTGAACTGGGTGCCGCCGCAGTCGCAGACCAGTTCCTCGTCGGTCTCCTCGGCGAGCTTGAGGCCGAGGGTGTCGGTGTAGAAACTCCTCGCGCGGGCGAGGTCGGCGGCGGGGATGACGGCTTGCAGTGGTGCGTCTCCAAGCATGGCGCTTCGCCTCCTCCTGCTTCCAGGCTAGGGACGTCGGCGGGCGGGCGCCCACGGTGCGGTGGGTGGCGGCGGGGCGTGTGCGGGCGACTGCCGGGTGTTGCCGCGTCCCGCCGCCCGGTCTCAGCCGCGCTGTGGCCAGTCGTGTGGCACCCGCTCCAGCACGCCGGCGCCGAACAGCTCGTACAGCGGCAGGGTCTCCAGGTGGACGTAGCCGATGTGGCAGTCGCAGATCGGCAACGGGCAGCCGCGCGACCGTAGTCGGGTGCGGTAGGAGCCGTCGTACAGGTTGCCGAGGACGTCCCGGACGAAGTGGCAGCGGCGGACGGTGCCGTCGCCGTCCACGGAGAGCACGGACTCGCCGGTGCGGCAGGGACGGTCGGCGCTGGGGTGGGCGTGCCGGCTGTAGCCGAAGTGCGGGTCGACGGCCGCCCAGTCTGCGGCCTCGGCGTCGGTATAGGTGCGGCCCTCGGCGGCGTTGACCCAGAGGTAGACGCCTGCGGCGAGCTCGGCGCGCAGCCGGCGGGCCTCGGCCAGGTGCTCGGGCTGGCCGACCACGCCGACGCTGTAGCGCACGCCCAGGGCGTCCAGCTCCCGGCACTTGGCGAGGAAGCGCTCCCGGGTGACCTGGCCGGGGTGGTATGTCACCCAGAGCGCGAGGGTGTCGGGATCGGCCTCGGCGAGCCAGTCGGTCCGGCAGCTGAGGTTGGTCTGGATCGCCACCCGGCGTACGTGCGGGAGCTTGCTCAGCTGGACCAGCGTTCGTCGGTACCACGACCGCACCAAGCCCTCGCCCCAGGGCGTGAACAGCACGGCGAGGGTGTCGCCGCTGCCCGCCCGTCCGGCCGCCCAGCCGGTGAACCGCTCCAAGGCCGCGCGGTCGGCGCGCAGTTGATCGGGTGTGTCGCGGCGCTTGGCGAACGGGCAGTAGGGGCAGTCGTAGTCGCAGGAGGCGAGCGGGCCACGGTAGAGCAGGGTGAGGTCGCGCCCACGGTCGGCCGCGCCGGTCTCGCCGGCCGGTGCGCTCTCGGCGCTCGGTGTGCGCGGTGCGGGCGGGGTGGTGGACGGCAGCCCGAGGAAGGTCATTTCGCCTCGTACGCCGTCATCAGGGCCCGGACGTCGGGCGAGAACAGCATCGGCCCGACCGCGTCCGAGTGCGCCAGGCCCTCCGGGCTGAGCACCAGGCGGTCCTGGTCATCGGCGAGCCAGCCGCGGGCGGTGAACTCGGCCAGTTCCGCCGGGAAGTCGGCGGCCGGTGTGCTGCCGAAGCGGGCCCGGTAGTCGGCCAGTGGCATGCCCTCGGCCTGGAGCAGGGACTGCACCAGGTGCCGCCGGCGTGGCTCCTCGCCGCTCATCCGGTGGCCCACCTCGGCGTGGTGGAAGTCCTCGGTGGCGACGAAGTCGTCGATGATTCCGCGCACCTCGGTGGCGTTCACCGCGTAGTCGAAGGAGTAGTGCAGCCGCGAGGTGTAGGAGCGGGCGCCGCAGCCCAGGCCGACCATGCCGTCCGTCTGGCAGGCGTACTCGCTCGCCCCGGCCTGCGGGGAAGCGGCGCGGCGGAACATCCGCATCGACACCTGCTGGTAGCCGTGGGCCAGCAGGTGGTCGCGGCCGGCGCGGTAGAGCGCGAGCCGGCGGGTGTCCCAGGAGGAGTGGCTCTCCTGCTCGCCGCGCCGGGCCAGGCCGGTGAGCGGGCGCACGTAGAGCGGGTAGAGGTACAGCTCCTCGGGCTGCCAGGCGAGCGCGGCGTCCAGCGAGTGGAGCCAACTGGCCTCGGACTGGCCGTCGATGCCGTAGATGAGGTCGATGTTGAGCACCGGGAACCCGGCGGCACGGATCCGGTCGAGGGCGGCCTCCACCTCGGCCCGCTTCTGCGGGCGCACGGCGGAGCGGGCCTCGGCGTCGACGAAGGACTGGATGCCCAGGCTCAGCCGAGTGGTGCCCCGGGCGGCCAGGACCTCCAGCCGGTCGGCGGTCGCGGTGGCGGGAGAGGCCTCCACCGAGAGCGGTATCGCCCGCAGGTCGGCGCCCATCCGCCGCTCGGCGATGTCGCACAGCCGCTCCAGCTCGCGGGCCGTGAGATAGGTGGGTGTGCCGCCGCCGAAGGCGGCCAGCGCGAAGCGCGCGCCCTCGTCCAGCGCGGTGCGGACGGCCACCGCCTGGCGCTCCAGGGCGTCCAGGTACGCGGTGGTCAGGCCCTCGGGGCTGCCGATCCTGGTGAACAGGTTGCAGAAGCCGCACCGGACCTCGCAGAACGGGATGTGCAGGTAGAGCGAGAGCGCGTCCTGCGCCTCGCCCGCCCACAGCTCGCGCAGCCCCGGGCGCTCGGGCAGCGGGCGGTAGGCGGTCTTGTGCGGGTAGGCGTAGACGTAGGACTGGTAGGGCGAGTCGGGCCGCGGGGGTGCGGTGGTCATGCGCGCTCCTCGACGGTGGCGGTGGCGGTGGCAGGGACGGCAGCGGCGGTTGCGGCGGCGGCATCGGGGACGGCTGTGGGGATGGTGAAGTGGGCGTACGGGACGGTCCAGACCACCTCGTGGCCGATCCGGTGCCCGGTGTAGCCGTCCTCGCCGTACGCCGTGCCGTGGTCGGAGCAGACGATCGCGAAGCAGGGGCGGCGGGCGCTCATCGCCGCGAAGAGCCGACCGATGTGGGCGTCGACGTACTCCAGGGCGGCGGCGTGGCTGGCCCGGGAATCGCCGTGCTCACGGGTGGCGCCGGGCAGGTGGAACCAGTTGGGCTGGTGCAGTGCCGAGACGTTCAGGAACAGGAACAGCGGTTGCCCGGCGGGCTGTTCGGCGGCGATCCGCTCCGCCCGGGCGACCTGCTCCTCGAAGGACGTCGGGGACGGCACGCCCATCCCGGGCTCCCAGTGGCTCTCCTGGAACAGGCCGGGCAGCACCGAGCCGAGCGGGCCCTGCTTGTTGAAGAAGCCCACGCCGCCGATGCAGACCGTCCGGTAGCCGGCGGCGGCGAGGGCGGTCGGCAGATCCGGCGCGTCGAACACCCAGGTGCGCGGGGCGGTGCTCTCGGAGCCGGCGAAGCGGGCCGCGAACAGGCGCGGGTGGGGGCCGTCGGGGGAGGCCGGGGTGGGCAGGAAACCGGCCAGGATCGCCTGGTGGGAGGCGTAGGTGAAGCTGCCGGGCGCGTGCCGGCGCTCCCAACGGCCGCCGGGGAGGAAGGCGGCGAGGTGCGGGATCCGGCCTGCGGCGGCCAGTTCCTCGGCGACGTCGAAGCGGAGCGTGTCGAGTGTGACGAGCAGCAGGTCGTGTGTGCCGACGACCGCGTTCATGTCGGGGGTCGGAGCGGGAGCCTGGGTGTGGGGGGAGGTCTGGTGGTTCATCGGGAGGGTTCCGTGATCTGGTGGTCCGTCGGAGCGGGGAGGGGCGCTCCGGTGGTGCGGTCGGTGGCCCCGGTGAGGGCGGCGAGCTGGGCGCCGTAGGTGTCGAGGCCCTCGCCGGGGCCGCCGGGCAGGCCGGTGAGGTTGGGGAGCAGGTCGCCGAAGGCGTTGACCTCGCCGACCAGGGCGCGCCGCCAGCCGGCCGTGGGCAGGACGTCGACCCCGACCATCAACGAGCCGGGGAAGCAGGCCGCCGCGCGCTCGGCCGTCTCCAGCAGGGCCGGCCATGCGGGCCCGGCGGCCTCCCGGGCCAGGTCGAGGCTGCCCCGGGCGCCGCCGAGGTGCAGGTTGGTCATCGGTTGCGCGCTCGTGCGCACCACCGCGTGGGTGGCCCGGCCGGCGACCACCACCACGCGCAGGTCGGCCGAGCGGCCGGACTGCGCGGCCTTCGGGATCCACTGCTCGACGTGCAGCCCGTCCGGTGCCAGCCGGTCGATGATCTCGGCCACCTCCCGCTCGCTGCGGTAGTGGCGGACCCGCAGCGAGTTGTGCAGCAGCCCGTCGGCCAGCTCGACCGAAGTGGTGGCCAGGACCTGCCCGCGCGGCCCGAACTGCAGGGCCGTCACCCCGGAGGCGGAGGAGCCGTGCGCGGGCTTGACGAAGACCCGGCGCAGGCCGGCCGTGGCCAGCCGCCCGCGCAACTGCTCCCAGCCGGTGACCTCGCCGCCCAGCGCCCGGGGTACCGGCACCCCGGCGGCGGCGAGGAGTGCGTGTGCCCGCCGTTTGTCGAACATCACGGCGATCTCCTCCGGATCGCCCAGCAGCCGTACGCCGGGGCGCCCGGCGAGCTCGCGCAGCGCGGCCGTCACCCCCGCGTACCAGGCGGCCGTGCCCTCGACCCGGGTCGGTGCGTAGGACGGGCCGAGCGCCGGGCCGCGCAGCAGTTCGTCGACCAGGGCTTCCTCGCCGGGCGACTCGATCCGCAGCAGGCCGTCCTCGGGCAGCCGGTAGTCGCCGCGCAGCACGTCCAGCCAGGGCAGGACGGCGGGCTCGGGCAGCCCGGCGGCCCGGGCGGCGGCGGCGAACAGCGTCACCCGCCGGTGTCCGGGATTGCCGAGGACGGTCAGCCGCGGTGTCATCGTGCCGTCACCCGCCTACTCGGCGACCGCGACGTAGCGGTCCCCGTCGTCCTCGTCCTCGTCGGGGTCCTCGGCCTCGGAGAGGTCGAGCGCGACCCCGGGCAGGGACTCGGTGAGGCGCTGCTGCAGCTCCTCGCTGACGTAGTGGTGGTGCAGGTCGAGGGCGCGCAGGTGGGTGAGCGGCTGGCCCTCCAGCAGGGCGGCGGCGCCCTCGTCGGAGAGCACGCCCATGGACAGGTCGAGCGACTCCAGCCTGGCCACCACGGGCGCGTGCGCGACGGCCGAGGCGATCTCGTCCTGGAACTCGCTGTTGGCCAGCCCGAGGTGGCGCAGGCTCGGGAGGCGGGCGCCGCCCAGGAAGGGGCCGAGGTCGTCGATCGTGGCGTCACCGCCGTACTCGTCCACACCGAGCCAGAGCGTCAGGCGCTCCAGCGCCGGCAGCTCGGAACCCGCCACCGCCCGCACCACCCGGGCCGGCAGGCCGCCGGCCTCGAAGCGCAGCGCGGCCAGCCGGTCGTGCCGCACCGGCTGGAAGCTCAGGCCCGTGCCGCCTCGGACGGTCAGCTCGGTCAGCCCGGGGAAGGCCGTCAGCAGCGGGGTGACGTCCCCCATCTCCATCCAGGAGATCTCGCACTCGTCGTAGGTCACGTCCCCGAGGAAGAGCGCCTCCAGGGCGGGCAGGCGCTCCGCGTCCGCGGCGATGGCGGCGACGGTGGCGGCCACGGAGACGTAGTCGCCGCGCCACCAGGGCCCGATCACCAGGGCGCGGACCCCGGCAGGGTCGACGGCGTCGAGGAAGGTCTGCCAGAGCTGCGCGAAGTCGTGCTTCGCGTCGTAGTCCAGGGCGAGCCGCCAGGCGACCGAGCCGACGACGGGCGGCGTGCGGGTGCCGCCGTCGGGGGTGAAGTCGCGGATCGGCAGGTCGTGGAAGCGGTCGGGGTGGAGGGAGACGGTCATGTCGGCTCCAGACGGATGGGCGTGGTGGGCTGGCTGGTCGGTGCGGCGGTGTCGGGCGCGCGGTCGGTGACGGCTACTCGGCCACGGCGACGTAACGCCACCGGTCGTCGGGCTTTCCGGCCTCGGAGAGGTCGATCTCGACACCCGGCAGGGCCTCGGTGAGGCGCTGCTGCACCTCCCCGGTGAGGAAGTGGTGGTGCAGGTCGAGGGCGCGCAGGTGGGTGAGGGGCTGGCCCTCCAGCAGGGCGGTGGCGCCCTGGTCGGTCAGTACGCCCATGGCGAGGCTGAGCGACTCCAGCCGGGCCACCACCGGCGCGTGCGCCACGGCGGCCGCGATGGCGTCCTCGAACTCGCTGTTCTGCAGGCCCAGATGGCGCACCGCGGGGAAGCGTGTGCCGTCCAGGAAGGGGGCGAGGTCGTTCAGCGTGGCGTCGCCGCCGTAGTTGTCGACGCCGAGCCAGAGTTCGAGCCGCTCCAGGGTGGGGAAGTCGCAGCCGGCCACTGCCCGCACGACTGCGGCCGGCAGGCCGCCGGCCTCGAAGCGCAGTGCTCGAAGCGCCTCGTGGCGCACGGGTGTCAGCTTCAAGTCGTTGCCGCCGCGCACCACCAGCTCGGTCAGCTCGGGATAGGCCGTCAGCAGCGGGGTGACGTCGCACATCTCCAACCAGGAGATCTCGCTCTCCTCGTACGTGACGTCGCCGACGAAGAGCCCTCGCAGTGCGGGCAGCCGGCCCGCCGCCTCGACGATCGCGGCCAGGGCGGCGTCGAGCTCCTCCGGCTCGTCGGAGAACCACGGGCCGATCACCACGGCCGTCACGCGCTCGGTGTCGACCGTGTCGAGGAACTGCCGCCAGCGCTCGGTGAAGGCCTCCTCGGAGTCGTAGTGCAGGCCGATCCGCCAGGCGGCCGCCGCCGGCTCCGGCAGGGTCACGGCTGCCGCGTCGCCGGCGTCGGCGGCCTCGTCCAGGGCCTGGACGAAGTCGAAGACCGGGAGACCGTGGAACTGCTCGATGTGGTGGTTGACGGTCATGCGCTGCTCCTCAGGGGTCGGGGCCGAACACGTGTCTACCAGTCGGGTCCGACAATCCTGTGGCCGGGTGGTCGGCCGGGCGCGTTGTCAGACCCTTGCTCTACGTTCTGGTCGTGGCTCCGGAACGTGACCGCGAACAACACGGTGGAGCCCGGGGTTCCGGCTGCCGCCGGGGCCCGACCGTACGGCGAGGGAGGACTGATGTACCGCCAGGGCGATGTGCTGATCGTGCCGGTCGAGGAGGGCGCCGTGCCGCCCCGGGTGGCCACGCTGGCCGTCCGGCCCCGGGACGGCCGGGGCCGGATGGTGCTGGCCCTCGGGGAGGTCACCGGCCACGCGCACGCAGTGGTCGGTCCCGGGGAACTGCGCCGGGAGGCCGGTCCGTTCGGCGCGGGCTGGCTGCACCTGCCCGAGGGCGGCCGGGTGGTGCACGAGGAGCATGCGGCGATACCGCTGCCGAAGAGCTGGTACCGGGTGGTGCGCCAGCGCGAGTACACCCCGGGTGCAGTACGGGTGGTCGCGGACTGACGCGGAGCCCGACGAGCGGACGGGCGGCTGACGGGCGGCTGACGGACGGGTGGTCGGACGTCGGGCGACGGCCGGCGGCGCGTAGACGGGTGGGCGGGCGCGGCGTGCGACGCGGAATCTGCGGCGTGGAACACGCGGTGCCGAACGGAACGGAAGCAGGCGGCCGGGCGGGGAGCCCGGCCGGGAACGGAGCAGACGATGGAGACGACGATTCCCGACCGCCCGGCGGGCGCGGTGACGGCCGGGCCCGCCGAGGTGACGGCCCGCTGGCGGGCCGCTGCGGCGGCCACCGGTCCGGCCGACCGGTCGGCGGCCGAGCACGCGGTCCGGGCCGCCTACCGGGCGGCCGGGCTGCCCGAGCCCACGGCCGTCCGCTGGTTCGGCTCGCCGTTCGCCGCCGCCGAGGCTGCGCTGCAGCTGCGGGCCGCCGGCGCGGTGAGCGTGCGCGAGGCCGTGCGCACCGGGCCCTGGGAACAGGCCCGGCGGCGGGCCGTCGAGGAGGTCGGCGCGGCCGGGTGGGCGGCGCACTGGGCACTCACCGGCGGCGAGCTCGGCCCGGTCACCACCCCGCTCGCCGACCGCATCCGTACGGCGGTCCTCGACCGGCTCGCCCCCGAGGCCGACCGTGAGGAGGCCCCGGACGACGCGGCCGCCGCCGCCCGCGCCCGGCGCACCACCGTCCGGCTCGCCCTGCTCGACGCCGTGCGCGGCCAGCACGACGCTCCCTGGTTCGCCGCCTTCGAGGCCGCCTCCGCCGAGGCCGGGGGCAGCGCCGAGGCAGTCGCGCCGCTCGCCGGGGTGGCCCGCGAGGCCGGCTGGTGGTGGCCGTACCAGGACGTCGCGCTGGTCAGCGAGCGCCCCGTCGCGCTGCACCGCGACGAGGCCGGGCGCCTCGACCGGGGGGACGGCCCCGCCCTGGAGTATGCCGACGGCTTCGCCCTGCACGCCTGGCGCGGCATGCCCGTGCCCGCCGAGTTCCTGGCCGGGCTGGCCGACGTCACCGTCGAGCGGATCCGTACCGAGGAGAACGCCGAACTGCGCCGCGTCCTGCTGGAGCACTACGGCTACGAGCGCTACCTGGCCGACTCCGGAGCCGAGCCCATCCACCGCGACGAGACCGGGGTGCTCTGGCGGATCACCCTGCCCGACGACGAACCGGTGGTCATGGTCGAGGTCGTCAACTCGACCGCCGAGCCCGACGGCACCTTCCGCACCTACTGGCTGCGCGTCCCGCCGAGCACCCGCACCGCCCGCGCCGGGGTCGCCTGGACCTTCGGCATACCCGAGTCCGAGTACCACCCGCAGCGCGAGACCTGACCGGCCCAGCCCCAGCCCCCGGCGCAGGCCGCTGAGCCGCGAATCCCGGCCGGCCGCTCCCGGCGCTGTCCTCGGCGGGCCGCGGAACAGGACAGCCCACCCCCGGCGCGCCCGCCCCCGCGGAGCGCTTCCGGCCGCCATGGCAGCCACCGAGTCCTGGCCGCCGAACGTCGCGCGCGCCACCGGCCTGCTGCACCCGCTGGGCGTGGTGGTGGTCGCGGACCCGGACGAGCCGCCGCTGCCGTTCGGCGACGGGGCCTTCGACCTGGTCACCGGCCGTCATCCGGTGAAGGCCTGGTGGTCGGAGATCGCCCGGGTACCGCGGCCCGGCGGCATCCACTGCGCCCAGCACGTGGGGCCGGCGTCCGCCTTCGAACCGGTCGAGTACTTCCTCGGCCCGCAGCCCGAGGCACGCCGGGCCCGCCGCCCGGAGGACGAGAGCGCCGCCGCGCGGGATGCCGGGCCGGCAGGTGGCGTTGTCACGCGCCGGCGTCAGGCGGCGCCGCTCACGCCAGGGCGACCAGCTCCAGGTAGGAGTCGTGCCACAGGTCCTCGTCGCCGTCCGGGAGGAGCAGGACGCGGTCGGGCCGCAGGGCCTCGATGGCACCCGGGTCGTGGGTGACCATCACGATCGCGCCCGGGTATGTGCCGACCGCCGCCAGCACCTCCGCCCGGGAGGCCGGGTCGAGGTTGTTGGTGGGCTCGTCGAGCAGCAGGACGTTGGCGCCGGAGTGGACCAGGCCGGCCAGCGCCAGCCGGGTCTTCTCACCGCCCGAGAGGACCCCGGCCGACTTGTCGGCGTCGTCGCCCCGGAACAGGAACGCGCCGAGGACGTGCCGCAGTTCGCCGTCGCTCAGGTGCGGCGCGGCCTGGGCGAGGTTGTCGCGGACACTGCGCGCCGGGTCGAGGGTGTCGTGCTCCTGCGCGAAGTAGCCGAGCCGCAGGCCCGGGCCGGGCACCACCCGTCCGGTGTCCGGGCTCTCGTGGCCGGCCAGGATGCGCAGCAGGGTGGTCTTGCCGGCGCCGTTCAGGCCGAGCACGACCATCCGACTGCCCCGGTCGACGGCCAGGTCGAGGCCGCTGAGCACCGGGCGGCCGGCGTAGGCCTTGGCGAGACTGATCGCGCCGAGCGGCATCCGGCCGCAGGGGGCGGGTTCGGGCAGCCGGATCCGGGCCGTCCGTTCGGCCTGCCGGGCGGGTTCGAGGTCGGCGAGCATCCGGTCGGCGCGGCGGGCCATGCTGCGGGCGCTGGTGGCGGTGGCGACGTTGGCCCGCATCCGGTCGGCCTGGGCGTGCAGGGCGGCGGCCTTGCGTTCGGCGTTGGCCCGTTCCCGGGTGCGGCGGCGCTCGTCGGCGGCGCGCTGGTCGAGGTAGGCCCGCCAGCCTGTGTTGTGGACGTCGATCGCGGCGCGCTGCGGGTCGAGGTGGAAGACCCGGTTGACGGTGTCGGCGAGCAGGCCGAGGTCGTGGCTGATCAGGACCAGCCCGCCCTGGTGGGCTGCCAGGAAGCCGCGCAGCCAGGAGACGGAGTCGGCGTCGAGGTGGTTGGTGGGTTCGTCGAGCAGCAGGGTGCCGTGGTCGGCGAAGAGGATCCGGGCCAGCTCGACCCGGCGGCGCTGGCCGCCGGAGAGGGTGCCGACCGGGGCGTCCATGACCCGGGTGGGCAGTCCGAGGCCGGCGGCGACCCGGGCGGCCTCGGCCTCGGCCGCGTAACCGCCCCGGGACTGGAACTCGGCCTCGGCGCGGGCGTAGGCGTCCATCGCCCGGCGCTGCTCGTGCGGTCCGTCGGCCCGCGCCATCGCCTCCTCGGCGGCGCGCAGCGCGCGGACGGCGGTGGCCAGGCCACGCGCGGACAGGATGCGGTCGGTGACGGTGGCGGACGGGTCGGCGGCGCGGGAGTCCTGCGGGAGGTAGCCGACGGGGCCGGTGCGGGTGACCGTCCCGGCGGCGGGCGGGAGCTCTCCGGCGAGGGTGGCGAGCAGGGTGGTCTTGCCGGCACCGTTGCGGCCGACCAGGCCGATCCGGTCGCCGGGGGCGATGTGGACGGTGATGTCGGACAGCAGGAGGCGGGCGCCGACGCGCAGGTCGACACCACGAGTGGTGATCATGGGATAACGCTCCGAAACAGCGAACGGACACACGGGTGGCGTGGAAGTGGGTCCGTCGGCTAGGAAATTCGGGGCGTAGACATGCTGGCCAGGGTACGGGGCGGGCGGAGCGTCCGCATCCGAATTGCCGGCGTCCGCGCACCGCGTCCGCGCGGGTTTCGGCCAGCGGGGCGGGTGTTGGCTCGTGGGGCCGCCTTGCCGGGGTACGGGCCCCGCGCTTCCATGACCCGCATGGGTCGACGTGAGCTCGTTCTCTTGACTGATCACAGTTCGACCGAAGGAAGCCGGGACGTCCTCGTGGCCGCCGCCCGGGCCTTGACCGGCCGGGCGCCCGTGCTGCTCGACGCCCGGCACTTCATGACCGGCGGGGGCGGCCGGATCCGCCCCGACGACGAGGGCGGGCTGCGCCTGGAGGCGGACGGCCGCAGTGTGGCGGCCGACGCCGTCGTGGTCTACGAGATCCCGCCGCACCGGCGGCGGGACTTCGCGCCCTGCCAGCGGCTGCTGGGCGCGCACGGCGCCCGCTCGCTCGGCACCGGCGTGCAGGCCTGGCGGGCGGCCACCGAGAAGGACCTCACGGTGGCCCGCTTCATCCGCGACGGCGTCGCGCACATGCCGACCGTCTCGCTGTCCCGGCCGAGCCCGCGGGCCGCCGCCGAGGCCTTCGACCGGCTCGGCGGCGATGTCTGGGCCCGGCCCTGCGTCGGGATGGGCGGCGACGACGTCTTCCACGTCACCACCCACGCCCAGCTCGTCTCCGCCGCACGGCACTACGAGCGCGGCGGGGCGGACTGGCTGATCGCCCGGGACGCCCTCAACTTCACCCCGGACGGCCGCCGCCACCAGTACCGGGTGGTGGTGCTCGACGGCCGGGTGGTCCGGGTCGTCGAACACGTGCAGGCGGATCCGGACGCCCCCTGCAACGAGAGCCGCGGCGCCGTCTCCGCCCTGCTCACCGCCGCCGAACTGCCCCGGGGGCTCGCGGACCTGGCGATCCGCGCGGTCGCCTGCCTCGGCCTGCCGTTGGCCGGGGTCGACCTTGCTGCCGAGAGCGGCGGCGTGGTCTTCGAGGTCAACGTCCACCCGGCGTTCGGCCGCGGCGCCTTGGAGCAGGTCGCCGTACCGTACGTGGCCGCGCACCTGGAGTCCGTCTGACGGTTCCGGCCGGGCGAACGGCGTGCGGGCCCCTGGCCGGCGGCCGGTGAAGGGGGCTGGTCGGCTCCGCAGGATGGCGAGGGCGCCGGTCAGCTCCGCAGGATGGCGGCGAGGAGCGACGGGCGGAACAGCAGCGTCGGCGGGGCGACCAGCGACATCACCTCGTGGAACGCGGCGGTGACCGCCGGGTTGTGGGCGGCGCCGGCCAGCACCTTGTCGAGGAAGCGGTGCTGCAACGCGAGCAGGGCGCCGGAGGGGCCGCCGGTGGTGGCGGCGAAGCGGACGTCCTCGGTGCAGGACATCACCCACGGGTTCTTGGAGACGGTCGCGAGCGCGCGCCGGGCGTCCCGGGCCGTGGCGTGGCCGATGCCGCCGTGGCGCAGGGCGGTGCGGCGCAGCTCCCGGGCGCAGAACAGGGCGACGGTGACGCCCTGCCCGTACACCGGGTTGAAGGTGCTGGCGGCGTCGCCGACCACCACCAGGCCGTCCGGGGCGCCGCGTTCGTAGTGCCGCCGGATGCCGGGGCCGGGGACGAAGCCGCGCACCTCGCAGGCCGGCTCGGCCTGCTGGAGCGCCTCGCGGATGCTCGGGTCGCGCAGCTGGGCCAGCTGCTTGGTGAACCCGGCTTCGCCGGGCTCGGGTTCGGCGCCGCGCATGCCGGCGACGCTGACGATCCAGCGGTCGCCCTCGACGGGCAGCAGCACGCCCAGGCGGGGCGCGTCGGGGGCCTTGGTCTGCAGGTAGATCGCCTTGTAGCCGATGTCGACGCCGGCCGGGCGGTGGAACAGCCGGGAGGAGTACGCGACGCCCGCGTCCACCCGCTCCTCGGGCACCGGCGGGTGGCCCAGTTCCGCCAGCCAGTCCGGCACCGAGGTCGTGCGGCCGGCCGCGTCCACCACCAACTCGGCCGGGATCTCCTGGACTTCGCCGCGCTCGGGCCCGCGGGCGCGGACCTTGACGCCCGTCACCGCGCGGGCCGACCCGAGCAGGCCGACCACGTCGGTGCCCTCCAGGAACTCGATCGTGGGATCGGCGCGGACCCGGTCCAGCACCGCCTTGTCCAGCACCGGCCGGGTGCAGGAGAGGAAGGCGAGCTGCGCCGGGTACTGCGCCATCCACCCGGCCGAGCTGAGCCACTTCAGATCGCCCGAGACGGCGATCCGCGCCGCGCCCGCCTCCGTGAGCTCCTTGTTTATGCCGGGCATCATCTCCTCCAGTGCCCGGTGCCCGGCCTCCAGCACCAGGTGCGCGTGCCGGCTCTGCGGCACCCCGGCCCGGAACGTGGGCTCCGCCGGGTAGTGGTCCCGCTCCACCATCACGATCCGTTCGGCGAACCCGCGCAGGGTCCCCAGGCCGCCACCGTGCCGGCCAGTCCGCCGCCGATCACCACCGCCGTGACCCGCCCGGGGGCCGTTCCCGAAGAAGTCATGACACGTAGCGTAGTCGGGCGGTAGCGGCCCCGTAATCGCATCGGCGGGACGAACGGGCAGGGTTCGGGCGGCCGTTGGTGCCCGAACGCGCCGGGCGCACGACCAGCCCGGAGCACTGCCGCGCGGGCTCCCCGGGGGCGGGCGGTGGGAGGCACTCGGGAGCGGGTACTACACTCGGCGGGAGTTGTGCAGGCCCCCCTTCCGGTGCGCGGGCGCGCGGAGCCGAGGAGGTGAGAGCCGTGGAGTGCAGTAGTCCGGGTCGAAGTCGGCCCCGCCCCCGGTTGTCCCGCACCATTCGCGGCACCCGGCGTTCCTCCTCCCGTACGGCTCCCACGCGGCGCTGACCTCGTCCTCGACGAGGTGCCGCCGGTCGCGCCGTGCGCGTGGTGGCCGGCCGGGCGCCTCCGGCCCGCCGTCCCCGGACGGTGGCCGGGCACCCACCGTGGAGGTATCCGCCATGTCCGACTGGCGTGTGCGCGCCGTGCGCGCGAGCAAGCGTCCGTTCTCCCGCCCCGCCGGAGGCCCCGGCCCCACCGACGCGCAGCCGGCTCCGGAGCACTCGATGGATCCGCGGCCCGACCAGCCCGTCGAGCCGGTCACCCTGGAGCGCTCCGTGGTGGACGCGGCGGTCTACCGGGACGGGCGGCGGATCGACGCACCGGCGAACCTCGCCGACATCTACCGCGAACTGCCCGACCGGCCCGGCGCGATGGCCTGGATCGGCCTGTACCGCCCGGCCGAGGCGCAGCTGCTGGAGGCGGCGGACCGTTTCAACCTGCACGAACTGGCCGTCGAGGACGCCATCGTCGCCCACCAGCGGCCGAAGCTGGAGCGCTACGGCGACACGCTGTTCGTGGTGCTGCGCGCCGCGCGCTACCTGGACGAGGCGGAGGAGGTCGACTTCGGCGAGATCCACCTCTTCGTGGGCCCCGACTTCGTGCTCACCGTCCGCCACTCCCAGGCGCCGGACCTGTCCGCGGTGCGCCGCCGCCTGGAGACGGACCCGGACCTGCTCGCGCTCGGCCCGGAAGCGGTGCTGTACGCGGTGCTGGACGCCGTGGTGGACGGCTACGCGCCGGTGATCGCCGGGCTCCAGCACGACATCGACGAGATCGAGACGGAGGTGTTCGGCGGCGACCCGCAGGTCTCCCGGCGCATCTACGAGCTGTCCCGCGAGGTGATCGAGCTCCAGCGGGCCACCCGGCCGCTGCTGGAGATCATGAGGAGCCTGGAGGCGGGCTTCGGCAAGTACGGCACCGACGACGAGCTGCAGCGCTACCTGCGCGACGTCGCCGACCACGCCACCTACGCCGCCGAGCGGGTGGACGGCTTCCGGCAGATGCTGCAGAACATCCTGACCGTGAACGCGACGCTGGTCTCGCAGCGGCAGAACGAGGAGATGAAGCAGCTCGCCGAGGCCGGGCACGTGCAGAACGACGAGATCAAGAAGATCTCCTCCTGGGCGGCGATCCTCTTCGCGCCGACGCTGATCGGCACCGTCTACGGGATGAACTTCGAGATCATGCCGGAGCTCAAGTGGGCGTTCGGCTACCCGTTCGCGGTCGGGCTGATGGCGCTGGTCTGCACCGGGCTGTACGTGGTCTTCAAGCGCCGCAACTGGCTCTGACGTCGGGGCGGGGCGCGGTCGGCTCGGGCGCGGTGCTCGCGACCGGCTCCGCCGTGCCGCCGAAAACCGGTGAGGGTTGACCGGTCGCCGCAACCGGCGCCGACCGCACGGCTGTTCGCCCGGCGTCAGGGATTCGTCAGGGCGGCGGCGCGGCGCTTGCCCCGGTCCGCGCCCGCCGGTTGGATGAGGAGCATGAACCGCCCGGCACGCCACCACGACCGCCCGCCGCATCCGCGGCCGCCGGTCCGCGTCGCCGCGGCTGCCATCGCCGTGCGCTGATCCGAGCCTCCCCGCCGGAAGGCACGGCACGTGCCGCGCCCCGCCCCGTCGCCCGATCGGCGCGGGGTGCGGGCGGGCGCGCGAGTTCCGCATCTCATCAGGTCTTTTGAGCCCGCACCCCGGCCCGGACAGGGCCGGGGTGCCCCGCACCCTGGGAACGGTCATGTCCGAATCCGTCCTGTCCGCTCGTACCGCCCTCGTCACCGGCGCCTCCTCCGGCATCGGCTGGGAGACCGCCCGGCTGCTCGCGGGGCTGGGTGCCACCGTGCTGGTGCACGCCCGGACCACTCCGGAGGCCGAGGCGGCCGTCGCCAGGCTGGTCGACGCCGGCGCCCGCCGGGACCAACTCGTCGAGCTGGCAGCCGACTTCACCCGTCTCTCGGAGGTCGCGGTGCTGGCCGGCACGGTCGTCAAGCACTACCCGGCGCTGGACCTGCTGGTCAACAACGCCGCCGCGATGGCGCCCGAACGCTGCACGCTGACCGACGACGGCAACGAGGTCTCGCTGCAGGTCAACTTCCTGGCCGCGCACCTGCTGGCCAGGCTGCTGCGGGCGCCGCTCTCGGCATCCGGCGAGGCCCGGATCGTCAACGTCTCGTCCTCGTTGCACCGGACCGCGTCGATGAACTGGTCGGACCCGCACCGGGTGAAGAGGTACTCACGGGTGGCCGCGTACGCGCAGTCGCAGCTCGCGCTCACCATGGCGACCGCCGACATGGCCCCGGCCGGCTCCGGCATCACCGCCGTCAGCCTCAACCCGGGCCTGTGCGACACGGCGCTGCTGCCGTTGTACGGGCGGGCCGGCGCGCCGGCGGCGGAGGGTGCGGCGGCCGTCGTCCGGCTCTGCCTGCCGGACGTTGCGGTCGCCAACGGCGCCTACTATGACGGCGGTTCGGTGGCGCCCGTGGCGCAGGCCGCCCAGGAGGAGCGTTCGCTGAAGCGCCTGGTCAAGCTGGCGGACCAGTTGGTCGGCCAGGCCGCTTGAAGCCCTTCCCCGGAATCGGAGAGCACGCGATGTCCAAGCGCGCCCGCAAGAAGAGGGCCCGGCGGAAGAACACGGCGAACCGCGGCCGCCGGGCCGGGCAGGGCTGATCCGCCCACCACCGCAGGCCACCACCCATCACCACTCACCACTCACCACCGCCGAGAACCGCCGCGAACCGCCGCGAACCGGTGGACACCGCCGGGCGCCGGGGACGGTCGCCAAGGATGCGTCAAGAACGGCGCCCGGCGGCGTCAAGGAGCCGTCAGGGGGGGGCTTTCCACAGGTGGCGCGGCACTAGCGTCGCCCGGCGGAGAGAAACGGTTCTGCGCCGGTTTCAGCAGGAAACCCCGGCGGACCGTGCCACGGGGGAGAGGAACGTGCGGCCATGACCACCTCGGCAGCGGGCACGACGGCCACCACGGGGGAGACGGCCCCGGGGACGGAAGCCGATCCGGCGGGGGAACCGGCCCCAGCCGGACCAGCGGCCGGACCAGCGGCCGGACCAGCGGCCACGACAATGGCCACGACAATGGCCCCGACAACGGCCGCCCCGACCCCCCGCCCGAGCACCCTGGCCCGGCTCCGGCACGGCGCGCGGACGGTCGGCGGCCGCGCCTACTGGACCACCCCGCGCCTGGTCCGCGGCCTCACCGCACTCAGCCTGGCCGCACTGATCGGCCTCGGCGCGGCCGCCACCACCGTCCTCGGCGGGGCCCGCGACGGCACCGACACCATCGGCCACCGGGCCGCCCCGCAGGCCACCCGCGCCGCCGACCTCTACTTCGCGCTCAGCGACATGGACGCCCAGGCCGCCAACCTGCTGCTGGTCGGCGCCGACCCCGACTACACGACGCTGCGCAAGCAGACCCTCGACACCTACGAGCAGCGCCGCGCGCAGGCCGACGGCGACCTCCAACAGGCCGCCCAGGCCGCGGCCGCCGACCCGGCCGGCCAGCGCGCCGTCCAGCAGGTGCTCGGCCGGCTGGGCAGTTACGAGGCACTGGTGGCACGCTCCCAGCTGCTGGAGGAGCAGGCCAAGGCCCCGGCCGGCCAGCCCTCGCCCGCCGCCCTGGACGCCTACCGCCAGGCCACAGACCTGCTGCGCCAGCAACTGCTGCCCGCCGCCGACCAGGTCACCGCCGCCAACGAGGCCACCGTCGAACAGGTCTACACCGAGCGCCGTGACGCCCTCGGCAGCGGCTGGTGGTGGCTGCTCGCGGTCGGCCTGCTCGCGCTCGCCGCGCTGCTCGGGCTCCAGCGCGTCCTGGCGGTGCGCTACCACCGCGTCGTCAACCCGGCGCTGGCCGCGGTCACGCTGCTCACCGGCGTCGTGCTGGCGATCGGCCTGCACCTGGTCGGCCGCGCCGACGACCACCTGGTGACCGCCAAGAGCAACGCCTACGACTCGGTGATCGCGCTCAGCCGCGCCCGTGCCGTCGCGTTCGACCTGAACGCCGACGAGAGCCGCTACCTCACCGACCCGTCCCGCGCGGCCGCCTACGAGCAGAGCTTCCTCGACAAGACGCAGGCGATCGCCCGCCTGGACGGCGCCACCCTCGCCGACTACAACGCCCGACTGGCGGACGCCGCCGCCCGGCACCGCGCCGACCACACGGCCGTCCCCTTCGGCGGCTACCTCGGCACCGAACTGCACAACATCACGTTCCCCGGTGAGCAGGACGCCGCCGAGCGGGTGCTGGCCGCCTTCCAGCAGTACCAGCAGGACGACCGGAAGATCCGCGCGCTGCGCGACGAGGGCCGGCTCAAGGAGGCGGTGACGCTCAACACCGGCCTCTCCCAGGGGCAGTCCAACTACGACTTCGACCAGTTGAGCACGGCCATCGGGGACACCATCGCGGTCAACGCCAGGGCGATGGACTCGGCGGTCGCCGCGACCGACGGCGACCTCGACGCCGGCACGGCGGCCCTGGCGGCGGGGGCGCTGGTGGCGGCGCTCGCCCTCACCGCGCTGGGCGTCCGGCCGCGCCTGCGCGAGTACCGGTAGCCGCCGGCCCCGCGCCGCGGGTCGGCCGGTCGCGCACCGGGCGGGCGTCGGCGAAGCCCCGGCGGGCTCCGGCGCCCCCGGCCTCAGCCGGCGGCGAGCCGGTCGTACTCGGCGTCCGGGTCCAGCTGGCGCCGGTACTCGGCGTGCAGCCGGACGTCGCCGTCCGGGCCGGCCAGGCGGGCGAGCGGGCCCCGGACGCCCGGGAGCGGCCGGGCGCGCGGCCACTGCTGGGCGAGTACGGCGAGCGGGGTGCCGTCGCCGGTGCGCAGGATCCAGCTGGCGCGGCCGCCGCCGATCAGGGGCAGGTACGGCCGGGGGAGCCCGAGGGCGGCGAGCGCCTCCGGCAGATCGAGGCCGTCGGGCAGGTCGAGGCCGTCGGGGAGGGCGGGCGACGCGGCGTGCGGGGCGTCGGCGTCGTCGCCGGCCGCGACGCTGTCCCGGGTGAGGTGGATGCGCATGGCCGGACAGCATAGGGCGCGCCGACGGGCCCGCGCGCCCGTGCACCGGTGTGCCGGTTTGACAAACACCCTTGCCGTCCCGGCGAATGGCAGGCATGGCCGACGAAGACTTCGAGAACGTCCTCACCACGGTGGGCCCCCGGCTGCGTGCCCTGCGACGCGAGCGCGGCACCACCCTCGCCAAACTGGCCGCCGCCACCGGGATCTCGCTCAGCACGCTGTCCCGGCTGGAGTCCGGGCAGCGCAAGCCGACCCTGGAGCTGCTGCTGCCGCTGGCCCGGGAGTACCGGGTGCCGCTGGACGAACTGGTCGGCGCCCCGGCCACCGGCGACCCCCGGGTCCATCCCCGCCCGGTGACCAGGAACGGTCAGACCATCATCCCGCTCACCCGCCACCTCGGCGGTCTGCACGCCTTCAAGCAGATCATGCCGCCCGGCCGGGGCACCGAGCCCGAGTTGGAGCTGAAGGTGCACGAGGGCCACGAGTGGCTGTACGTCCTGTCCGGCCGGTTGCGGCTGGTGCTCGGTTCGCACGACCTGGTGCTGACGGCCGGTGAGGCCGCCGAGTTCGACACCCGGACCCCGCACGCCTTCGGCAACGCCGGGCCGCAGCCGGTGGAGTTCCTCAGTCTGTTCGGTCCTCAGGGTGAGCGGATCCATGTCAGGGCGCGCCCGGGAACCTCCGTTCGGTAGGTTCGTTCCCTGACAGCGGGGGTTTTCCGTTCCGGTCTCCCGCCAGGCCGTCGGGAGGGGCCGAGAAGATGAGTGTCCAGCAGAGCACGGAGTCCGGCGAGAGCGGTGGAACCGGGGAGCGCGGCGCGGTGGGTGCGGCCGAAGTCCCGGGCGCGGCGGGGGCCTTCGAGGCCTCCGGCGGCGGCGCCGGCCGGGTCGGCGGCGGTGGTTCCGGCGGCGACGGGAGCGGCGGCAGCGGTCCGAGCGGTGGGGCCGGCGGCGCCGGCGGCGCGGAGCCGGACGCCAAGAGCGCGCGGAAGAAGCGCCCGTTCTGGCAGGAGCTCCCGATTCTGCTGGTGATCGCCCTGCTGCTCTCGCTCGGCATCAAGACCTTCTTCGTCCAGGCCTTCTCGATCCCCTCGGGCTCGATGGAGCAGACCCTGGCGATCGGCGACCGGGTGCTGGTCGACAAGTTGACGCCGTGGTTCGGCGCCGAGCCCGAGCGCGGCGAGGTGGTGGTCTTCCGTGATCCGGGCGGCTGGCTGGAGAGCGTGCCGACGCACGCGGACGGCTCGGTGATGAGCTCGGTCCAGAAGGTGCTGAGCACCGTCGGCCTGATGCCCTCGGCGGACGAGAAGGACCTGATCAAGCGGGTGATCGCGGTCGGCGGGGACACCGTCGAGTGCAAGGCGGGCAGCCCGCTGAAGGTGAACGGCGTCGCGCTGGACGAACCGTACCTGTTCCCCGGCTCGGCGCCCTGCGATCAGGACCCGGTGGGCACCGTCACCGTCCCCAAGGGCAAGCTCTGGGTGATGGGCGACCACCGCAACAACTCGCGGGACTCCCGCCCGCACCACAACGAGACCGGTGACGGCTTCGTGCCGGTGGGGAACGTGATCGGCCGGGCCTTCGTCGTCGCGTGGCCGCTCACGGACTGGTCCACCCTGCCCGTCCCGGACACCTTCGGCAAGGTGCCGGCGGGCGCGGCCGCGCCGGTGCAGGCGCCGTCGGCGCCGGACGCGCTCGGGCTGGCCGCCGTCGTGCCGTTCGCCCTGTGGCGCCGCCGCCGTGGCGCGCGCCGAAACCGCCGCTGAGCCGGGTGAGGGCTTCGGCGGAACTCCTCCCGTCTTTCTCTACACGCCTGTAGAGTTTCCGGGGTGAGCTGCACGCCTGGTCGCGTGGCCGCCCGACCGGGGAGGCCGCGCACCGGGGCCGGGTCGGGAGGCGGAACCGTGGTGGAGAGTCGGCGCAGTCCTGTGGCCGTCGGGGAGCCGGCGGACCCGGACGTCCAGTGGGTGTACCAGCCGGTCGAGGTGGACCTCGGCGACGGCACCTGGGCGTCCGGGCGGATCAGCGGCTGGTGGCAGGACTCCGCCGGGCAGCGGTGGTGCCGGTTGCGGGTGAGCCGCAGCGGGCAGCCGGCCGGCTGGGAGCGGTTCGACCCGGCGCGGGTCCTGCTGCTGCCGGTCGCCGGGCTCTGAGGAGGCGTCGGCCCTTCCTACGGGACCGGTTCCGATCGGACCGGTACCGGCCTGATCGGAACCGGTCCGGTGGGTCCGGACGTCCCTCGGTGCGGCGGTCACGAGGCGTTGTCCATAAGAGATTCACAAAATATGACGGCATGTGCGATTCTGTGCAGCGCCCCCGTGACCCGCCCCATCCGTGTCGGCACCTTGGGGGGCCCGGGGCCGCCGACATGCCACCTCATCGACCGGGGACGACGTGAGTTCCGAGATCTACTTCAGCAGCAACTACCGCGACCTGTGTGAGCAGCACGGCACCGGCGCGGGCTTCCAGTTCGAGTTCTCCTGCCACCGCTGCTCCGACACCTGGCGCTCGCCGTTCGAGGCGTTCACCACCGGCCAGGTGGCGGGCTGGATCGGCAAGGGCGTCAGCGCCGCCTGGAACCTCATCGGCGGCAACGCCAACACCATCAGCAACGCCGCCGACGGCCTGGCCGGCCACACCTGGGGCAACGCGCGCGACGCCGCCTTCCAGCGCGCGATCACCAACGCCCAGGTGCACTTCAACCGCTGCGCCCGCTGCACCTACTACGCGTGCGGCCGCTGCTTCGACCCGGGCCAGGGCCTGTGCCACAACTGCGCCCCGGACACCGCGGCCGAGGCGATGGCGGCGCAGCGACGCGGCCTCAACGACATGGTGTCCGACCGCTCCTACCAGCAGGGCCAGCAGTCCGGCGCCGAGTTCGACGTGCGGACGCCGCGCCAGCTCGTCTGCCCGCAGTGCTCGGCGGAGACGCACGGCACGCCGTTCTGCCCGGGCTGCGGCCACCGGCTCGCCCAGCCGACCCAGTGCGGCCAGTGCCACCAGGACATCCCGGAGGGCGCCGCGTTCTGCCCGTCCTGCGGCGCCAGGCGCTGACACCGCGGGCCTCGTAGACCTCACAGGCCCACCCCGTGCACCCCGCGCACCTCGCGACGGCGGGGCGCCTGCGGATCAGGATCCGCAGGCGCCCCGCCGTCGTCGTACGTCCCGACCGGGTCAGCCGTACGACACGTTGGCGCACGGGTCGTCGTCGGCCGACCGGGCGGCGTTGGCGACGCTGCTGGGCACCGGGGCCGGAGCGGCCGGGGCCCCGCCGGGCGACGCGGAGGCGGACGGGTCGGCGGCACCGGCCGGATTGGCGGCGGCGAAGTCGTGGCCGAGCACCACGCTGACGCCCTTGCCGCCGGCCTGGACGGTGGCGCCCGGGAACAGCTTGGCGACCGCGTCGGCCGCGGCGCGCTCGCCCGCGCCGTACTCGACGACCGTGGTGGCGCGCGGCTTGCCGGTCGCGTTGCCGACGCTGGTCACGGTGTAGCCGGCGCCCTTGACGGCCTCCGCGGCCTTGCCGCCGAGCCCGGTCGCGCCGGTGCCGTTGAGCACGGCGACCTTCACGTCGGCGGGCTTGGCCTCGCCGCCCTTGGCGTCCGGGACGGGGGTGGTGGCGGTGGGGCTGGGGGTGGCCTCGGCGGCGGGGGTGCCCGGTGCGGCGGAGTCCGCGGCGGTGGCGCTGGCGTCCTGGCCGTCCAGGGTGCGGTCGGCCTTGAGCGCGGCCCAGAGCTGGTCCGAGTCGGGGTGGAGCAGGGCGACCCGCGGGCCCTCGTAGCGCCACGGCGCCGTCACGAACTTGACGTCGTGCAGGTTGACGTCCTTGAGCGACATGGCGAAGGAGAGCAGCTTGGCCGCCGAGCCGAGGTCGGGGTCGACGGTGAGCGACTTGGTCGCGGCGTCGGCGAGCGGCAGCAGGGTGGTCGGGTCCATGCCGCGGGACTTGACCTCCTTGATGAGCGAGGAGAGGAAGGCCTGCTGACGCTTGGTGCGGCCGATGTCGGAGCCGTCGCCGATGCCGTGCCGCACTCGGACGAAGTCGAGCGCGGACTGGCCCTCCACCTTCTGCTTGCCCTTGGGGAAGACCAGCTTGCCCTTCTTGCCCAGGTTCGGGTTGAGATCGCCCTCGTGGATGTCGTTCGGCAGGCAGACCTCGACTCCGCCGACCGCCTTGGTCATCGAGGCGAAGCCGTTGAAGTCCACCACGATGGTGTGGTCGACCCGCAGGTTGGTGAGCTTCTCGACGGCGTTCTGGGTGCAGGCCGGGTTGCCCTGGTCGCTGTTGCCCACCGAGAAGGCGCTGTTGAACATCGCATTGGTCTGTTCCTTGGTCCACTTGCCGTTCGGGAGCTTGCACGGCGGGATGGTGACCAGGGAGTCGCGGGGGATGGAGATGCCGACGGCGTGCTTGTGGTCGGCGTAGACGTGCAGCAGGATCGCGGTGTCCGAGCGGGCGCCGCCGTCCCCGCCGCCGCCCAGGTCGCTGTTGCCGTTGCCGCGGCTGTCCGAGCCGATCAGCAGGACGTTGACCGGGGTGCGGCCCTGGGAGTCCGGCGCCGCGGCGGCCGGGCGGTCCTTGCTGAGGGCGTCGCCGTCGAAGGTGGTGAGGTTGCTGTTCAGGCGGTAGTAGACGGCGCAGCCGCCGAGGACGAGGAGGGCGGTGCAGCCGGCCGTCGCCCAGAGCACCTTCTCCTTGGTGCTGCGCTTGGC
Source organism: Kitasatospora sp. NPDC094016 (assembly GCF_040304045.1). NCBI lineage: Bacteria > Bacillati > Actinomycetota > Actinomycetes > Kitasatosporales > Streptomycetaceae > Kitasatospora > Kitasatospora sp. NPDC094016. The sequence continues at coordinate 55,548 of NZ_JBEOUK010000030.1, forward strand.
CTTGGGCTTCGCCCGGCTCGTGCGGCTCGCCTGACCGGCCCGGCCGGCCTGACTCGTCTGTCCGGCCTGGCCGCCGTCCGCCGGGCGGCCCTGCGCGGTGCGGTCCTCGGGTGTGCGGCCGTCGGATATGCGGCCCTCCGGCGAGCCGCCGGCCGCCCGGCGCGGCGATTTTCCGGCTCCGGGGGAACCTCTGCGACCAGACACGTCGTCATCCTCCACAGTTGCCACGAAACCCCCGTCGGACCGGCGGGCGTGCGTGACCGGGGCCGGAGCCGATCCGGGCAGGCCCGTCGCTAAACTTTTACACCGCTGTAGAAACTCAGTGGAGCATACTAGGCGCAGATGAGAAAACCACCTGGTCAGACCAGCGGATCCGGTCAGCCAGGCTCCTCCGCGCTGCTCAGAACCCGTACGAGGAGCACGATGACTCACCGGATCGCACGTTCGATAGCCGGCGCCCTGGTGGCACTGCTGGCCGCCGTCGGCCTCACCGCCGCGGCGTCGAGCGCGACGGCGACGGCCGCACCCAGGCCCGTCGTGGCCGCCGCCACCACCGTTTCCGTCACCGGCTCCGGCCAGGCCGCCCCGGCGGCGGGCCAGGCCGTCTCCGCCGGCACCCGGAGCGGTCAGACCGCGCCGGCCGCCCACCTCGCGGCCAAGGACGAGAAGAAGAAGTCGGGCTTCTTCGCCAAGCTCGGCAAGTTCCTGATCGTCGTGGTCATCCTGATCATCCTGTTCTTCGTGCTGCTGATCGTCGGCATCGTCTACGCCGCGAAGCGGATCTTCGGCCGCCGCAAGTGAGCCGCGGTGGCCCGCCCCCGTGCCGCAGCGGCGCCGGGGCGGGCCACCTGGGTGCGATTGGCCCTGGGCGCGGCGTGCGACCGGCCCGACGATGGGGCACATGAGCGACTACCTCGGCCACCAGGCCCCCGACGGACAGCAGACCCCCGACGGACACCGGGCCCCCGACGTGCTGCGCCCCGAGAGCCGGATCGTCCACCCGCCCCTGGCGGACACCACCGGCAGCCGTCCGATGGGCGTGCCGCTGCACCAGAGCCACCTCTTCGCCTTCGACACCAGCGACGCGCTCACCCAGGCCTTCAGCGGCCCGGGCGGGGCCTTCTTCTACAACCGCTACGGCAACCCGACCGTCCGCTCGCTGGAGACGGCGGTGGCCGACCTCGAAGGCGGCGCCGGTGCGATCGCCACCGCCTCCGGCATGGGTGCGATCAACACCGTCCTGCTTGCCCTGCTGCGCTCCGGGGACCACGTGATCGCCCAGCGAAGCCTGTACGGCGGCACCTTCGCCGTGCTCGCCGACCTCGCCGACCGCTGGGGGGTGGAGGTCACCCACGTCGGGGGCGACGACCCGGCCGAGGTCGAGGCGGCGCTGCGGCCCACCACGCGGCTGCTGCACCTGGAGACCATCTCCAACCCCACCACCAGGGTCACCGACCTGCCGGGGCTGATCGGCGTCGCCAAGCGGGCCGGGGTGGTCAGCGTCGTGGACAACACCTTCGCGACGCCGCTGCTCTGCCGGCCGATCGAGTACGGCGCGGACGTCGTCATCCACTCGGCGACCAAGTACCTCGGCGGCCACTCGGACGTCCTGGCCGGCGTCGCCGTTCTCGCGGACGCCGAACTGCACCGCAAGGTCTGGCACTACGCCATCGAACTCGGCGCCGCCGCCGACCCGTTCGCCGCCTGGCTGACCCTGCGAGGCCTCCAGACCCTCGCCCTGCGGGTCCGCCGGCACTGCGAGACGGCCCTCGACCTGGCCGACCGCCTCGCCGCCCACCCCGCGGTCGAAGCCGTCCACTACCCGGGCCTGCCCGGACACCCCGACCACGACCTCGCCCGCCGGCTCCTGCCCGCCGGCCACGGCGGCGTCCTGGCCTTCGACCTCGTCGGCGGCCGCGAGGCGGCCCGCACCTTCACGGAATCCGTCCGCCTGGCCGCCCTCGCCCCCTCCCTCGGCGGCGTGCACACCCTCGTGCTCCACCCGGCCAGCACCTCCCACCGCCAGCTCGACGACGTCGAGTTGGCCGCCGCCGGGATCGGTCCGGGGACGGTGCGGGTGTCGGTGGGCATCGAGCACCCCGAGGACCTGTGGGCGGACGTGGAGGGCGCGCTGGCGAAGGTGTGACGGCCGCCCGACCGGCGCTACCGGGCTGTCGATCGGTTGCGTGCGCGTGCACCTAAATGTATGGTGCGTGTGCACGCACACACTTTTCCCCGGAGAAGCCGGGGAGATCCGAGGAGAGACTTCCATGGACACCGACGCCGCCCCGATCGTCCTCATCACCGGCACCTCCTCCGGGATCGGCCTCGCCGCCGCCGTGGCCGCCGCCCGCGCCGGGTACGGCGTCGTCGCCACCATGCGCGACACCGGGCGGGCCGAGGCCCTGCGGCGCGCCGCCGCCGAGGCGGGCGTCGGCGGGCGGGTCGAGGTCGAGCAACTGGACGTCACCGACCCGGCCTCCGTCACCGCCTGCCTGGAGACCGTCCTCGCCCGGCACGGCCGGCTCGACGCGGTGGTCAACAACGCGGGCGCCGGCCACGTCGGCACGATCGAGCAGGACGGGACGGCGCCGGTGCGGGCCGCCATGGAGGTGAACTTCTTCGGTGTGGTCGAGGTCACCCGGGCCGCACTGCCGCACCTGCGGGCCTCCGGCGGCCGGGTCGTCACCGTGACCAGCGTCGGCGGCGTGGTCGGACAGCCCTTCAACGAGGCGTACTGCGCCGCCAAGTTCGCCGTCGAGGGCTTCATGGAGTCGCTGGCGCCGGTCGCCGCCACCGTCGGCGTGCACGTCACCGTCGTCGAACCGGGCGCCGTCGCCAGCGAGTTCATCGGCAACCAGGCCGTCGACCTGCCCGCGCTGACCGCCGCGGCCGGCCCGTACGCCCCCGCCCTGCGAGCCTACGTCGACCGCACGCTGAAGGCCTTCTCCCAGGCCCAGACCCCGGAGCAGGCGGCCGCCCCGATCGTCGCGGCCCTCACCGCCGAGCGGCCGCCGCTGCGGGTGCAGACCTCCGAGGCGGCCCGGGCCTTCGCCGGCACCAAGCTGGCCGACCTGGACGGTTCGGCGGTGCGGCGGATGACGGGCGGCTGGGTGGTCTGACGAGTCCGGCCCGGGTCTGACACGCCTGACGGGCCCGACAGGTCCGACAGGTCCGACGGGCCTGGTGATCCTGACGGGTCCGAGGGTCCCGCTCGGGGCGGCTCGGCGCGGCGCGGGGCCGGCCGCCGGGGTGGGAACGGAATGATCACCGGTCATACTTGGGCGGCGGCACCCGACACCGGAGGCCGCGGGCCGTGCCGGCACCACCCGGCGCGGCCCGCCCGCCAGCCGTCCCGCCCAGACCGGAGGAACCGATGAGCAGCCACCTGCCGACCCACCGCCCGGCGGCCGGGGCCCCGGCAGTGCCGTGGAACCGGCAGCGGCTGCGCAGCAACAACGAATGGCTGCTGCTCGAACTGCTGCGCACCGGCGGCGGCTCCTCGCGCGCCCAACTCGCCCGGGACACCGGCCTGTCCAAGCCCACCGTGTCCGCCGCCCTGGCCGCCCTGGAGCAGGCCGGGCTGGTCCGCGAGGCCGGTCGGCTGGCCCCCGAGCGCGGCCGCACCGCGGTGCTGTACGAGGTCGACCCGGCCGCAGGGCACGTGCTCGGCGTGGACATCGGGCGGGCCAGGCTGCGGGTCGCCGTCGCGGACCTCGCCGGGACGGTCGTCGCCCGCCGCGACGTGGCCAACCGGGGCCGCTCGGCGAACGCCGTCGCCGACGCCGTGGTCGGCGCCGCCCACGAGGCCATCGCCGAGGCGGGCCTGGCCGCCGGCGACATCGTGCACGCGGTGATCGGCACCCCGGGCGTGTGGGACGAGCAGCGGCGCGGCGTGCGCTACGCCACCAGCCTGCCCGGCTGGGGCCGGCCCGGTCTGTTCGACCGGATCGGGGAGGGCCTGGGGGTGGCCGTCACCGTCGCCAACGACGCCAACCTGGCCGCGCTCGGCGAGTACACCCTCGGCGCCGGCCGGGGCAGCCGGATGTTCGCCTACCTGCTGGTCGGCACCGGCCTGGGCGTCGGCGTGGTCAAGGACGGCGAACTGCTGCTCGGCGCGCACGGCGCGCTGGGCGAGATCGGCCTGGTGCCACTGCCCGCCCGCCCAGGTGAGCCTCCGGCGACCATCGAGCAGGAGGCCGCCGCGGACGCCGTGGTGCGCACCGCCCAGGACCTCGGGCTGGGCGGCGCGCCCACGGCCAAGCAGGTCTTCGAACGGGCCCGGGCCGGCGACCCGGCGGCGGTCCGGGCCGTCGACCGCGAGGCCGGCCAACTCGCCTACGCCGTAGCGGTGTTGTCCGCCGTACTGGACCCGGACCTGGTGGTCCTCGGTGGCGGCATAGGCAACAGTGCGGACCTGCTCCTGGAACCGCTGGAGCAGACCCTGCACCGGATCGCCCCGATGCGTCCGACGCTCGCGCCGAGCCTGCTGGGGGAGGAGGCGGTCCTCCTCGGCGCGGTCGCCACTGCCCTGGAGACCGCGCGCCCCGAGGTGTTCGAGCGCCGGACGGCGGGGCTGCCGTAGGTCCTGTCCTCACGGCGGCCCGTGGCTCGGCGAGCGGCCCGGCCGGGCCCCCGGCCGCTCAGCCGCTCAGCCGCTCAGCCGGTGGCCAGGGTGAGGCCGTAGGCGCTCAGGATCGGGTTGACGGGCTGGAAGTAGGTCTCGCCGCCCGAGGTGCAGTCGCCGGAGCCGCCGGAGGTGACGCCCTGCGCCTGGGTGCCGGAGATGAACGACCCGCCCGAGTCGCCGGGTTCGGCGCACACGCTGGTGCGGGTGACGCCGTAGACGCTGCCCTCCTGGTAGGTGACGGTGGCGTTGACCTCCTCGACGGTGCCGCAGTGCCAGCCGGTCGTGGAGCCGGAACGGCAGACCGAGGACCCGACGGGCTGCTCGGTCGAGCCGGCGACCGTCACCGCGCCGCCCGCGTAGTCGTTCACCTGCGGCTGCGCCGTCCAGCCCGGGCCCGCCTGCACCCAGGAGTAGTCGTTGCCGGGGAAGGTCGAGCCCTGGAAGGTGCCGATCGAACTGCCGTCGGAGGCCGTCGCGTTGGAACCGGGCTGCCCGCAGTGGCCGGCGCTGACGAAGCCGGGCCGGCCGTTCTGGGTGACGGGGAAGCCGATCGAACAGCGGGCGGCGCTGTCGATGTAGTACGCGTCGCCGCCGTGCAGGTCGGCCAGCGGCCGGGGCGTGGCGGTGGCCCGTTCGACCCGGACCAGCGCGCGGTCCACCCCGGAGCGGCGCAGGAAGTCCTCGGTCCGGGCGCCGTCGGAGGACCGGACCACGACGGCGTTGGTGCGGACGTCCACGGACCAGAACGGCGTGGCGGTGGGTGTGGCGGCCCGGGACGCCCGGTCGAGCGCGGCCTTCGCCCCGTCGAGGGCGGCCAGGGCGTTGCGGACGACGGTGGCCCGGCCGCCGTGCGCGGTGATCGTCCGGGCGGCGGAGGCGTCGGTGGTGGCGACCACCAGGGCGGCGTCCGGCCCCTCGACCCAGGCCCCGGCCCAGCGGGAGCCCAGGGCGCCGGCGAGCGCGGTCCGAACCCGGGCGGCCCGGCTCTCCCCGGCCAGCCGGTCGGCGGCGGCTTGCGGCGAGAGGCCCAGGTCGCGCTGGAGTGCGGGGAGCAGCGCGGACGGGGCCGGGGCCGTCCGGGCCGCGGGGGAAGCGAGGGCGGCGACTATGGACGGGTCGTCAGCGGGCGCGCTGACGGCGGGGGCGGCGGTCAGGGCGACGCCCGCGAGCGCGGTGGCGACCGCGAGCACACGGATGCGGAGCATGGGGGATCTCCTCGTTCGGCGTGGGGGTTGCCGGAACGGTAGCGATCCGCTGGCCATGCCAGGAACATGCCGGATTCCCCTGCGCTCCGGCGCTATACCCCTGTTGGGGCGGCCGGCGGTTCGGCGCAGCGTGACGGCGGACCGGAGGGCGGCGACGCTCGGTAGCGCGCAGATCTCGATCTGCCAACGAGTGGGAGATCCGTGCACGGATCGTGTGCGAGCTCTGCTTGAATCGCACACCTCACCCAAACGGAACGGAGCGTTCTCCACCCATGCCTTCACGCATACGCGGGCTTCGGTGCGCCGGCCTGGCCGGCTTCGCCGGACTCGTCCTCACCGTCGGTCTGGCGCTGACCGGTTGCGACCCGTCGGCCGCCGACGGCGGAGCCAAGGCCTCGCCCCCGGTGACCGCCCCGGCGGCCGCCACCACCCAGTCGACCCCGCCGGCCGCACCGCCTGCGGCGCCGCCCGCCGCGTCCCCGGCCGACACGCCGCCGCCCGCGTCGGACCCCGCGCCGAGCACGCCGGCCGCCCCCGCCCCGGCGGCCCCCGGCACCCACGCGCCGTCGCCCACCCCGAAGGCGCCGCAGCCGAAGACCACCACGGCCCAGCCGCCGGCCGCCCCGGAGCCGCAGCACACCGCGGCGGCCGGCGGCGCGGAGTGCGAGCTCCGCTCGAACGCCGGGAACTGCTACGCGGCCGGGCAGTTCTGCCGCAACGCCGATCTCGGCAAGAGCACCCATGACGCCAACGGGGGAATGATCTACTGCCGGATGGTCAGCGGCAAGCCGCACTGGCAGGCCTGAGCGAGGCCGATCGGGCGCGGGGGACGAACTCCTCGGCCCCCCGCGCCCGTTCAGCCCGTCGGCGTGACCCGGGAGACCCTGGACCCTAGTTGCGCTGGTGGAGAAGAAGAGTGCGTTCGCGCGGCAAGACGGACGCGCTCGACGCAGACACAGCGGCCCGCGCAGTTCTGTCGGGCAGGGCCACGGCCAGGGGGCCGCTTCCGAGGCATGCGCGGACGTCCGGCGCTGGCTGCAACCGCAGGTCTGGCCACACCGATTGCGGTCCGGGTTCCCCGATGACGACCAGCGGTGAGGCCGGCGCGCTGCTTGTTGTGCGCAATGAGGTCGGCGTGGTCGAGTACCGGGACGGAGGCCGGTACCCGGTCGCCGTGTCCACCCGTGCCGAGGACGCCCGTTCCCGGTGACCGAGCGCCCCACATTCACCGCCGTCGCCGCGGCGACGGCGGTGGAACCGCTGTGTACTGCCTGATTCGTCTGGGCGGAGGAACTTTCCCCGCGCTCTCCTCGGTCCGGACGAACAAGTGACGCAGGCCACCGACCTAGCATTCCGGAAACGTCGGAGCATCCTCACGAGGACAGAAGGTGCGCATGTCGAAAATCCATGAAATCCGGACTTGGCTCCAGGAGAACTTCGCCGATCTGTTGGCCGAGCATCAGGTTCCTGGCGCCGCGATCGCGGTGCTCGCCGACGGCGAGGTGATCGATCACGCGGCGGGCGTCCTGAACAAGGCCACCGGGGTGGAGTCCACTGTGGACTCGCTGTTCCAGATCGGGTCGATCACCAAGGTGTGGACGACCACCCTGATCATGCAACTGGTCGACGAGGGCCGCCTCGACCTCGACCGGCCGGTGCGCGACTACCTGCCGGAGTTCGCGCTCGGCGACGAAACGGCCGCGGCCGCGATCACCGTCCGGCAGCTGACCTGCCACACGGCCGGCTTCGAGGGCGACGTCTTCACCGACACCGGGCGCGGCGCCGACGCGGTGGAGAAGCTCATCGCGACGCTGTCCGACGTGCCGCAGCTGTTTCCGCCGGGCGAGCGGTTCTCGTACAACAACGCCGGCTACTGCGTGCTCGGCCGCATCATCGAGGTGCTGCGCGGTAAGTGCTGGGACGACTGCGTGCGCGACCACCTCTTCGTGCCGCTCGGCCTGACCCACGCCGCGACTGGTCCTCACGACGCGATCCGCTACCGCGCCGCGGTCGGCCACGTCGCCCCGCAGCCGGGCGAGGAGCCGGTGCCCGCGCCGATCTGGGCACTCACCGCATCGAACGCCCCGGCCGGTTCGATGCTCGCGATGCGCCCGCGGGACCTTCTGACCTTCGTCCGAATGCACCTGAACGACGGCAAGGCCGACGACGGCGGCCGGGTGCTGTCGCCGGAGTCGCTGGCCGTGATGCGCGAGCCGCAGGTGGAGGTGCCCACGCTCGGAATCATGGCCGGCCGCTGGGGTGTCGGTTGGATGCTCTTCGGCTGGGAGGGCGGCGAGGTGGTCGGCCACGACGGCGGCACGATCGGCCAGTCGGCTTTCCTGCGCGTGGTGCCGGAGCGAAACGTCGCGGTGGCGTTGCTGACCAACGGCGGGCAGCCGGTGCACGTCTACCACCAGGTCTTTGGAAAGCTGCTCGACGAACTCGCCGACGTGAAGCTCCCGCCACTGCCGCAGCCGAACCCCGCGGCCGCCCAGGCCGACCTGTCCCGGTACGTGGGCGAGTACTCGTCGATGGTCGCCGATAACGTCGTCACGGCGGAAGACGGCACGCTGTGGATCGAGCGCACCCCGAAGGGGATCTTCGCCGACCTTGGCGGTGCGCCGCCGGCAAAGCATGAACTGCTGCCCTACCTCGACGACACGTTCGTCGCCATCGCCCCGGAGTTCCCGGGTCTCTACAGGGCACACGCGTTCGTCGGCGATGACGGCACCGGCCGCGCCCGGTTCCTCCACACCGGGCGCGCCGACCGACGGGTGTCCCCCTGAGCGAGATCCGCGAACGGATCGAAGCCGTCTTCGCCGAAGCCGGCACGGAAGGGTTGCTGCCCGCTCGCGAGGTCGGCGTGCCGGACGGACCGGACGTGTCGGTGGGCGGCGACGACCCGGTGGTGCTGGCGTGGGTGTTCAAGATACCGGTGGCCGTCGCCTTCGCTCGCGAAGTCCTGCTGGAGTACCAGGCCAATGCCCTGGGTCTGACCGTCCGTTTCGAACCCATCGAAGCAGCGTGACGCCGACGGCCCGAGGGTCAGTCAGGCGTTATTTGGGGCTATGACGGCACACGTCGGCGAAGGAAGCCGGAACGCTCGGAGGGTTGGAGCGACCGGGCCTTGTCAAGCCTTTCAAACCGGCAGTGCTTTTCCCCCCGTGCCAGCAAATGTAGTTGCACCATCGCCGCGAACCGGTCTCCCGGGTTGTCGAGATCGATTCCGCCGACCTCCGCGACCCGGCGCAACCGGTACCGGAATGTGCTCGGATGCACGTACGCGGCGGTGGACGCGACGCCGATGTCGCCGAAAGAATCGAGCCAGCACCGCAGCGTGTGCACGAGCTGCGATTGGTGTTTCGTGTCGTAGGCCAGCAGCCGCGCGATCGGCCCGGTCGCGACATCCCCGCGTGCCGCGGAAAGGTCCGCCAATTCGAGTAGTAGCGCTTCGATATGCGCGTCTTCGGCGGTGATCATTCGCTTTGTGCCGCCGTTGGCGAGCAACACGCGCAACGCGCGGTCGGCCCCGTCGCGGGACGCGCGCAGGCCCGAGCCGTCGAGCGCGAGCGGTCCGACGCCGATCGCGGCGGCGGCCCCGCGGCCGGTGCGTTCCAGGAAGGTCGACGCGACGCGTACCGAGCGTTCGCGCCAATCGCCTTGGTTCCCGGGCATCGGGACGATGCCGTACGCGACATCGCCGACCAGCGCCACCGCCGACCGGGGCTGGACGGCGCTGAGGTGCATGGCGAACGCGTCGGCGACTCGCTGGCGCTCCGCGACGAGCCGGAGGTCGTCGTCGGGGGCCTCGAGGAGTCCCATGGCGAGCACGATGGTGGGCTGCCCCAGCAGTCCGAGGCGGGCGATGGCTTCCGGCGCGCCGGAGCCTCCTTCGAGCGCGGTGCTCACCAGATCGGCCCGTAACCGGCGCCCGACATCGGTACCTGCGCGCAGCCGAAGCATGTGCAGCGCAACAATCTTCGAGGCGTCGACCAACGCGGAGGTACGTTCTTCGCTGAGCTCATTGTCGACTGCGGCCCAAATCGAGCCGAGGACCTCGTCGCCGGCTCGGACCGCGACCGCGACCCTGGGCATCACGATGTTCTCGTCGTAGCCGTCCGGGTAGACGTAAACCGGCCGCTGGTCCCGGTAGAGGCGTTCGAAAACGCCTTCCTTCTCCAGCTGGCGGGTGAAGCGTTCGGGCACCTGGCGGCCGAGAATCGTTTCGACGCGGGAAGGATCGGCCTCGTCCTGGCGGCCGGAGAACGCGAGCACGTGCGAGTTGCGGTCCTCGATGGTGACCGGCGCATCCAGCAGTGCGGCGACCGCGTTGGCGAGCGCGAACAAATCGCCGGACGGCATCCCGCCGAGTGACTGCGGGGAAACATCGCCGACGTCGCCCTCGGCGAGCAACGTGCGGAGTATCGCGGCGAGCTGCGCCCACGACGCTCCGCCGGCCAGCCCGAGCAGCGCGACCCCGGTGGAGTCGGCCGCCCGGACCAGTTCCTTCGACGCGGAGACCGGCGACCGCACGACCAGCGCGGCGCCCCCGCGTTCGCCGACGGTGTGCAGCAGCTTCGCGATCTCGTCGGTTTCGCGCAGGCCGACCCCGAGGACGACCGCCCCGGCTGGGAACTCGGTGTCCTCGTAAGGATCGTGGATCACCACGCCGCCGAGCTGCCGCCGGGTGTCCCGTCCGACAGCGACCGGTTCGAGGAGTACGTCCCCGAGGGCTTCGAGGACGCGTCCCAGACTCGTGTGCGGCTTGTTCGGCACGGGCATCAGCACTCCCCGAGGGTAGATCCAGCCACGGCCCAGCCGGATGGTTCGATCAGGTCAATCTATCCGCGGAATTCGTGCCAGGCTACGAAACGATCCAGGCCTTCGCAGTGGTCACCTCGTCGAGCAGCTCCGGAATCGGCGTCACGCCGAGGCCCGGACCGGTCGGCACCGGCAGGTGCCCGTCGGACACCACGAACGGCTCGGTGATGTCGCTCCGGTAGAACCGGTCGGACCCGGAGGTGTCCCCGGGAAGCGTGAAGCCCGGCAGCGAGGCCAGCGCGACGTTCGCCGCCCGGCCGAGGCCGGTCTCGATCATTCCGCCGCACCACACCGGAACCGCGTGCGCCGCGCAGACGTCGTGCACCCGCCGCGCTTCGAGGTAACCGCCGACCCTGCCGGGCTTGATGTTCACGATCTGGACCGCGCCCAGTTTGATCGCGTCCGCCGCCGCGCGCGCCGACACGATCGATTCGTCCAGGCATATGGGCGTCTTGATCCGGCGCGCCAATTCGGCGTGGCCGAGGACGTCCTCCTCTTCCAGCGGCTGCTCGATCAGCAACAGGCCGAACGGGTCGAGGCGGGCCAGCTGCGGCGTATCGCCCAGGGTGTAGGCGGTGTTGGCGTCCACCTGCAGCAACACGTCGTCGCCGAAGCGTTCGCGGACCGCGCGCACCGGCTCGACGTCCCAGCCCGGTTCGATCTTCAGCTTGATCCGCACATAGCCGTCGTCCAGGTACCCGTCCACGACGTCGAGCAACTGCGGGATCGTGTCCATGATCCCGACCGAAACACCGCACGGCACGGTGTCCCGCACCGACCCCAGCTCGGCCGCGAAGGAGCGCTCGCTCGCGCGGAGTTCGGCGTCGAGCACCGCCATCTCCAGCGCGCCCTTCGCCATCCGGTGGCCCTTGAACCTGGCCAGCAGCGGCGTCACCTTCGCCGCCGTGACGTCCTCCGCGGCCAGCAGCGCCGGGATGAGGTACTGGCGCAGCACGTGCTCGGCGCCGTCGTTGTACTCCGGCGAGTACAACGGGCCGGCCATCGTCACGCACTCGCCCCAGCCCTCGCCCGTCGGCGTCACCGCCCGCAGCAGCAGGAGCTCGCGTACGGACAGTGTGCCGAACGAAGTCCGGAACGGGGCGACGAGTGGCATCTGCACCCGGCGCAGTTCCACACCGCTGAGTTTCACTGCTCCTCCTTGGAAATCACGTAATAACCGGCCCGGTCGAAGCCGGTCACCCGGCCCCCGGAAGACATCAATCCGCCGAGCGTTTCGCGCAGCGCGGCCCGCCACGCAGCTGCTTTGCCGGGGTCGGTGCCGCGCAAGCCTTCGATGTCGGCGGGGATGGCGACGACCACCACCGGGGCATCTGCCGAGCCCGCCGCCGGGCCGCCGTCGGCGTCCACCGAGAGCGCAACCGCGGCGCCGCGGTCGAGCAGGGTCTTCGTGTCGGTCCGGATGGGCTCACCGAACGCGGCGGCCCGTACTGCCGTGCCGGCCAGGTCCCAGGACGCCATCAGCCGATCGGTGTCGCCCGAACCGTTGATGCCGTCCTTCATCGGCCCGTAGAAGTCGCGCAGGTACTGCACAGGCAGCGCGCCGAGTTTGCCGAGGTTGAAATAGGCGTTGCGGCGCACCAGCGGATCGAACGTCCACTTGATGGTCGAAACATCTTGGGTCAATGCCCAGCCGCGCTGGTGCATTTTCAGCGCATACCCGATTCCGCGCCCTGCGCCGGCCTGGGCGACTCCTGCGATATGACTGTGCAGACTGCCCTTTCCGGGATTCTCGAAGAACCCGACGCACGCGCCGAGCAGGTCGCCGCCGGAAAACGCGCCGGCCACGTAGTTCCCCGCCGCCGACAGTGCGCGCAGCAGCTCCGTGGTCACCGGCCGAGTGCCCGGCGCCGACCGCCAGATCTTCTCGAAAAGCACTCCGATCGCGGCCAGTTCGGCGATCTCATGGATCTCTCGCACCTCGACCCCTGACGCGGTGGCCGCCGCCCGCGCGGCCGCGACCGCCTCACCACAGGCCTCCGATGTGATTGGTCGTTGTGAATTCATCGAAAGATCCGTCACGGGATGCTCCTTTCTCGGTGGCCCCGGAAGGTCACCGTCGGGCTCGACCGGAACAGTCCGCCGCATTCTTCGGAGTCGACGGACTCCCCTTCGCCAACACGTTTTCCACCAGTGCGAACAGCAATTCTGTCCGCCCTGGCAATTCTTCGATCAGGACATGTTCGTGATCCGCGTGTGCCCCGCCACCGACCGCTCCGAGACCGTCGAGAGTCGGAACTCCCAGCCCCGCGGTGTAGTTGCCGTCCGAAGCACCGCCGACGGGCGCCTCGGTCAATTCCGGCAGCCCTATGCCCGCGGACAGTTCCCGCGCCAGCCCGAACAAGGCGGCCGAGGAAGCGGCATCCAGCGGCGGACGGTTGACGCCGCCGCTGATCCGCACCTGTGTGCCCGCCAGCACCGGTCGCAACGCCCGCACCGCCCGGTCGACGCGGAGCTGTTCGTCCTCGTCCCATACCCGCACGTCGACCTGGACCATGGCCGTCGCCGGCACGGTGTTGACCGTCGTGCCGGCCGCCAGCAGTGTCGGCACCACGCTGGTCCCGCGCTCCGGATCGGCGAGCGCGGCGACCGCGAGGGTTTGGTGGGCGATCTCGATCCCGGCGTTGATCCCCTTCTCCGGTTCGAGACCGGCGTGCGCGGCGCGGCCGGTCACGTCGATCCGGTACTGCGAAACGCCCTTGCGCCGGGTCTTGATCGCGCCGCCGTCCGCCGAAGCCTCCAGCACCAACGCCGCCTCGCAGCCGCGGGCCTCTGCCTCGATCAGCCCTCGCGACGACGGCGAGCCCAGTTCCTCGTCGCCAGTGATCAGAATGGACAATCCGGCCCGGCACGGCAACGCGGCGGCCGCGTGAAGCGCCATCACGACGCCCGCCTTCATGTCGAAGCAGCCCGGTCCCCGCAAGACCCCGTCGGCCACGGAGAAAGGGTGCGTCTCCAGCGAACCCATCGGCCAGACCGTGTCGTGGTGGCCGAGCAGTAGCACGCGCGCCGGGCCTTTGCCGAACCGCCAGCGCAGATGCGTCCGGCCGTCGAGGACGATCCGCTCCGGCTCCACGCCGAGCAACTTCCTGCCGAGGCCCGCGAGCACCTCGGCGCTGCGCGCCACCGCGTCGAGGTCGCATGACGGGGATTCGCAGCACACCAGTGCTTCGATGTCGGTGAGCAGAGCTTCCAAGCTGAATTCCACTACCGTGGCTCCCCCCGCAGCGGCTGGCCAGGGTACGCGTCGGCGAGCAGCTGCCCGTCGCGGACCACCTGGGTACCCGCGACGAACAGGTGCCGGACGCCGATCGCGGGCCGGGTCGAATCGAAGTACGTGGCCGTGTCGGTGATGGTGGCGGGGTCGAGGACGACGATGTCCGCGTCCGCGCCGACGTTCAGCCTGCCCTTGGTCCGCGCGCCGGGCGCGACCTGATCCAGCACCCGCGCGGGCAGGTAGGAGCAGCGCCGGAACGCCTCCAGCCATGTCCAGACCCCGGCCTCGCGCACCATCAACCGCAGCGACTTGGAGAACGTGCCCGCCGTGCGCGGGTGCGTCACACCGCCAGGGGGCAGCGGCCATGCGGTGGATTCGTTGCCGGCGCCATGCCAGTACACCGGCATGGCGTCGCTCGCGACGATCGAATCCGGGAAAGCGAGCGTCCGGTGCAGCAGGTCCCGGTCCTTCGGGTTCTCCTCGTCGAGGAACTCGAGGATGCACGGTGCACCCGGGTCCTCGGCGCGGACCTGCAGCAGCCGGGCCTCGTCGGCGATCCGCTCGCCGGTCTCCAGCATCAGCACGCGCGTCGGGTCGAGACCCTTCATCTTGAGCCGCTCGGGCGAAAGGAACGCCGCGCCGATGCCGGTGCTGCCCGCACCGTAGGGATAGGCCTCGACCGTCACCCGCGAGCCGGCCGAACGGGCCGACTCCAGCGCGGCGAGCACCCGGTCGACGTGCCGTCCGGACGTGCTGTTGACGTGACAGTGATGCATCGCGGCACCGGTCTCGGCCGCGACGATCGCGATCTCCTGCGTCCCGTCGACCGGCGTGGCCGGGTCTATCTCGACCAGCTCGCGGACGTGCGTATACGTGGGTGCTTCGGCCTGCTTGGCCAGCTTCGCCAACGCCAGGAACTCGGCCGGATCACTCGCCGGGGCGTACCCGAGCAGTACGCCGACGCCGAGCGCGCCCGCCGCCAGCTCACCCTCCACAAGGGAGAGCCAGGCGGTCAGCTCGGCCCGCGACGAGGACCGCTGCCAGGCCGGATTGCCGAGTACGGCAAGCCCGCTGTTGATGTTCGCGTCCGGCTCGATACCGGCGAGCACCTTGGCCCGCGCCGAGCCCCAGGAAGCCGAGAAGCCGTAGTGGAGCGGGCGTCCCGCTGCGGCCGCCTCGGCATAGGCCCGTTCGACGGGCATCAGCCCGGCTTCCAGGTCGAGCGCCGTCGTGACACCGTCCATCGCCTGCAGCCGCTGGCCCGCGATGGAGTGCACGTGGCTGTGCAGATCGATGAACCCGGGCCCGACGATGTACCCGCCGACATCGATTTCGACCTGGTCGTCGGATGCTGGCAGCCCTGGTCCGACGGCAACGACCTTGCCATCGGAGACCAGCACGTCAGCCGTGCCGTCAAAGCCCGTAGCCGGGTCAATGACGCGACCGCCCCGCAACAGTGTTCGCATAGTTCGCCTCCTGGCCTCGCTGCTGGCGACCCTATGAGGTTTGCCGTACGGTCCGTTCGTCCGGTGCGACGAATCCGGCGCGCCAGATCCACCCGACTGCACGAACTTTGCTGTGCCGAGGACCCCGATCTGCCGGAGCCGTCATCGGCTCGCAGGAGCCGCGATGGCGTTGTTCGTGTTGATCTCCCACCGTGCCGGCCGCGAAGATCACCGGGCGCGTCGGCGACGTCACCCGCTTCCCGACCGAGCACCACTTCACCAACCGAGTTCAGGGCCCGGTGTGGTCGAGGACAGCACTGGCCGCGACCGGCACCACGCGCACCCGGCTGCCAGCCCGGGCCCCTGCACACGATCGCGATCCGCCGGATCCGTGACGGGGCCGCGGCCAGGATTACCACCACCGCAAGACGGGGTTGAGGTCGGGCGAGTAGGCGGGAAGCAGGAAGACGGTCAGCCTGGCACGTGCGGCGACCAACTCGCGCATGGCGTGGGAGTTGTGGGTGTTCAGGCGGTCCCAGACCAGCACGATCGGTGGGTGGCTGGACGACCAGGGCAATCCCGTTCCCACGGACCCCCAAGACGCCGCCGCTCCCGGAGCCCCAGACCTCCGTCAGTGACGGGCTGAGCGCCCGCCCCGCCGACCGCTCGGAAGACCGACGGAGCGGGCCTTCGGGCTCACGCGACGAGCGCGTAGCTGGCGGGCCGTTCGCGTTTCCGCTGGCCAGGACCGAGGTGGAAGTCTGTACATTTACCCCGGGCCGCGAAGTTGGCGACCAGCGCGGCGGCCGCGGCGGCGGGCTCGCCGTTCAGTGCGAGCCAGGCGAGGTAGGCGAGGTAGGCGGGGTAGGCCTGGCAGCCGGGCAGCGGCGGCCGCGCGGTGAGTTCGTCCGGGTCGAGGCCGCAGGCGGCGGCGAGGCCGGGCAGGGTGCGCAGCGCGGCGCTCTCGCCCTCGGCGAGGGTGGCGAACCAGGCGCTCACCGGAAGGTCGGCGCTGCGGGTGGCGAGCAGCAGCAGGCCGCGCCGGTTGGAGGCGATGATCCGGTGCTGCTGGGCGGCGAGTTCGGCCAGGGCCGAGCAGGGCGCCGTGCCGTCGGCGAGCGCCGTGACGAGTGCCGGGGCGGCGTCGCCGGGCGCCAACTCGGCCCGTAGGTCGCGGATCTGGTCGAGGATGGGGTGGTTCACCGGGGCCTCCGTGGTGCGGTTCGGCCCCGGTGCCATTCCTACCGCCTGGCGGGGCCCGGTCGGTGGCGACAGGCCGGGGCGGGCCCCGGGTTGCCCCCGGCCCCGCGGGTGCGGGGCCGGGAGCGGGCGGTGCGGTAGGTGGCTCAGGACCCGGCGCAGGCGCTGGTCACGTCGCCGGCGGCGTCGGTGATCGCCCCGATGTCGGGCATCTTGCCCTTGGAGACGTTGTCCTGGGCGCTGGAGACGGCCTTGTTCAACTTGTCGGTGGCCTTGTCGAGCTTGTCCCCGCTGTTGTGGTCGCGGAGCTTCTTGATGTCGTCGCCGACCTTCTTCAGGGCGTCCGAGGTGTGTTTGCGGCGGTCCTGGTCGGTGAGTTGGCCGACGTTGATGGCCGATGAGGCGAGATCCTGGATGTCGCCGGTGATGCTGACGGCCTGTTTGCCGCAGTCGAGTGCCTGGTCGACGTCCTTGCACGCGCTGAGCAGTGGAGCGGTGGCGAGCAGCGCGAGTGCGGCGGCGGCCATTCGGTACGGTTTCCTTGTCATGTCTGTATCCCTCCCGCCGGCAACAACGCCTGATCGCCCGCTCGTGGTTCCGCCCGATCGGGTGAATCATGGGTGAACCTTTACTGTCGGCCAGGAAAGGGAGTTGATGGAATGTCAGATTCCGGGCTCGACGTGACTTCGACCTCGCCGACTTCACGTCAAGGGCGCTGCTCCGTGACGTGAAGTCGGCTGGAAGTGCTACCGGTCGGCCGGGTCGGAGAGGTCGCGCACCAGTGCGGCGAGGGCCGGGGTTTCGACTCCGTGTGCGGCGGCGGCCCGCAGGACGGCGCCGCCGATGGCGTCCAGTTCGATCGGACGGCCGGCCTCCACATCACGCTGCATCGAGGACTTCATCGACCCGGGCACCCCACCTGCGGGGTTCGGTTTTCCGAACCCCGAATCGGGGGGCCAGCCCAATCGATCATGCGGCCGTTCATGTCCAGGATGGAGGGCATGAACGGGATGACGACAGCCGCCGCGGCGGCGAGCGGTGAGGTGGCGGGCGCGGCCCTGACCGGGGACGGGCTGCACCGGGAGTACGGGCGGGGCACGGCCGCCGTCCGGGCGTTGCGGGGGGTGTCCGTGTCCTTCGCGCCGGGGACGTTCACGGCGGTGATGGGGCCCTCCGGTTCCGGCAAGACGACGCTGCTGCACTGCCTCGCCGGGATGGACCGCCCCACCCGGGGCACCGTCCGCTGGGGCGGGACGGAGGTGTCCCGGCTGCCCGAGCGGCGGCTCGCACAGCTGCGCCGCACCCGGGTGGGGTTCGTGTTCCAGGCGTTCAACCTGATGCCCGCGATGACCGTCGCGCAGAACGTCGAACTTCCCGGGCGGCTCGCGGGGGCGCGGCCGGACGGGGCGCAGGTGCGGGAGGCGCTCACCAGGGTCGGCCTGTCCGGGCGGGAGCGGCACCGGCCCGGGCAACTGTCCGGCGGCCAGCAGCAGCGGGTGGCGATCGCCCGGGCGCTGGTCGCGCGGCCGGCCGTGCTGTTCGCGGACGAGCCGACCGGCGCGCTCGACCGGGCGACCGGGCACGATGTCCTCGACCTGCTGCGTTCCGGTGTGGACGTGGACGGGCGGACGTGCGTGATGGTCACCCACGACCCGGTGGCCGCCGGCTACGCGGACCGGGTTCTGCTGCTGGCCGACGGGCTGCTGGTGGAGGAGCTCGACCGGCCGACCGCCGCACAGGTCGGCGAGCGGCTGAGCCGGCTGGGCGGGGGAGCGCGATGAGCCCCGTCCTCTCCCTGGCGGTCGGCCAGATCCGGCGCCGGCCGGCCGCCTTCGCCGGGCTGGCGGTGGCGCTGTTCCTGGCGGTGGCGACGGTGACGCTGTTCGGCTCGCTGGTCGCCGCCCAGGCCACGGCCCCCGCCGAGGTGGCCCGCCGGGCGGTGGCCGGGCCGGGCCTGCTGCTGATCGCGGGGGCGTTCGGTGAGATCGCCGTCCTGGTCGCGCTGTTCGTCGTGGTCAACGCGCTCGGCTTCACCCTCCGCCAGCAGCACCGTGACCTCGCCCTGCTGCGCACGGTCGCCGCGACACCCCGTCAGGTGCGCCGGCTGGTGCGGGCCCAGGTCACGGCGACCGTCCTGCTGGCAGCCGTGCCCGGCGGCGCGGCGGGCACCCTCGCCGCCCGGGGCTTCCTCGCCGCGCTCCAACGGCGCGGGCTGGCCGCGCCCGGTCTGCGGATCCCCGGAACGCCGGTGCCGATGCTGGTCGCACTGGCGGTGGCGCTGCTGGTCGGCCTGGCCGCCACCGCCCTCGCCACCCGACGGATCACCCGGCTCACCCCGGCCGCCGCGCTGACCGCCGACACCTCGGGCCAGCGGCGCACGGGCGTGCTGCGGGTGCTGGCCGGACTGGCCGTCCTGGCGGGCGGGGTGCTGCTGCTGCGGCTCGCCGCCACCAGAGGGGCCGGTGAACTGGACAAGGCGGGGCAGGCGGCGATGCTCGGCTCGCTGGTGCTGCTGGTCGCCCTCGCCCTGCTCGGGCCGCTCGCGGCCCGAGCCGTGGCCGCCGTGCTCGGCGCGCCGCTACGGGTGCTGGCCCCCGGGGCGGGCTGGCTCGCCGACGCCAACCTGCGCGGCTACGCGGCCCGGCTCTCCTCGGCCGTGGTGCCGGTCGCGCTCCTGGTCGGGCTGTCGGGCACCATGTCGATCATGACGAGCACCGCCGAACACGTGGTCCGGACGACCGGTGCCGCGACCAGCGTCACCAAGGCGACGGACGTCTGGCTGCGTGAGGCGGAACTGGGGATGCTGGTCTGCTTCGCGGCCGTCTCCACCGTCAACACGCTGGTCGCCCTGACGGCCGACCGGTGGCGCGAGTTCGCGCTGCTGCGCCTGGTCGGCGCGACCAGGCGGCAACTGCTGCGGATGCTGTCCGTCGAGGCGGCCCTCACCACGGCGGTCGGCGTGCTGCTGGGTGCGGCGGTGGCGGCCGTCGCCTCGGGGGCGTTCGCCCGGGCGGTGACGGGGTCGGTGCTGCCGGTGGTGCCCGGTGCTGCGTGCGGCTGGGTGGTGGCGGGCGCGGCGGTGCTGACGGTACCGGGGATCCTGGGCACCGGTCTGCGGGCGATCCGGGGGCGTGCGGCGGAGGCGGTCGGGGGTGAGCGGGGGTGAGCGCGCCCTTCGCCGGCTGTGGTGGGGCCGGGTCGAAGCCGCCTGGGTGTGTCGTCGAAGCGGTGAGTGCGGTGAGTGCGGTGAGTGCGGTGAGTGGGAGTGGTGAGGTGGACGGTGGCTGAGCGTCGGCGGTATCTGTCGGTGCGCGGTGGCGAGTTGGCCTTCGCGCTGCTCGGGCTGCCGGTCGGCGTGCTCGGCGGGGCCTATGCCGTGGCCGTGCTCTATGCCGGGGCGTTGCTCTCGCTCACCGTGCTCGGGCTGCCGTTCGTGGTGGCGGCTCTGGCCGGGGCGCGCGGGTTGGGTGGGCTGCACCGGCGACTGGTCGCGCGGCTGCTCGGCGAGCGGGTGCCGGCCCCGGGCACGCTGCCCCGGCCGTCCGGGGCGATCGCCCGGGGCCGGGCGGTGCTGACCGACCCGGTGGCCTGGCGGGCGCTGCTCTACCTGCTGTTGCGGCTGCCACTGGGGGTGCTCGGCTTCCTGGTCGCGGTCGGACTGCCGCTCAGCTGCGTCTGGTTGGCGGGCTTCCCGCTGTGGGTGCGGCTGCTGGAGCCCGGGCCCAGACCGGTCGGCTGGCTGGACGTGGCCGGGGCCCCGGCCGGGCTCGCCGTCCTGGCGGCGGTGCCGGCGGCGCTGCGGGCGGTGAGCGCGGCCAATCGGGGCCTCGCCCGGCTGCTGCTCGGCCCGGTGCGGTCGCAGGAACGGGTGCGCGAGCTGGAGACCGCCCGGGCCACCCTGCTCGCCGAGAACACCGACCGGTTGCGCCGCCTCGAACGCGATCTGCACGACGGGACGCAGGCGCACCTGGTCGCGCTCGCCATCACCCTCTCGCTGGCCGACGACGCCCTCGGGGCGGTCACCGGCGACGTCACCGGTGCGGCCGTCGGCGACGCCCAGCCCGGGCCGCCCGGCCCGCCCGAGCAGGCCGCCCAGCCCGGCGCTCCGGACACCGAGCGCCTGCGCACCCTGGTCGACCGGGCCCGGCGGCAGACCGACGACACCATCGCGGAACTGCGCCGGCTCACCCGGGGCATCCACCCCGTGGCGCTGGACGGCGGCCTCGCCCAGGCGCTGCCCGGGCTCACCGCCACCGCGCCGGTGCCGGTCACAGTACGGCTGGACCTGAGGGAGCGGCCGGACGAGGCGATCGAGCAGGCCGTCTACTTCTGTGCGGCCGAGTTGCTGACCAACGTCGCCAAGCACAGCGGCGCGGCGGCGGCGGAGCTCACGGCGAGCGCAGCCGACGGGCGGGTGCGGCTGACGGTGCGGGACGACGGCCGCGGGGGCGCCGCCCCGGGCGAGGGCTCTGGCTCCGGCTGGAGCTCCGGTTCGGGCTCGGGCCTGGCAGGCCTGGCCGAACGGCTCGCGGCGGTGGACGGGGTGCTGCGGGTGGACAGCCCGCCGGGCGGGCCGACGACGGTCACCGCAGAACTGCCGAGCCGCCTGTGACGGGTGGCCGCGGTACGGCCGTCCGCGAGGCCGCTGCTCCCGGCTCAGCCGCCGTTCTCGGCGAGGTAGGTGAGGACGGCCTTGACGCGCCGGTTGTCGGCCTCGGTCGCCGGCAGGTCGAACTTGGCGAAGACGGCGGCGACGTGCTTCTCCACCGCCCGCTCCGAGACCACGAGCAGCCCGGCGATCGAGCGGTTGGAGTGGCCCTGCGCCATCAGCTCCAGCACCTCCCGTTCGCGCGGGGTGAGCGCGTCGACACGGCTTCGCCGCCCGCCGTGCATCAGGCCGTTCACGATCTCCGGGTCGAGCGCCGTGCCGCCGGCCGCCACCCGGTGCAGCGCGTCCACGAACTCCGAGGTGCGGGCGACGCGTTCCTTGAGCAGATAGCCGACGCCGGCGGCGCCACCTGCGAGCAGCCGGGCCGCCCAGGCGGTCTCGACGTGCTGGGAGAAGACCAGGATGCCGACGTCCGGCGAGGTGGAGCGGAGCTCGACGGCGGCGCGGATGCCCTCGTCGGTGTGGCTGGGCGGCATCCGGATGTCGACCACGGCCACATCGGGCCGGTGCTCGGCGACGGCGGCGATCAGTTCGGGGGCCGTCCCGGCGGTGGCGACCACGGCGCACCCACGCGCGGTGAGGAGTTCGACCATGCCGTCCCGGAGGATCACCGAGTCCTCGGCGAGGACGACGCGGAGCTGCTTCTCGATCATGTCGCCATTATCGGCGGTGGCCGGGCCGCGGCCGGTCGGCGCCCGGCCGCCCGGGGCCGACTGTCGGTCGGCCCCGTCGTCCAGCTCGCCGCCCGTGTTGTGCGGCTGCTCCTGCGCACCCCGCCCGGCGGCTCGCTGCGCCGGGCGTCAGCCCCTTCTTCAGAAAGACATTGACGGTGGGTCAGTGCTCGGCTGTCTGCTGCCCACGCCAGGTGTGGACGCCGGGGGCGACCTCGACCACCTCGAACGGGTAGGCGTCCCGGACGAGTTCGAGCAGGGCGCGCTGCTCGTCCAGCCAGCCGGGGGCGGGGGAAAGGGCGACCCGGAGAGTGACCCCGGAGTCCTCGGCGTCGGAGACGGTCACCCAGAGCCCGCCCGGTCGCCCCGGCTCGATCCGCAGCTCCGGGCCGTGCTCCTCGTCCAGCCAGCGCACCGCCTCGCGCTGCGCCAGCCGTTCCAGGGCGGCTTCCCAAAGCGCCAGCTGATGCTCCGTCACCAACGTGACGAACTGCCCGCGGACCGAGTCGGCGGTGACGGTGATCTCGCAGTCCAGCCAGTCGTGGCCGAGCAGGGAGCCCGGCGAGTGTCGCCCCAGCACCCGCACCCGTACGCTCCGGCCGCCGGTGCGCCCCTCGTGCCCGGTGGCGTCGTCGGTGCCGGGGCGGTCCGTCAGTCTGATCAACTCGTTCTGGTGCGAAGCGACTTCACGCACGGTGTACTCCCGGTCACTGCGAATCCAAGGGCTGACATCCTCGCGCAGGTGTTCGTCCGGTGCCAGTCCGTGGGAGGGGTTCGTCTCCGACGGGCCGACGGCCCGCCCGACCGGGGAGGTCGGACGGGCCGGGTGGGGCGGTGGGGCGGCCGGCGGTTCGCGCCGGTCAGGGCTGGTCCGCCCGGGCCGGGACTGGTCGGGGCCGCCGGGCGCCCGTCAGCGCCCGGCGGTGCCGGTCATCGCTGGTCGGCGTGGCCGGTCACGACGGTGGTGAAGATCGGCTCGCCGTTCTGGTGGCCGGTGACGGTGGTGGTGAGGGCGTCCGGGTCGTCACCGGGGGTGTGCCGGGCGGTGATCGTGGTGGCGGCGTCGTGCTCGGCGTACCGGTGGTAGGTGGTCGCGGCGGAGGCGGGGATGACGGTGGCCGGTGAGACGAGCGCGTTGGTGGCCTGGCGGGCGGCCTCCAGCAGGACCATGCCGGGGATGTGGTCGTTGGCGTGGTCGAAGAGGATCGGGTGCCAGAGGTCGGGGGTGAGGTGCCAGGTCCCGGGTGCGTCGGCCGGGGTCAGGACGACGTCGCAGGGGCGGATCCGACCCACTCGGCCCGGGGTCAGCGGCTCGCCGGAGACGGCGGGTGCCGGGCCGGCCTCGCGGTGAGCCCCGCGCAGCCTCCGGTAGGTGGAGTCCGGCACGGTGGTGAACCGTGCGTGTCCGGTGGCGGCGAGGTGGGCGCCGCGTCGGATGACGGTGCTGAGGGTGAAGTCGATGGTGGTGCCGGTCCGGCGCGGCTGTGGGACGAGTCTGGCCTCGATGGTGAGGTCGGTGGGCGCCGCACCGATGAGCAGTTGGCGGGGGCGGGTGGTGTAGTCGAGGTTCCACATCATGAACTTGTGGTCGAGTGGGACGCCGAACCGGGTGTGTGCGAGGTAGAGCCCGGCTTGACGGATCGTTTCAGCGGCCTGGATCGGGTCGTGCCGGGTTCCGTCGGGGGTGGTGAAGAAGGTGTGGGCGCGCGGCCACTGCGCGGTGACGGCGAAGGTCGTCTCGTTCAGCTGCTCGCTGCCGGTGAGGAAGACCTCGGCGTGACAGGCCCGGTGGACGTACTCCTTGGCAACGGTGCTGGTCAGGCGCGGTGCCGGTCCGGTCGGCACGGACGGCCCGGCGGTGCGGCCGGGGGTGGTGCCGTGGTCCGCGCCGGCGGCGCGGGAGATGGCGGGGGCGCGGTAGGCAAGCAGGGTCATGGGAGCGCTCCGGAAGGCCGTGGCGGGCGGGGTGGGCTGCTCAGGGCTCGTAAGATACGTACCTTCCGGTTTGGTTTTCAAGGAGCCCGAACGAAGGTTCGTTGGCGGCCGAGCGTGGCCGGCCGGTCGCTCCGGGTGCCGCGTGATGGCCGTCCGGGTGGCCCGAACCTGGAGCGGATACCGCCTGGCCTGCAAAGGAATCCCCAAGGGTGGGGTGACAGGTGCATTATCACGGCGGGCCGTTTTCGGTGGGATGCGGCCGGAAGTGGGGAGCCGGATTCCGGCTCTGTCGGCCGGGGGAGGGGTGGCGGTCGCTTTCCGGCCCTGTGCCGTCCACGCGGTTTTCCTTCACCCGAAGGCGCTCGAAGGCGGGTGCATACGACCTGGGGAGGAGGGATCTCCGGTTGACCGGCGGGTAAGATACAGGGTGTTTGGTTTTGTTTGCCGAGCGTTTCGGGCGGGGTGGTTACGGTGGTGCGGCAGGAGCGGGCGATCCGGACGCGTCGGCTGATCCTGGAGGCGGCGGCCTCGGTCTTCGACGAGCACGGGTACGAGGGGGCGACGATCGGCGAGGTGGTCGCCCGCGCGGGTGTGACCCGGGGTGCGGTGTACTTCCACTTCGCGTCGAAGCGGGAGCTCGCGCAGGGCGTCGTGGAGGAGCAGTTCGGTCAGGACGAGATCCCCGAACGGCATTGCAAGCTCCAGGAGTTCGTCGACCTGGGGATGGTCGTCGCGCATCTCATGCCGCGGGACCGGCTGTTGAGCGCGGGTGCGCGGCTCTCGCTCGGCCAGGACGTGTTCGGTGACCTCAGCGGCGGTGCCACGCCCGGGTGGATCGCCCGGCTGGAGGTGGTGCTGACGGCGGCCGGCGAGCGGGGCGAGCTGCTGCCGCACGTGCTGCCGGCCGAGACGGCGTGGCTGATGACGGGTGCCTGGACGGGTGTGCAGATCCAGTCCCAGAAGATGTCCGGCCGGGCGGATCTGGAGCGCCGGGTGGCCGTGCTGTACCGGCACGTGATGCCGAGCATCACGGTCCCCGGGGTGCTGGCCACGCTGGATCTGGGCTCGGACCGGGGTGGGCGGGTGGTGGCCGAGCTGGCGGCGGCCCGTGCCGGTGGCGCCTGACGGCTTGCGCCCGGGGCTGACGCGGCGGCACTTGCGGCGGCGGTCCGTCCGGCTGGTCGCCGCAGTCCGGAGTTCGATGGTCCGTTCAAAAACAAACAGTTCGTTCGGTTTTGTATTGACAAACCGTCCGTCCTGTTTTTGGATGAGCACCTGGTGCTCGGCTGTGCGGTAGTCGCAGCGCCGGCCGGCCGGTGGCCGTCGGGGTCGCCGATCCGTCTGGATTGGGGTGGACGTCATGGAGATCCGGGTGTTGGGGGCCTTAGGGGTCCAGGTGTGCGGGGTGTCGGTGGTGCCCTCGGCGCCGAAACCACGCCAAGTGCTCGCCCTGCTGGCCCTGCGCGCCGACCAGGTCGTCTCGGCGGGCGTCCTCGCCGAGGAACTGTGGTCCGGCCATCCGCCGCGCAGCGCGCGCACCACCGTTCAGACCTATGTCCTCCAACTGCGCGACCTCATCGACCGGGCGCTCGCCCACCGCGGTGACGCCGGAGGAACGTGCGGAGCCAAGGACATCCTGGTGACCTCGCCCGGCGGCTACCGGCTCGACAGCGGCGGCGGACTGGTCGACCTCCAGGAGTTCGACCGTCTCGCGGGCCTCGGCTACCGGGCCATGGACGGCGGCGACTTCCCGCTCGCCGCCCGCCAGTTGGGCGAGGCGCTCGGCCTGTGGCGCGGTCCGGCGTTCGCCGACGTCCCGCTCGGCGGCCAACTCGCCGTCGAGGCCAGGCGGTTGGAGGAGACCCGGCTCTGCGCGCTGGACCAGCGGATCGAGGCCGACCTGCGGCTGGGACGCCACCGCGTCCTGCTCGCCGAACTCACCGTCCTGGTCGACCGCTACCGCACCCACGAGAGCCTGCACGGCCAGTACATGATCGCCCTGCACCGCTCCGGCCGGCGGGGCGAGGCGCTGGAGGCCTACCAGCGCCTGCGCAACACCCTGGTGCGGGAGTTGGGCATGGAGCCCTCGGCCGGACTGCGGCGGCTCCAGCGTTCCATCCTGCTCGCCAACCCCGATCGCCCCGAGCCCGACCGTGCCGCCGGTCCCGTCGCCTCCGCCGACCAGGCCCCGCCTCGCACCACCCGGCTCACCCGCGTCGGCTGAGCCCGCCACGGAGGCGGCCCGGAAAGTTCGGCCGGACAGGGCTACGACCCCAGGTCCGGCCGAGGGTGGCCGGTCAGGCCCAGGTAGTGGCCGAGCCGGGCGGCCGCGTCGAGCATGGTCAGGCCCTGCGCGGTGAGCCTGCGCTGCCAGCCGTCGAGGGCGTCGGCCAGGGAGGCCGTGCCGCCGGCCGACCGCACCTGTAGGACCACGGTGGCGATGTGGTCCAGCGGGTAGCCGCCGCGCCGGAGCAGGTGGGCGAGTTCGGCGTCGCGGACGTCGTCGGCGCGGAAGACGCGGTGCCCGGTGGCCTGGTCGCGGGCGGGGGTGAGGATGCCCGCGCCCTCCCAGTTGCGCACGGTCGCCGGGGTGACGCCGAGCCGGTGGGCGAGTTCGCCGATGCTCAGGACGGCGCCGTGCACCGCGGGCTCCGCCGACGGGCCCGCTGCAAGATCCGCTGCGAGGTCCCGCGCCGCGCCGGGTCGCGCCGCGAGGTCCCGTGCCTCAAGGCCCCGTGCCGCGTCGGGCCGCGCCGTCAGGTGGTGCACGGCCTTCCGCACCGCGTCCAGGGTCTCCCGGTCGCGGAGCAGTTGGCCGTGGCCGCGGTCGATGGCCGTCAGGGCGTCGTCGAGCCCGCCCCGGTGGAGCGCGGTCATGATCCGGCCGCCGGTCGCGTGGCCGTACGCCGCGACCAGGGCGCGGTAGGCGTCGAGCGCGGCCGCGTGCACCTCGGTGTAGATCCGGTAGCCGCTGGCGGTGCGTTCGGCGGGCGGGAGGAAGCCGTCCCGCTCGTAGTTGCGCACGGCCTGGGCCGAGAGGCCGTGCGCGCGGGCGAGGTCGGAGGGGCGCATGGTGGTCACCGGTTTGAGACTTCAGTGGAGGATCGGGCGGTCGGGGCAGGAAAAGTCTCAACCGTTCTTTCAAGGATACGCTTGAGGGTCATGAGTCAGGACTTGCGAGACCTCGTCCCTTCGTCATGCGCACTGCTGGCGCTCGGTGAACCCACCCACCGGGAGCCGGCCTTCGCGCGGATCCGCAACGAGCTGTTCGCCCAACTGGTCGACCGGGGATTCCGGTCGATCGCCCTCGAAACCGACCGGGTGGCCGCGCTCACCGTGAACGACTTCGTCCAGGAGGGGGTGGGCACCCTCGACTCGGTGATGGGCGAGGGCTTCTCCCACGGCTTCGGAGAGCTGGACGCCAACCGGCGGCTGGTCGCCTGGATGCGCGAGTACAACCGGAGCCGGCCGCCGGCGGACCGGCTGGCCTTCCACGGCTTCGACGCGCAGACGGAGAACACCAGCGCACCCAGCCCGCGGCGCTACCTCGAACACGCCCGCGACTACCTCGGGCTCGACCTCGACCTCGCCGGCCTGGTCGGCGAGGACCAGCGCTGGAGCCGCCCCGAGGCGGTCCTGGACCCGGAGATGTCGCCCGGCGCCTCCGCCGAGGCGGAGAAGCTGCGGGCGATCGCCGACGACCTGCTCACCCTGCTGTACGCGCGGGCCCCGGAACTGGTCGCGGCGACCTCACGCGCCGAGTGGCTCAGGGCCAGGACGCACCTCACCGCCGGCCTCGGCCTGCTCCGCTACCACCGGCAGTCGGCCGAGCGCCTGGAGCCGGGGGCCCGGCTGTCCGGCCTCCTCGGCACCCGGGACGTGCTGATGGCCCAGAACCTCCTCGACATCCGCAGCGGCGAGGCCCGGCGCGGGGGAACCCTCGTCTTCGCCCACAACCTCCACCTGCAGCGGCAGCCGAGCGCCATGCGCCTGGCGGACCTGAATCTGGCCTGGAGCGGCGTCGGCGCGATCCTGGACTCCCTGGACGAGCCGTACACCTTCGTCCCCGGCAGCCTGGGCCGCAGCGCGGCCGTCGGGCTCCAGGAGCCCGAGCCGGACACCCACGAGGGCGCGCTCCAGCGCGGGGCCGCCGCCTGGGGGCTGGCCGAGCCCGGTGCGGCCGCCGGTGGCCGGACGCGCACCGACACCACGCCCGAGCAGGGCTACTTCCCGCTCGACCGGGCGGTCCTCGACGGGGCCGACGCGATCCTGCACATCGGCGACGGGGCCACCGCCGCGCTCTGACGCGACGGCACCACCGCTGTCGCGTTCCGACGGCGGCCTGCGGAGGACGGACCCCCGGCAGCGTCAGGTACGCGGCCCCGGGCCCGGATAGGTCGTCCGCAAGTGCTCCAGGAGCGCGGCCGTGGGCGGCGCGGTGGGGCGGCCGGTCGGCCAGGCCAGCGCGATCCGCACCAGCGGGACGGGGTCGGTGAGCGGCCGGATCCGCAGCCCGGCGGCGGGCGGCGGATCCGGCAGCACGGCCACGCCCAGCCCGTGCGCGGCGAGTTCGGCCAGCTGCGGCGGGGCGGCCGCCTCGACCGCGACCGTGGGGCGTGCCCCGATCGCGGCCAGGGCCTGCTCCAACGCCGTCCGCAGGCCGGTGCCGCGCGGGGTGCTCAGCAGGGCGTGCCCGGCCAGCGCGGCGACCGGCAGGGGGCCGTCCGGTCCGCCGGCCAGCGGGTGGTGCCCGGTGAAGGCGGCGACCAGTGGGGCTTCCAGCACGGTGTGCAGGGCGAGCCCGGCCAGCGTCCGCCAGCCGTCGTCCTCGTCCCGTCCGCTCGCGGCGGTGGGAAGGCCGATCACGGCGAGGTCCAACCGCCCCTCGCGCAGGGCGCCGAGCATCCGCGCGGTACCGTCCTCGGCCAGCGAGAGGTCGATGCCCGGGTGGTCGCGGCGGAACGCGGCGAGCGTGGTGGCGAGTCCGGGGAGGCCGTCCGCCCCGGCCGGCGGGACAGGACCCAGGGCTGCCCCGGAGACCAGCCCGAGTCGGACGTGTCCGCGCCGCAGTCCGCCGAAGTCCTGCGCCGTCTGCCGCGCCGCCGCGGCGGAGGTGAGCGCCGCCCGCGCGTGCGGGAGCACCGCCTCGCCGACCGGGGTGAGCCGGACGCCGCGCCCGCCGCGGTCCAGCAGCCGGTGGCCCAACTCCTTCTCCAGCTGCCGGATCTGTGCGCTGACCCCGGGCTGGGTGAGGTGCAGCAGTTCGGCGGCGCGGGTGAAGCTGCCCTGCTGGGCCACGGTGACGAAGTACTGGAGCTGCCGGAGTTCCATAACTTCCGATGATAGGTGGAAGAACTCCCCGGTCTTGGACGTACGGAGGGCCCCGGCCGCAGGCTGGAGGCATGGGAACCGTGCAGCACGACCAGGCCGTCGACTGGGTCCGCGAGCAGATCGCGGCCGAACGCCGAGAACTCGCCGAGGTGTTCACCACCTTCTCCCGGGACCAGTGGAACTCCCCTTCGCTGTGCGCGGGTTGGCGCGTTCGCGAGGTCGCCGCCCACATGAGCACCGGCTTCCGCCACTCCACCGCCCGCAACCTCGCGGACCTCGTGCGGGCCGGCGGCTCCCTCCACCGGATGACCGACCGGGTGGCGCGCCGCGACGCCGCCGCCCTCACCGACCGCCAACTCGCCGCCGCCCTCGCCGACCACGCCGAACACCCCTGGCGCCCTCCGGTCGGCGGCCGGATCGCCGCCCTCGCCCACGACGTCGTCCACGGCCTCGACATCACCACCGCGCTCGGCCTGCCCTCGCGCCTCCCGCCGCCTCGGGTCACCGCCCTGCTCGCCACCGTCTCCCGCCGCAGCCTGCGCTTCTTCGGCGCCCGACTCGACGGCGTCCACCTGCGGGCCACCGACACCGCCTGGGCGTACGGCGAGGGCCCGGCCGTGGTGGAGGGCCGGGCCGAACACCTCCTGCTGCTCACCTACGGGCGCCGGCTGCCGCCCGGCCTCCTCGCGGGCCCGGGCGCGGGGCGGTTCACCCTGGACGGGTAGCGGGCGCGCCCCGCCCCCGGCCCCGGTGGCCGAGGGGCGCCACCGCGCGGTTCGCTTCCCCCGGCGCAGTCGGGCGCGCGCGGGGGCGCGCAGGGGTGGCTAGGATCGGAATCGCCCATTCCGGATAGGTGGTGAGACGGGAAGCAAGGTCTCCGATGGCCCCGAGGTCCGAGCAGTGGCCGCCGTACGTGCGGTTCGCGCCGTGGTTGCTGATCGTCGCCGGGCTCGTCTGGAACTCCCTGGATCCCGCCGACTACTGGGGCGACCCGCTCCTCGCGGCCGCCGCCGTCCTGACCGGCGCCCTGCTGACCCTGCGGGACACCCTCGCGGTGGGTGTCGCCAACGTGACCGGCATCCTCGTGCTGGCCGTGCGGGACGGCTCGATCGGCACCCAGGACGGCTACCTGGAGCTGGTGAACACGGCCTTCGCCGCGCTGCTCGGCGTCTGGGTCAACCGCGTCGTCGCCCGGCACGGGGAGCGGCTGGCCCAGGTCCGGTCGGTGGCCGAGGCCGCCCAGCGGGCGGTGCTGCCCGAGCCGCCCGCGCGGGTGGGCCGGCTGTCGGTCGCCGCCTGCTACCGGGCGGCGCAGACCGAGGCGCTGATCGGCGGCGACGCGTACGCGCTGCAGGCGACCCCGTACGGCGTACGGGTGCTGATCGCGGACGTGCGGGGCAAGGGGCTGCAGGCGGTCGGCGCGGTGTCGGTGCTGCTCGGCGCGTTCCGGGAGGACGCCCACCGGGCGCCGGACCTCGCGGCGCTGGCCGACGGGCTGGAGCGGGCGCTGACCCGGGAGAGCACGCTGCTGGCCGAGGAGGTGAGGCTGGAGGGGTTCATCACGGCGCTGCTGGTCGAGTTCCCGCCGGGTGAGGACGTCGTGCGCACGCTCGACTGCGGGCACCCGGGGCCGTACCTGCTGGGCGGCCCGGAGGCGGTGCGCCGGCTGGACGCCCCCGACCCGGGGCTGCCGCTCGGGATGGGCTCGCTGGGCGTGGCCCGGCCGGCGCCGGAGACCCGGCCGTTCCCGCCGGGGTGCACGCTGCTGCTGGTGACCGACGGGGTGACGGAGGCCCGGGACGCGGCCGGGGAGTTCTACGATCCGCTGCTCGCCCTGGGCCCGCTCGGCCCGTTCGACGGCCCCCGGGAGGCCGTCGACGCGCTGGTGGCGGACGTGGAGCGGTGGACGGGCGGGCCGCGGGACGACGACATGGCGGTGCTGGCGGTGACCTGCCGGGAGGCGGACTGAGCGGCGGGGCCCGGTCCGGCCCGTTCGGCGGCGCGGGTGCTTCTTCCCACGGCCTCCCGCGGAGCGGCTGATATCACGATCAGGTGACGGGCAGTCAGTGTTTCGCATGATCCAGCCAAGTTGAGTGACGGCGTCCGGTGGCCGGAATGCGAATGCCCGCATAGCGGACGGCGAATTGGACGTGCGGGGCCCGCCGTGCGCCGGGTGGCCGCGCGAGTGGTCCGCCCCTGGTCGGCGGCCTGCGCGGACGTCCCGGCGGGAGCGTGCTCGGCCGTATGGGGGCCGTAAGGGCAGGTCGCGGGAGTGGCGCGATAGGGCCGACCCGTGGTTCGTCCGGAAACGGACGCGATGCTTGCCCAGTAGCGAAGTGGTGACCGAAAGTCGCACTGATGAACGAGACGCCAAGCCCCCGCCGCGACCGACTGCTCGGCCACCGCGACTTCCGACTCCTGCTCACCGGAGCCGCGACGGCCCAGACGGGCAGCCAGGTGACCCTGGTCGCGCTCCCGTTGGTGGCGGTGGTGGTGCTCGATGCCACACCCTTCGAGGTCGGCCTGCTGACCGCCGCCGAGACCGCCGCGTTCCTGCTGGTCGGCCTGCCGGCCGGCGCCTGGCTGGACCGGATGCGCAAGCTCCCGGTGCTGATCCGCGCCGACGTGGTGCGCTGCCTCGCCGTCGGGTCGATCCCGCCGGCCGCCGCGCTCGGCGTGCTGACCATGGCCCAGCTCTACCTGGTGGCGCTGGTCACCGGGGTGGCGACGGTCTTCTTCGACGTCGCCCACCAGTCCTTCCTGCCGTCCGTCCTGCCGCGCGAGCAACTGGTCGGGGGCAACGGCGCGATCGAGACGGTCCGCTCCTCGGCGCAGATCGTCGGGCCAGGGCTCGGCGGCGGCCTGGTCCAACTGCTCGGCGCGTCGCTCGCCATCGTGGCCGACGCCGTCGGCTACCTCGCCTCCGCCCTGCTGCTCGCCCGGATCAAGGTCGAGGAGCCCCGCCCGGAGCCGGCGCCCGGACGGTCGCTGCGCGCCGAGGTCGCCGAGGGCGTGCGCTTCGTGCTCAAGCACCCGCTGCTGCGCTCGATCGCCGCCGCGACCGCCGTGTCCAACCTGTTCGCCGCCGTGCTGGCGGCCGTGCAGACGGTGTTCTGGGTGCGGGTGCTCGACCTCGCGCCGGGCGCCATCGGCCTGCTGCTGTCGGCCTCCGCCGTCGGCGGCCTGGCCGGGGCGCTGTGCGCGGGGCGGCTGGCGGCGTGGCTCGGCCAGGCCCGGCTGATCTGGCTCGCCACCGTGGTGACGGCGCCGTTCGCGCTGCTGTGGCCGCTGTCCGGCCGGGGCGCGGGCGTGGTGCTGTTCGGGATCGCCTCGGCGGTGGTGCTGTTCGGCGCGGTGGCCTACAACGTCGCCCAGGTGAGCTTCCGGCAGAGCCTGTGCCCGCCGGAGCTGCTCGGCCGGATGAACGCCACCATGCGCTTCCTGGTCTGGGGCACGCTGCCGATCGGCGCGCTCGTCGGCGGCACCGTCGCCGACGCGGCCGGACCGCGCGCCGCGCTGTGGCTGTGCGCGGCGGGCTTCCTGCTCGTCCCGGTGCCGCTGCTGCTGTCGCCGCTGCGCCGGCTGCGGGACCTCCCGGCGGACACCGCCGCCACGGCCGGGGAGGAGCCCGTCGCGAGCCCCGCGGCCTGACGCACCCGGCCGCCCGACGAGCCCCGCCGCCTGACGTCCGAACCGAACCGAGACCGGAAACCGGAGACCGTTCCGTGCACGCCAGCATCACCGCCGCCTACCTCGCCCGGTACCGTTCCGCCGCCGCCGACTCCCCGATGGACCTGCTCCCGCTCACCGGCGCCCAGCGGCGCTTCCTGATCACCCGCAGGCTCGCGCCGCAGGGCCGGCCCGAGGTCGTCCCGCTGTTCCACGCCTACCCGGGCGGCACCCTCGACCTGCCCCGGCTGGCCCGCGCCGCCGCCGCCACCGCCGCCCGGCACCCGGCGCTGTGCGGCGGCTTCGGGACGGTGCGCGGCACACCCGTCCTGCGGGTCGGCGCCCCCTCGGCCGAGGCCGCCCGGATCGCCGTCCCGCCCGGCGGCACCGCCCGCTCCGCCCTGCGCGAGGCCCTGCTGGACTGGCCCGCCGACGGGCCCGCGCTGCGCCTGCTGGTGGCCCGGGAGCCGGACGGCGAGGAGGAACTGCTCGCCCTCGCGGTGGACCACGCGGCCTGCGACGAGCAGTCGCTCGGCATCCTGACCGCCGACCTCACCGACGCCTACGCCCGGGACGACCACGCCCAGGAGGCCGTCGCCGCCCCCGACCAGGACGCCCTGGCGGCCTACCGGGAGGCCGTCGAACGGCAACTGGCCGCCGAGGACGCCGCCGGCGGCCCCGCCGCACAGGCCCACTGGGGCCGCCGACTCGGCGGCGTCACCGGGACGGGCGGGGGAGCGGCCGGCTCCACCGGCATGCTCAGCCACCGGCTGCCCGCCGCCGAGGGGGCTGCCCGCACCGCCATCTTCCCCGCCCTGCTGGACGCCACCGCGGCCGCCGCCCACCGGCTGCACCGGACCGACGGGCAGCTCGCCCTCGGCTACCCGTGGGGCGGCCGCCCGCCCGGCGCGCCCGCCGCGCTCGGCTGCTTCCTCAACACCCTGGTGCACCCCGCCGCACCCGGCGCGGCCGCCGACCTGGAGGACCTCGCCGACGCCTGGTGGGACGACCTCGACCACGCCGACACCCCGTTCGACGAGGTGGTCCGGGCCGCCCGCACCGCCGGCGCCCCGTGGACGGGAGCCCTTGACGGCATGCTCACCCTGGAGGACCTGCACCGCCGCCCGCCGCTGGTGTTCGGCGGCGTGCCCGGTCGGGAGCTCCACCTGGCCGGGCGCCCGCTCGCCGCGCCGTTCGCGGTCGCCGCCTCGCACGGCGACGACCTGCTGGTGCGCCTCGCCTGGGACCGCGAACGGTTCCCCGAGGACGCCGCCACCGCCGCCTTCGACGACCTGCTCGCCACGCTGCGCCGCCACCTGCGGACGGCCTGACCCGCCCCAGCCTGACCCCGCGTCGGACGCCTGATCCGCACGCCCGCTCCGGACGCCTGATCCGGACCCGACCCGAAGCCGCCCCGGACCCGACCCGAAGCCGTACCGGGCCTGCACCGGACGTCCGCATCAGGACGCCCGCCCCGGACGCCTGACCTGACCCGGACCGAAGCCGCCACCGAGCCCCCACACCGACCGCCGGGCCGCGCCACCACCCCGGCGCGCTCGGAACCAGGGCCGGGCCATCCACGCCCGCCCCGCCACCGCAGGGCCAACACGCCCACCACACAAGGGAGTCACCGATGTTTGCGCTCTCCTCCTCGCAGGAGATCGTCTGGCTGCACGAGCAGATGCTGCCCGGCAGTCGTGCGTACAACTTCACCGCCGTGCTCGACCTCTGGGGCACCCTCGACGAGGACGCGCTGCACGCCGGACTCGCCGCCGTCCTCGCACACCACCCGGGCCTGCGCCTGGAACTGGTCGCCCGCCCGGAGGGCCTGCCCGGCCAGCGGGTCGCCGAGCACTGCGAACCGACGCTGCGCCGCAGCGACTTCGCCGCCGAGGCCGACCCGGAGGCCACCTTCCGCGAGCTGCTGGCCGCCGAGGCCGAGGAGCCGGTGGACACCGAGAAGGCGCCGGTGCTGCGCTGGCACCTGGTGCGCCTCGGCACGGACCACCACCGGCTGATCCACGTCGAGCACCACCTCGTCCACGACGGCCACTCCTTCGCGATCCTGCTGCGCGACCTGTTCACCGTCTACCGCGCCCACGTCCTCGGCGAGCCCTACCAGCTGCCGGAGGCGCCCTCGTACGAGCAGCACGCCCGCACGGCCGTCGACCCGGACGCCCGCGAGCGCGCGCTCGCCTTCTGGCTGCGGGAGCTGGCCGACGCCCCGCGCGAGGTCACCCTGCCCGGGCTGGCCAACCCCGGCGCGGTGCGCCGCCACCGCGGCGGCCAGATGCGCCAGGCGATCGGCGCCGACCTCGCCGAGCGGCTGCGCACCCGCAGCAAGGAGGACGGGCACACCCCGTTCAGCACCCTGCTCACGCTCTTCGCCGAACTGCTGCGCCGGCACTCCGGGCACCGCGAACTCGTCGTCGGCACCGCCGTCGGCAACCGCCCGGAGGGCTTCGAGGGCACCGTCGGCATGTTCGTGAACACCGTGCCGCTGCACCTGCGGCTGGACCCGACCGCCCCCGGCACCGAGGCCGTCGACGAGGTGACCGACGTCCTGCTGCGCGCCCTGCCCTACCAGGACCTGCCCGTCCAGGAGCTGACCCGCCGACTCGGCCTGCACACCGGCGGCGCCGACAACCCGCTGTTCAACGTGATGTTCAGCGCGCACGACGCCGCGCTGCCGGACGTCCAGGCGCCCGGTCTCGAAGTCTCGCTCTACGAGGGCTTCAACACCGGCACCACCCGCTTCGACCTCGACCTGGTGCTGCTGCCCGACGACCGTCGGGTGGTCGGCGAGAAGCACGGCGGCGCCGGGATGACCCTGGTCTGGGACTACGACGCCGACCTGTTCGGCGAGGCCGAGGCCACCCTGCTGGCCGACCGCCTGCTCCAGCTGCTGCGCTGCTACCTCGACCGGCCCGAGGCCACGCTGGCCGCGCTCGACCCGGCCCCGGCCGCCGAACCCGCCACCGCCGTCGCCCGGGCCGGTCTCGACCCGGCCGCCGCCCACGACCCCACGGCCATCGCGATGATCGCCGGCACCGAGCGCCTCAGCTACGGCGAGCTCGACCGCCGCGTCACCCAGTTGGCCGAACGCCTGCGCGCCGCCGGCGTCACCCCCGGCCAGCCGGTCGCCGCCGTGCTGCCGCGCGGCGTGGACAGCGTCGTCGCCCTGCTCGCCTGCCTGCGGTACGGCGCCGTGTACGCGCCGCTGTCCGCCGAGGACCCGGCGGCCCGGCTCGGCCTGCTGCTGGACCGGCTGGCCCCGGCCCTGGTGCTGGCCACCCGGCAGAGCGCGCTCGCCCTGCCCGCCGAAGGCGTCACCCCCGCGCTGCTGGACGGTCCGGCCTTCCCCAAGGCCGAGCCCGCCGCAGTGGTGGACGGCGCCGCCTACCTGATCCACACCTCCGGCTCCACCGGCGTGCCCAAGCCCGTCCTGGTCGGCCGCGACGCGCTCGCCGGGTACGTCGCCGCGATCGCCGCCCGCTACGAACTGACCCCCGCCGACCGGGTGCTGCTGTTCGCCCGCCCGTCCTTCGACGTGGCGCTGGAGGAGGTGCTGCCCGCGCTCGCCGCCGGCGCCGCCCTGGTCGTGCCGCAGCGCGAGGTGCCCACCGGGCCCGAGCTCGTCGCCGTGCTCGCCGCCCGCGGCGTCACCGTCGCCAACCTGCCGACCAGCTACCTGCTCGCCGTCCGCGAGGACCTGCGCGAGGCGCTGCGCGACGGCCGCTGGGCGCCCCGGCTGCTCGTCCTCGGCGGCGAGCGCCTGCCCGCCCGCGCGCTGACCGGCCTGATCGAGGCCACCACCGTGCTGAACGCCTACGGCGTCACCGAGGCCACCGTCACCTCCACCGTGTACGAGGTCACCGCCGCCGACGTGGCCGAGGACGGCGAGATCCCGCTCGGCGCCGAACTGGACGGCGTGCGCGTGCACGTCCTGGACGAGGCGCTGCGCCCGCTCCCGGCCGGCTGCGTCGGCGAACTCGCCGTCAGCGGAGCCCTGTTGGCCGATGGCTACCTCGGCCTGCCGGAGCCGACCGCGGCCCGCTTCGTCACCGTGCCCGCCCTCGGCGGCGAGCGCGTCTACCGCACCGGCGACCGCGGCTACCGCGACCTGCGCGGCCGGCTGAGCTTCCTCGGCCGCGCCGACAACCAGGTCAAGCTGCGCGGACACCGGATCGAACTGGAGGAGATCGAGGCCGCGGCCTCCGCCGAACTCGGCGGCCGCTCCTGCGCGGTGGTGCTGCACACCGACCCGCAGGCCGGTCCGCGCCTGATCGGCTTCCTGGAGGGCGCCGACCGCCCCGACCAGGCCGCCCTGCACGCGGCGCTCGCCCAGCGGCTGCCCGGCGGGCTCGTCCCGGCCACCTGGACGGCCGTCGAGACGATGCCCACCCTGCCCGGCGGCAAGCCCGACCGCGCCGCCCTCGCCCGGCTCGCCGACGAGGCCCCCGCCCAGGAGGCCGCCCCGGCCGCCGAGAGCGCCTTCGCCGACCCCGGCCAGGAACTGATCGCCGCCGCCTGGCGCGAGGTGCTCGGCCACGACCGCTTCACCGCCGACTCCCACTTCTTCGAGGTCGGCGGCCACTCGCTGCTCGCCGCCCAGCTCGCCGCCTGGCTGGAGCCGCACCTCGGCAGCCGCCCGCCGCTGCGCACCCTGTTCCGCCACGCCGTCCTGGCCGACCAGGCCAGCGCCCTCACCGGCCAGCACCCCGGAAAGGCAGACCGCGCATGAGCGCCCCCTCCGCCGTCCTCGAAGACGCCCACCGCGAACTCGTCGACGCCTTCGAGAGCTTCGTCCGCCGCGAGCTCGTCCCGCTGGCCGCCGAACTGCCCGAGACCGCCGACGAGGTGCCCGCCGAACTGCGCGCCTACGTCCGCAAGCGCTCCGCCGCCCTCGGCTTCTACGCCGGCGACTACCCCGAGGAACTCGGCGGCGCCGACATGCCGTTCACCGCCGTCGTCCTGCTGCACCACGCCGCCGGGCGCAGCGGCTGCCCGCTCGCGCCGTACGCCCTGGCCGGCTCCGACGGCCCCAGCCCGCTGCTGCGGCACGGCACCCCCGAGCAGATCGAGCAGCACCTCGTGCCGCTGGTGCGCGGCGAGCAGACCCGCTGCCTCGCCCTCACCGAGCCGCACGCCGGCTCCGACGCGTTCCGGCTCACCACCACCGCCGTGCGCACCGCCGACGGCTGGGTGCTGAACGGCCGCAAGACCTTCGTCAGCAACGCCGACCGGGCCGGCCTGGTGCTCGTCGTCACCGCCACCGACCTCGGCGAGGGAGCCGGGCCCACCGCCGGCGCCACCGCCTTCGTCCTCCCGATCGACCAGCCCGGCCTGCGGATCGGCCAGCGCTACGAGGGCATGTCCGGCGAACCGCTGTTCGAGCTGCTGCTCGACCAGGTCACCGTCTCCACCGACGCCGTGATCGGCGGCGAGGAGGGCGTCGGCGCGGCCACCGCCCTCGCCATGGACAGCCTCTCCCGGGGCCGCCTGGTCGTCGCCGCGATGTGCAACGGCATCGCCGAGTACGCGCTGCGCATGGGCGTCGAGTACGCCCGCGAGCGGCGCGCCTTCGGCAAGGTGATCGGCGAGTACCAGCACGTCCAGGAACACCTGGTGGCCACCCGGGCCGAGGTGGAGTGCTCCAAGCTGCTCACCCTCGCCTGCGCCCGGCTGGTCGACGACGGCACCGAGGCGCCGGAGAACGCGGCGCTCGCCAAGCTCACCGCCTCCGAGACCGCCGTGCGCGCGGTGGACCGCTCGCTCCAGGTGCACGGCGCCACCGGCTGGGTGCGAGGCCACCCGCTGGAGTTCCTGTACCGCTACGTGCGGATGACCACGATCATCGAGGGGACCTCCGAGGTCCAGAAGGTGATCATCGCCCGCTCCATGGGCCTGAACTGACAGTCCGTCAACGGTCTGTCAACAGCCTGTCGACGGCCTGAACCACCTGGAGACGATGATGGAAACCCTGAGCATCGAATACGGCCACCCGCACCAGGACGGCGCGGTCCTCGACCTGTTCGCCACCTGGGTGCACCGGACCCCGGACGCGCCCGCCCTGATCGACGGCGCCCGCACCTACAGCTACGCCGAACTCGACCGCCTCGCCGACACGGTGGCCGCGGCGCTGCGCGACCGGATCCGCCCCGGCGACCTGGTCGGCGTCTGCCTCGGCCACTCCGCCGCCCTGGCCGCCGTCACCCTCGCCACCGCCAAGCTCGGCGCCGTCCACCTGCCGCTCGGCCCGCGCCCCGGCGAGCGCCGGCTCCAGGCCGTCGCCGAGCAGCTGCGGCCCGCCTGCCTGGTCGGCGACCCGGCCCGACTTCCCCAGAGCGGCGAGCAGTTGGCGCTCGACCTGGACCCGACCGGCGACGTGGTCGCCGCGTTCGTCCCCGGCGAGCAGGTCCACGTGCCCGCCGGCACCCACTACGCGGTACTCACCTCCGGCTCGACCGGCACCCCCAAGGCCGTCGCCGTCGGCGAACCCGCCCTCGGCGCGCTGCTCCACTGGTACCGCGAGCTGACCGGCCTCGGCCCCGGCGAGCGGCACAGCCTGCTGATCGGCGTGTCCTTCGACCCGCACGTCCTGGAGCTGTGGGCCACCCTCACCTCCGGCGCCGCGCTCACCCTCGCCCCCGAGGCCGTCCGCTGGGACCCGGGCGCGCTCACCGACTGGTGGCGCGAGGCCGGCGTCACCGTCAGCATCCTGCCCACCCCGCTCGCCGAACCGATCCTGGCGCGCGCGTGGCCCGACGGGCTGGCACTGCGCCACCTCACCATCGGCGGCGACCGGCTGCGCCGCGCCCCCGGCCCGGACGTCACCGCGACCGTCCACAACGCCTACGGTCCCGCCGAGGCCACCGTCACCACCACCGTGCACACCATGGCGCCCGGCCTCGACCACGGCGCCGGCGCGCCGCCGATCGGGCTGCCCGTCCCGGGGGCCGTCGTCCTGGTCACCGACGAGGAGGGCCGGCCGGTGCCGCGCGGCCAGGCCGGCGAACTGCGCATCGGCGGCCGGGGCCTGGCCGCCGGCTACCTCGACCCCGAGCTGACCGCCCGGCGCTTCGTCGGCGTGCCGCCCGGCGTGGACGGCATCGACCGGGTCTACCGCAGCGGCGACCGGGTGGTGATGCGCGCCGACGGCGTGCTGGAGTTCCACGGCCGGCTCGACGACCAGGTCAAGGTCAGCGGCGTCCGGGTCGAACCCGCCGAGGTCGAGGCCGCGTTCGAGCGCGACCCGCGGGTGCACCGGGCCGTGGTGGCCCCCGCCCCTGCGCCGACCGGCGGCGTCCGGCTGCTCGCCTTCGTCCAGACCGCCGAGGGATCCTCGGCCGCCGGCGCCGACGAGCTGCTGGCGGCGGTCCGCCCGTGGCTGCCCGAGCAGGCCGTCCCGTCGGCCGTCCGCCTGGTCGACACCTTCCCGCTGGACGCCAACGGCAAGGTCGACCGCGCCGCCCTGCTCCTCGCCCCGGCCGCGGACGAGCCGGTCGCGGCGGAGGAGGGCGCCACGACCACCGAGCGCACCGTGCTGCGCCTGTGCCGCGACCTGCTCGGCCGCGCCGACCTCGGGCCCGGCGACAACTTCCTCGCCTCGGGCGGCAACTCGCTCGCCGCCGCACGGCTGCTGGAGGCCCTGGAGGAGGAGTGCGGGGTGCGGCTGCGCGCGCCCCTGGTGCTGCGCCAGCCCGACCTGCGGGCCGTCGCCCGGCTGGTGGCGGAGCGGCAGCCGACCGCCGCCGCCGTCTGACCGCCCGCCCGCCCGTACGACCTGCGCAGGGCGCCCCGGCCGTTCGCGGCCGGGGCGCCCGGAAGGGAACCACCATGCCCACCGCGACCCTCCCGGACCTGATCGCCCGGCACGCCCAGGAGCGCCCCGACGCCCTCGCCGTGACCGACGGCTCCACCGTCCTGACGTACCGCCAGCTGCTCGACTCCTCGGCCCGGCTGGCCGCGACCCTGACCGCCCGGGGGATCGGCCCCGGCAGCGCGGTCGGCCTGCTCTGCGCCCGCTCCACCCGCCTGGTCGTCGCCCAGCTCGCGATCTGGCGGACCGGCGCCCACGTCGTCCCGCTCGACCCGGCCTACCCGCGCCAGCGCATCGCCGAGATGACCGGGGACGCCGGAGTCCGGCTCGTCCTCGGCGACAAGACGCTCCTCGCCGAGGCCGGACTCGCCGAGGAGCAGACCCTCGCGCTGACCTCGACCCTCGTCCTGGCCGAGCCCACCGCCCCGGCCGGGCACGGCCCCGACGCCGTCGCCGCGGCCGCACCCGACGCCGCCGACCCGGCCGCGACCGCCCTGCTCTTCTACACCTCGGGCTCCACCGGCCGGCCCAAGGGCGTCATCGTCCCGCACAGCGCCGTCGCCGACCTGGTCACCGCCGAGGACGCGTTCACGCTCGGCCCCCGCGACCGGGTCCTGTTCCACTCCACGATCAGCTTCGACGCCTCCACCTTCGAACTGTGGGCCCCGCTGGCGCGCGGCGCCGCCGTCGCCGTCTCGCCGGCCGACCGGCCCACCGCCGAGGAACTCGTCCGCGACATCGAGCGGTTCGGCGTCACCACCGTGTTCATCACCACCGCCCTGTTCCACCACCTGGCGGCCCGGCAGTCCCGGATCTTCGGCGTGCTGCGCACCCTGGCCGTCGGCGGCGAGGCCCTGTCGCCCGAGTACGCGGGGGCGGTGCTGCGCGCCTTCCCCTGGCTCGAACTCTTCAACGTCTACGGGCCGACCGAGGCCACCACCTTCACCACCCTGCACCGGATCACCCCGGCCGACTGCACCACCGGCCCGGTCCCGATCGGCCGGCCCTTCGGCGGCGCCCGCACCCTCGTCCTCGACCAGGAGCTCGCACCGGTGCCGCCCGGCACCGTCGGCGAACTGTGGATCGCCGGCGGCCGGCTCGCCCAGGGCTACCTGGACCGGCCGGAGCTGACCGCCGAGCGCTTCCGCGACCTGCCCGGCACCGGCCGCGCCTACCGCAGCGGCGACCTCGTCCGC
Source organism: Kitasatospora sp. NPDC094016 (assembly GCF_040304045.1). Classification (NCBI taxonomy): domain Bacteria; kingdom Bacillati; phylum Actinomycetota; class Actinomycetes; order Kitasatosporales; family Streptomycetaceae; genus Kitasatospora; species Kitasatospora sp. NPDC094016. Next base: position 97,377 of record NZ_JBEOUK010000030.1, read on the forward strand.
GAACGCCACGACGGCGCACTGGAGTTCCACGGCCGCACCGACGACCAGGTGAAGGTCCGCGGCTTCCGGATCGAACCCGGCGAGGTCGAGCACGCGCTGCTGCAGTTCCCCGAGGTCGCCGAAGCGGCCGTCGTGGTCCGCCGGCCCGGCCGGACCGACACCGCTCTCGCCGCCTGCCTGGTCCTCGCCGACGGCAGCCGACCGGCCGTCGAGACCCTCCGCGCCCGGCTCTCCGACCGGCTGCCCGCCCACCTGGTGCCCACCGCCTGGACCGTACTCCCCGCCCTGCCGCTGACCAGCACCGGCAAGATCGACCGCCGCGCCCTCGCCGCCGCCGACGAGACGGCCGCCGACGGTCCGGGCACCGCCGCCGCCCTCACCCCGATCCAGCAGGCCGTCGCCGCCGCCTGGACCCGCGCCCTGGAACGCCCGATCACCGACCCGGCCGCCGACTTCCTCGCCGAGGGCGGCCACTCGCTGCTCGCCATGTGGGTCGTCGACGACCTCCGCGAGGACCTCGGCGTCGAACTCTCGCTCGCCGACTTCCTCGGCCACCCCACCGTCGCCGGCCAGGCCGACCTGCTCGAACGAGCCCTGCGCGCCGCGCACGACGACACCCCGCAAGGAGCCACCCGATGACCGCCGAGCACCCGGCCGTCGACCAGACCGCCGACCAGGCCGACCTGCTGCGCCGCGCCCGCCGCAACCGCCCCGCCGCGGGCGGGCGCCCGGCGGCCCCGCAGAGCGCGCCGGCCGGACAGGGCGACGGCCCGACCGGCCCCGCCCCGCTCTCGCACGCCCAGCAGCGGATGTGGCTGATGGACCACCTCGGCCAGGGCGGCGCCCTCTACAACGTCCCGCTCGCCACCCGCCTGCGCGGACCGCTCGACCCCGACGCCCTCGCGACCGCCCTCACCGGCCTCACCGAGCGCCACGCCGTCCTGCGCACCCGCTACGGCCGCCAGGGCGACCAGCCCCACCAGCAGACCGACCCGGTCACCCCGGTGCCGCTGCGCACGGTGGACGCCACCTGGGAGAACGGCGCCGGGAACAACGCCCCCGCCCTGCTCGCCGCCGAGGCCGCCCGCCCCTTCGACCTCGCCACCGGTCCGGTTCTGCGCGCCCTGCTGCTGAAGCACGGCCCGCAGGACCACACCCTGCTCCTGAACATCCACCACATCGCCGTCGACGGCGGCTCGCTGCCCGTCCTCGCCGCCGACCTGGCCGCCCTCTACGTTGCCGCCCGCGACGGCGTGGCGCCCCAACTCCCGCCGCCCGGACCGTCGTACGCCGAGTACGCCCGCGAGGAGCGCACCCGCGACGCCGAACTCACCAGCGCCGCCGACGCCCGCGCCCGGCACCTGGCCGGCGCCCGCCCGCTGCCGCTGCTGCGACCCACCCCGCCCGGGGCGCGCGAGCGCCGGGCCACCCTGCACACCGCCCCGCTCGCCCCCGCCACCGTGGAGGGCCTGCGCCGGCTCGGGGCCCGGCACGGCGCCACCCTGTTCGCCGTCGTCCTGGCCGCCGCCTTCGCCACCCTGCGCACCGCCGCCGACCAGGCCGACCTCACCCTCGGCTGCGCCAGCGGCCAGCGCCTGCGGCCCGAACTGCGCCGCACCGTCGGCCTCGGCGTCAACACCCTCGCGGTCCGCACCGACCTGGCCGGCGACCCCACCTTCACCGAGGTGCTCGGACGGACCCGGACCGCGCTGCTCGACGCGCAGCAGCACCACGAGATCCCGTTCGACCTGATCGTCGAGCGGCTCGGCGCGGCGGCCCGCGGCGCCGACGGCACCCCGCTGCTCTCCGTCAGCTGCGACCTCGTCCACCCCGCCGAGCCGCTCACGCTGCCCGGCCTCACCGCCGAGGACGTCGAACTCGACCTGGGCCTGGCCAAGTTCGGCCTCGCCCTGCTGGTCGAGGACGGCCCGCAGCCGCGCTGCCTGGTCCAGCACGACCGGGACGCCCTCGACGAGACCACCGCCGAGCACCTGCTCACCGCCTTCGCGGACCTGCTCGCCGCCGTCGCCGCCGACCCCGACCAGCCCCTCTCCGCGCTCCCCGGCACCCGCCTGGCCACCGCCCAGCACCCGGCCCTCGCCGCACTGTCGGCCGACCCCCGGGTGGTCGAGGCGGCCGTCGTCGAGACCGCCGACGGCCCGCCGATCGCCTACGCCGTGGTGCGCGGCCCGGTCGCCCCGACCGGCGTCGAACTGCGCGCCGCCCTGCGCCGCCACCTCGCCCCCGCCCAGTTGCCGGCCGCCGTCACCCTGCTGGACCGGCTGCCCCGGCACGCCGACGGGACCCCGGACCGCGGCCGGCTGCCCGGCGCGGCCCCGACCGCCCCCGAGCGGTCCGGCCCGCTCGACACCGTCCGGACGGCCTTCGGCGAACTGCTCGGCACCACCCCGCCCGCCGACGGCGACTTCTTCGCCCTCGGCGGCCACTCCCTGGTCGCCGTCCAACTCGCCGAACGCCTGCGCACCCGCACCGGCCTGCCGCTCACCGGCCTGGACGTGCTGGAACAGCGCACCCCGCGCGCCCTCGCCGCCCTGCTCGCCACCCGCGAGGACGAGCGCCGCGCCGCCCCCGCCCGCACCGGCTCCCGCCCGGGCGCCCGCACCCGCGCGGGCACCGTGCTGCTCACCGGCGCCACCGGCGGTGTCGGCGCGGCCGTCCTCCAGGAACTGATGGCCCAGGGCCGCCCGGTCCGGGCCCTGGTCCGGCCCGAGTCCGCCCACCTGCCCGCCCTGCACGGCGCCGAACTGGCCGAGGGCGACCTCGCCGACCTCGACAGCCTGCGCCGCGCGGTCGAGGGCGTCGACGCCGTCATCCACTCCGCCTGCACCTTCACCGAGCACGCCGTCGACCTCGCCGCGATGCGCGCCCTGGCCGAGGGCTGGCGCGGCGGCCCGTTCGTCTTCGTCAGCAGCATCGACGCCTACGGCCGCCCGTCCGGCACCGACATCCGCGAAGGCGGCCCGACCGGCGAACCAGTCAGCCCCTACGGACAGGCCAAGCTGGACTGCGAGCGCATCCTGTTCGAGGCGGCCGCCGGCGGCCGGGGCCCGGCCACCGTGGTCCGCGCCCCGATCGTCTGGGGCCCGCACCAGCGCCTGCGCGACCAGCTCCGCTGGGGCTCCACCGGCGACCTCTACCAGGCCGCCCTGGCCGGCCGACCGATCGCCCTGCCCGCCCCCGCCCCCGCCCCCGGCGACCGCTCCACCTGGTACGGCGCCGCCTGGGTGCACTCCGCCGCCCTGGCCCGCGCGCTCGCCGCCTGCGTCGCGGACGGCAACCCGGCGGCCGGCCGGATCGTCAACGCCGTCAACGGGCACGTCTCCTGGGCGGACTTCACCGGCGAGCTCGTGCGCCTGCTCGACTCCGGCAGCCCGCTGGACCTGCGCCCCGACGCCGATCCCGAACTCCGGCGCCCCTGGCACTACCGCGCCGAGACCCTCGCCGCCCCGCTGAGCCCCGAGCCCGGCGAGGACTGGCGCACCGTCCTGGCGGCGATGGTCGGCTGACCTGCACCGCTCCGCGTCGTGGCGGCCGGCCTCAGGCCGGCCGCCACGGCCGTTGGAGGGAACCGCCGCGGCTATATGATCACGCGGCCGAGATCACGTCACGGGGAGCACGAGAACAGCGATGGCCGGGCAGGCAGTACTCGCACCGCCGAGGGAACTCCGCACCTGGTTCGGCCGGCGCTCGGTGCGGATGACCGGATCCGCGCTGGTGTGGCAGGAGGAACCGGAGGCCTTCCACATCCCCTACGGCCGGATCCGCCGGGTGCACGCCGTCCCCGGCCGGGGCGTGCTCTGGGACCTGTGCGTCGAGGTCGACCCGCCGGGGCGCGGCGAGCGCTCCGAATTCCGCCTGGGCACGACCGACGCCAAGGCCCAGGCGTTCGCCGACGCCATCAACGCGCAACGGCTGAAACGGCTCGCCGAGGCCCCGGCCGACCGGACGCGGATCCGCGTCGAACCGTTCCGGCGGCCCAGGCCGCTGCGGCCCGCCGGCTGGCAGCTCGGCCTCCTCGCCCTGTTCACCGGCTGCCTCACCGAGTCCGTCGCCCTGGCCCTGCTCGGCCACCCCGTGCGGGCCGGGTTCGTCTGGGCCGGCTTCACCGCCTGGTGGGTGAGCGCCGCCTGGGCGGCGAACCTGCCCTGGCAGCTCCGCTACTGGCGCCAGCAGCAGGCACTCGGCGAGCTCCGCCCGGCGGAGTTCACCGGCTCCTACCTCGGGGAGTACCGGGTGCACGACGTCCGCGGCCACTCCCGCAGCACCCGGCGCACACTCCGGTACACCTACCGGGTGACCGACCAGCTCGGCACGGCGCAGCGGCACGAGTGCAGCGCCGCCGACGTGCAGGACGTGGCGCGGCCCCGTACGGTCCTGGTGGTGCCCGGCCGGCTGTCGGCGGACACGCCGGGCGGGCTCGCCGGCCACCTCGTGTGGATGGGCGTCACCGGCCTGCCGACCCTGGTCGCGGGCCTGGTCGGCCTGGTCCTCGTCCCTGGCCTGCTGCTGCCCTGAGCCGCCGCCGGCTCACCCGGTGCCGGCCACCCCCGCCCACCCGGGCGCGCGTTAGGCCTGGACTCCGGGCCGGTCTCCCGTCCCACCCGGCGCGCACCCCTCCGCTCGCGGTGGCCCGGGCCGGGGTGTGGCGGCGGTGTGCCGGCGCTGGAGATCCACTGGAGACCGCCTCAAGGCGGGTGGTTCGTGGCGGGTTGGGTGTGTTCTGGTGGATGGCGAAGCAGACCCGCCCCGGGTCCTGTCCGGCCGGACAGGACCCGGGGCGGGGCACACCGGGGGACGGTAGACGCTCGCGCATGGATGTGAGTGTGGAGGCTATGGTTCGCCGGCCCGGAGTGGACTTGACTGGTGGACATGAGGACGGACGCGAGGGGTTCGCAGAACCGCCCGGGTCCGCTGGTTTCGTCGACTTCTTCTCCGAATGGGGTGGCTGCTGTGGTTGCCAAGGGTGTTGTGGATCTTCCGGTCGGTGCTGGTGTGGTGCTGGTGGTGGGTGGGACGGGTAAGACCGGTCGGCGGGTGGCGGAGCGGTTGTCGGG
>NZ_JBEOUK010000031.1:0-99816 GCF_040304045.1 Kitasatospora sp. NPDC094016
GCTTGACGCCCCGTCCGACGTTTCAAACTCTAGCCGATCCCCACTCCGAAAAGCGAATCGGCCGCAATCCAATAAAACGAACACGCCGAATAAGAGCCAAGCCGCGACAAGGCGCGACCCGGCCCGAACCAGGAAATGGTGTTTCAAAAGGATTGGCTACCCCGGGACCGTCCGCGCGGAGATGCGTGTCCGGTGCTCCCAGCCAGGCAGCTCGAAGAACTCTACGCGTGATCGCGGCCGGATGCAAACGAGACACAAAGGGCCGGCCGGACCCCGGGGAGAGGGGTCCGGCCGGCACGACCGCGGAGCGGAGGATCAGCTGTTGGTGGGGAAGCCGAGGTTGATGCCGCCGTGCGAGGGGTCCAGCCAGCGCTGGGTCACGGCCTTGCCGCGGGTGAAGAACTGCACACCGTCCGGACCGTACGCGTGGGCGTCGCCGAACAGGGAGGCCTTCCAGCCGCCGAAGGAGTAGTAGGCGACCGGGACCGGGATCGGCACGTTGATGCCGACCATGCCGACCTCCACCTCGAACTGGAAGCGCCGGGCCGCGCCGCCGTCGTTGGTGAAGAGGGCGGTGCCGTTGCCGTAGGGGTTGGCGTTGATCAGCGCCAGGCCCTCGTCGTAGGAGGCGACGCGCACGACCGAGAGGATCGGGCCGAAGATCTCGTCGTTGTAGACGGACATGCCCGGCTTCACGTGGTCGAACAGGGTGGGGCCGAGCCAGAAGCCGTCCGAGGTCGGGGCACCGTTCTCGTCCTCGGCGGTGACCGGGTGCTTGCGGCCGTCCACGGCGAGCTCGGCGCCGTCGGCGACCCCGGACTCGACGTAGGAGGTGACCTTGTCGCGGTGCTGTCCGGTGACCAGCGGGCCCATCTCCGAGTCGCCGTTGCAGCCGGGGCCGACCTTCAGGGTGGCGATCCGCTGCTTGATCTTGTCGACCAGCTCGTCGCCGATCGGGTCGACCGCCACCAGGACGGACACGGCCATGCAGCGCTCGCCGGCCGCGCCGAAGCCCGCGTTGACGGCGGCGTCGGCGGCCAGGTCGAGGTCGGCGTCGGGCAGGACCAGCATGTGGTTCTTGGCGCCGCCCAGGGCCTGCACGCGCTTGCCGTAGCGCGTACCGGTCTCGTAGACGTAGCGGGCGATCGGGGTGGAGCCGACGAAGCTGACGGACTTGACGTCCGGGTGCTCCAGCAGGCGGTCCACGGCGGCCTTGTCGCCGTGGACCACGTTGAAGACGCCGTCCGGCAGGCCGGCCTCCTTCCACAGTCCGGCGAGGAAGTTGGCGGCGGACGGGTCCTTCTCCGAGGGCTTCAGGACGACGGTGTTGCCGGCCGCGATGGCGAGCGGGAAGAACCACATCGGCACCATGGCCGGGAAGTTGAACGGCGAGATGATCGCGACCGGGCCGAGCGGCTGGCGGATCGAGTAGACGTCGACGCCGGTGGACGCCTGCTCCGTGAAGCCGCCCTTGACGAGCTGCGGGATACCGCAGGCGTACTCGACGACCTCCAGGCCGCGGGCGATCTCGCCGAGCGCATCGGAGTGGACCTTGCCGTGCTCGGACACGATGATCGCGGCCAGCTCGTCGCGGCGGGCGTTCAGCAGCTCGCGGAAGGCGAACAGCACGGTGGTGCGCTTGGCGACCGAGGCGGTGCGCCACTCGGCGAAGGCCGAGGCGGCGGCGGCCACGGCCTGGTCGACCTCGGCGATCCCGGCGAAGTCGACCTGGCCGGCGACCTGGCCGGTGGCCGGGTCGAAGATGTCACCGCGGCGGGGCGCCGCGCCGGCGGTGGCGACGGGCTCGCCGCCGATCCAGTGAGTGATGTGCTTGCTCAAGTCCGTCTGCCTCCGAAGTCCCGGGCGGCGTCCTGCCGCCGGTCCTGTCTGGCGCCGCCCGCGAGTGGGCCGGGCGACGGGATTCACGGGGCTACCGCGTTCGTCTCCAGTCTGGTGGCCACCGCGCCAGGCCTCAACGAACAGGCTGACGGGGATCGCGGATTCAGCCTTACAGGTCGTCCGGTTGCTCGGCCGAACGCGTGAAAGAGCACGAACGTGTGAAGCCGGACCGGCAAGGACGGGCGCAGGAGGACGAAGCGCCGCCACCCCGCGTTCAGGACTCCTCGTCCTCCAGGTACGGGTCGTGCAGACCGTCGGCCGCCTCCTGGGTCTCCAGCAGGTCCAGCCGCAGGTCCTGGGCCCAGGCGAGCGCCCACCGCTTCAGCTCGCCGACCGCGCGTGCCGCGACACCCCTGGCCCGGAACCGGCCGTCCGCCGCCTCAGCCAGCGTCTCCAGCCGGTCGGCGAGCGCCGCGGGCTGGAAGTCTGCGTCCAATTCGCCTGCCAGCGCGAGGAGTTCACCCTCCCGGTAGCAGTCGGTGAGGGCGTGCACGTCGACCAGGTCCCGCGGCATGCCGCGGTCCACCAGCAGCGCGGTGGTGAGCGCGGCGGCGTCCTCCAGGGCGACGACCGGCAGGACCACCGGCAGGACAACTGGCAGCGCCACCGGCAGGACCGCCGACAGCGCCGCCGCCGGCTCGCCGGACGGGGGCGCGGCGAGGTCGAAGCGCGCCGGCCGGTGGGCCAGCGGCTCCTTCCGCAGCTCCACCGAGTGCGACCGCCCACCGAGCGCGAGCCGGACGGTGAGCTGCTCCAGTCGCGGCGTGCCCGGGCGTTCGGCGACCCCGCCGCCGGCCGCGCGGTAGGCCTCGCCCAGCGCGGCGGCCACCTCCGGCAGGTCGGCCCCGCCGGTCACCAGGGTGAGTCCGTCCTGCGGGCAGGCCGCGACGCCGTGGGCGCGCAGCGCGTGCCCACCGGCCAGGGCGAGCCCGTACCGGTCGCAGACGGGGGCCGCCAGTGCGGCGAGGCGCAGCTGGGCCGGGCCCGGTCGAAGGGGCGCGTCGACGGCGTCCGGGGCGGTGGTCACGTTTCCAGTCTGACGCGACCGCCCGCCCCGCGCGCCACCGCCGGCCGGGGCCGGAGCCCGGCCCCGGGGGATCACCAGCCGCTGAGCCCGGCCGCGGCCTCGTGCAGGGCGAGTTCCAGCAGCACCGGGTCGTTGAGCCGTCCGGAGCCGTCGGGCGGGACCAGCCAGCGCACCCCGCGGCTGCGGCGCCCGGGGTGCGGGACGATGATCCAGGTGCCCTCCCCCGCGCCGCGCACGCCCGTGCCGATCCAGCGGGCGGCGGTGCCGACGGGGACCAGGAAGCTGACGTGCTCGTCCCCGAAGTCGGTGAGGACGGGGCCGCAGGAGCCGGTGTCCAGGATCTCCAGGGCCGGGCGCCCGAGCCGTCCGGGGACGGAGAGGACGTCCCAGCGGCGGCCGGCCGGCAGCAGCATCAGCCCCAGCCCGGTGCGCTCCCATTGCTCCCGGAAGGCCTCCGGGTCCGGTGTCACCTGGGCGAGCCAGTGCAGTCCGGTGCTCTCCATGCCTGTCCCCATGTCTGTCCCCGCTTCTTGCCGCTGGTTCCGGTCAGGTCGTCCTGGTCAGGACGCGGCGGGGAAACCGAGACCCGCCGTCACCAAGGAGAGGCGGACGGCGGGTCTCTCTTACACGGATAACGCGGATAACGCGGATGACACGGAAGGCACGGCGAGCACGGCTAATACGGCGAGCACGGCCAGCACGGCCAGCGAGGTCAGCTGTCGAAGCCGAGCCCCATGCGGTCGAGCGTGCGCAGCCAGAGGTTGCGGTGGCCGCCGTTGCGGTCCGCGCGCTCCAGCGAGCGGGTGGTGATCTCGATCCCGGCCCAGCGCACCGGCTCGGGCGGGAACGGCATCGGCTTGCTGCGCACCATGTCCAGCGAGGTGCGCTCGGTGCGCTCGCCGGACAGCAGGTCGAGCATCACCTCGGCGCCGAAGCGCGTCGCGCCGACGCCGAGCCCGGTGTACCCGGCCGCGTACGCGACCTTGCCCCGGTAGGCGGTGTCGAAGAACGCCGAGAACCGGCTGCAGGTGTCGATGGCGCCGCCCCAGGCGTGGGTGAACCGCAGGCCCTCCAGCTGCGGGAAGCAGCGGAAGAAGTGGTTCGCCAGCGTGCGGAAGGTCTCCGGCCGCTGGTCGTACTCGTGCCGGACGTGGCCGCCGTAGTGGTAGACGGCGTCGTAGCCGCCCCACAGGATCCGGTTGTCGGCGGAGAGCCGGAAGTAGTGGAACTTGTTGGCGCTGTCGCCGAGTCCCTGCCGGCCGCGCCAGCCGATCGCGGCGAGCTGCTCGTCGCTGAGCGGCTCGGTCATCAGCGCGTAGTCGTACACCGGTACGACGTACGGCCGGACCCTCTTGACCAGCGACGGGAACACGTTGGTACCGAGTGCGACGCGCCGGGCGAAGACCCGTCCGTACGGGGTGCGGACGGCCATGCCGCTGCCGTACTCCCGCAGGTCGGTGGCCCGGGTGTGCTCGAAGATCCGCACGCCCTGGCCGAGGCAGGCGTCCCGCAGGCCCCAGGCGAGCTTGGCGGGGTGGACCATCGCCACGCCCTCCTTGTCCCAGAGGCCGCCGAGGAAGGTCGGCGAGTCGACCTCGGCGCGCAGTTCGTCGGCGTCCAGGACGGTGATGTCGAAGCCGTACCGGGCGACGGCCTCGGCGATCTCGTGGAGTTCCTCGACCTGGTGCGGCTGGGTGGCGACGTCGATCTCGCCGGTGCGCTCCCACTCGGCGTCGATGCCGTAGCGCTTGAGGGTGGCCTCGATGCCGTCCAGGTTGGCGGCACCGAGGCGTTCCAGCTGGGCGAGTTCGGCGGGCCAGCGTTGCAGGCCGTTGCCGAAGCCGTGGGTGAGGCTGGCCGCGCAGAATCCGCCGTTGCGCCCGGACGCGGCCCACCCGACCTCGTTGCCCTCGACCAGCACGACGTCCAGCGAGGGGTCGCGCTCCTTGGCGATGAGGGCGGTCCACAGGCCGGAGTAGCCGCCGCCGACGACCAGCAGGTCGCAGGTGGTGTCGCCGACCAGGGCGGGCAGTGCCGCCGGCCGGCCCGGGTCCTCCAGCCAGAAGGGAGTGGGCCTGGCGTCACTGAGTGCGCGGGCGGAGTCCATGCATTATCAGCCACTTTCTGTACTTAGGCGATGGTTTGTTCGGCCACCACTCCCGACCGTACGTCAGGCGGTGGCCTTCCGGCGGTTGCCCAGCCACTGGCCGCCGACGGTCAGCGCGACGGCGGCGATGAACATCGCGGTGCCGATGACGTTCACCTGCACCGGGATGCCGCGCTGCGACGCGCCCCAGACGAACATCGGGAAGGTGACCGTGGTCGGGCCCGAGTTGAACTGGGTGATGATGAAGTCGTCGAAGGAGAGCGCGAAGCTGAGCAGCGCTCCCGCCGCGATGCCGGGGGCGGCCAGCGGCAGGGTGACTCGCAGGAAGGTCTGGACGGGGGTCGCGTAGAGGTCCTGGGCGGCCTGTTCGAGCCTCGGGTCCATGCTCATCACGCGGGCCTTGACGGCCGTCACCACGAAGCTGAGGCAGAACATGATGTGCGCGATGAGGATGGTGGTGAAGCCGAACGGGATGCGCATGTTGAGGAACAGCGTCCCGAGCGAGGCGGCCATGACCACCTCGGGCATGGCCATCGGCAGGAAGATCATCGCGGTGGTGGCCGAGCGGCCGCGGAAGCGGTAGCGGGCCAGCGCGAAGGCGACCATGGTGCCGAGCACGGTGGCGCCGATGGTGGCGAGCACCGCGATCTGCAGGCTGAGCGAGAGCGACTGGCACATGTCGGCCACGCCGCAGGGGTTGGTCCAGGCGTCGGTGGAGAACTCGTTCCACTCGTAGTTGAACTTGCCGACCGGCTTGTTGAACGAGAAGGCGAGCACGACCAGGTTGGGCAGCACCAGGTAGGCGAGGGCCAGCAGGCCGGCCAGCACCACCAGGTGGGCGCGTATCCACTTGGTAATCCGGGACATCAGACCAGTTCCTCCGTCCCGGCCTTGCGCATGTAGACCGTCACCATGCCCAGGATCAGGGCCATCAGGATGAAGCTCAGTGCGGCAGCCGTGGGGTAGTCGAGCACGTTCAGGAACTGCTTCTGGATGCCGTTGCCGACCATCTGCTCGCTCGGCGAGCCCAGCAGCTGGGCGTTGATGTAGTCGCCGGAGGCCGGGATGAAGGTGAGCAGGGTGCCGGCGACCACGCCGGGCAGCGAGATCGGGAAGGTGACCTTGCGGAAGGTGGTGAACGGCCGGGCGTACAGGTCGCCGGCCGCCTCGTGCAGGCGGGGGTCGATCCGCTCCAGCGAGGTGTACAGCGGCAGGATCATGAACGGCAGGAAGTTGTAGGTGAGGCCGCAGACCACGGCGAGCGGCGTGGCGAGCACCCGGTCGCCGGAGGTGAGGCCGAGCGCGTTGGTGACGTCCAGGACGTGCAGGGTGTTGAGCACCCCGACCACCGGCCCGCCGTCGGACAGGATGGTCTTCCAGGCCAGCGTGCGGATCAGGAAGCTGGTGAAGAACGGCGCGATGACCAGGATCAGGATGACGTTGCGCCAGCGCTTGCTGGCCTTGAAGGCGATCGTGTACGCGAGCGGGTAGCCGACCGCCAGGCAGAGCACGGTGGCGATGCCCGCGTAGGAGAACGAGCGGACGAAGTGCCACTTGTACTCGACCAGGGCGTCCCAGTACGTCGCGAGGTGCCAGGTGACCTTGAAGCCCGCTTCGAGCGAGCCGGTCTGCAGCGAGGTGGACGCCTGGTAGACCATCGGGACGGCGAAGAAGACGACGAGCCAGGCGATGCCGGGCAGCAGCAGCCAGTACGCGGTGAGCTTGCGCTTCGGCTTCCGCGCCGGTTCCGCGAGCGGTATGACCTGTGACGGGGCGGCCGGGGTGGTGGTGGTCATGCGGCCTCCTCCGCGGTGCCCGCGTCGATCGCCTGTGCGGCGTCCAGGGCGAAGGAGTGCGCCGGGTTCCAGTGCAGCAGGACGGGCGCGCCGGGGACGATCCGGGCGTCGCGCTCCATGTTCTGCTCGAAGACGGTGACCTCCTGGCCGCCGTCGGTGCGCACCACGTACTGGGTGGAGACGCCGATGAAGCTGGAGTCGAGGACGGTGCCGGCCAGCCGGTTGCGGCCGTCGGCGACCTCGGCGGAGGCGTGCGCGATGGTGATCTTCTCCGGGCGCACGCCCAGGTGGACCTGCCTGGCCTCGGTGGCGCAGCGCGCCTTGGGCACGGCGAGGCGCACGCCGGCCGCGCTGAGCAGCAGGTCGCCGCCGTCGGCGCCGGTGACCTCGGCGGGCAGCAGGTTGGACTGGCCGAGGAAGTTGGCCACGAAGGTGGTGGCGGGGTTCTCGTACAGCTCGGCGGGGGCGCCGAGCTGCTCGACCCGGCCGCCGTTCATCACCGCGATGGTGTCGGCCATCGTCATGGCCTCCTCCTGGTCGTGGGTGACGTGCACGAAGGTGATGCCGACCTCGGTCTGGATCCGCTTGAGCTCCAGCTGCATCTGGCGGCGCAGCTTGAGGTCGAGCGCGCCGAGCGGCTCGTCGAGGAGCAGCACCTGGGGGTGGTTGATCAGGGCGCGGGCGACGGCGACGCGCTGCTGCTGGCCGCCGGAGAGCTGGTGCGGCTTGCGCCGGGCGTACTGGCCGAGTTCGACCAGCTCCAGCATGTCCTCGACCTGCTTCTTGACGTCCTTGCGGCCGCGGCGGCGCAGGCCGAAGGCGACGTTCTCGAAGATGTCGAGGTGCGGGAAGAGCGCGTAGCTCTGGAAGACGGTGTTCACCGGCCGCTTGTACGGGGGCAGGGCGGTGACGTCCTGGCCGCCGATCAGGACGGTGCCGCTGGTGGGCTCCTCCAGGCCCGCGATCATGCGCAGGGTGGTGGTCTTGCCGCAGCCGGAGGCGCCGAGCAGGGCGAAGAAGGAGCCCTGCGGGACGGTGAGGTCGAGCGGGTGGACGGCGGTGAAGGCGCCGTAGGTCTTGCCGATGCCGGTGAGGCGGACGTCGCCGCCGGCGGCCGCGTCGCGCTGCTGGTCTGTCATGGGTGTCTTCCTGGGTTCTCTGCCGGGAGTGGGCCGCGCGTGGGGGTCAGGCGCCGATGAGCTTGGAGAACTTCTGCTCGAAGTCGCTCTCCTCGGTCTCGGTGAGGGTGCGGAACACGTGCGACTTGGCCGCCATCTCGGGGGTGGGTACGACCAGCGGGTTGGCCGCGCTGTCCGGGGCGAGGGTGGCGAGTTCGTCCTTCATCCCGGTCACGGCGGAGACGAAGCCGATGCCCGCGACCAGCTGCGCCGCGATCTTCGGCTGATAGTAGAAGTCGATCAGCTTTTCCGCGTTCGCCTTGTGCTGCGCCCGGGCCGGGACCAGCATGTTGTCCGTCGAGGAGACGTAGCCCTTCTCCGGGATGACGAACTCGATGTCCGGGTTGTCGGCGCGCAGTTGGATCAGGTCGCCGCCCCAGGCGACGCAGGCCGCGATGTCGCCGGAGGACAGCTCCTGGCCGTAGTCGTTGCCGGTGAAGCGGCGGATCTGCTTGCTGTCGACGCCCTTCTGCAGCCGGGCGACGGCGGCGTCGTAGTCGTCGGCGGTGAACTTCGCCGGGTCCTTGCCCAGGTCCAGCAGGGTGATCCCGATGCTGTCGCGCATCTCGGAGAGGAAGGTGACCCGGCCCTTGAGGTCGGGGTCGTCCAGCAGTTGGGAGACGCTGGTGACCTCCTTCCCCTTGGTCGCCTTCTTGTTGTAGGCGATGACGACCTGGATGCCGGCCCACGGGTAGGAGTACAGCCGGCCCGGGTCCCAGTCGGGGGCGCGGAAGCGGGAGTCGATGGTGGTGATCGCGGTGGTGACGTTCGCCGGGTTGAGCTTCTGCGCCCAGCCGAGCCGGATCAGCCGGGCGGCCATCCAGTCGGTGAGGACCATCAGGTCGCGGCCGGTGTCCTGGCCGGCCGCGAGCTGCGGCTTGACCTTGCCGAAGAACTCGACGTTGTCGTTGACGTCCTCGTTGTACCTGACCTTGACGCCGGTGGCCGCGGTGAAGGCGTCCAGGGTGCCGTGCTTCTGCTTGTCCTTCTCGTCGGTGTCGATGTACAGCGGCCAGTTGGAGAAGTTGACCACCTTCTCGGTGTCCGAGAGGTCCTTGGCGGCGTTGGCGGTCGAGTCGCCGCCGGCGGTCCTGGCCGCCGGGATCCCGCAGGCGGCCAGCGTGCCCGCACCGGCGGTCAGCGCGGCGGCCCGCAGCAGGGTGCGGCGGCCGATCGCGGCCCGGCCGCTGGTCAGGCTGCGTTCCCAGGCCTTGCGGACCGGTTCGGGCAGACCGTCGGTGAACTCGTTGAACGCCATGGAACGGGCCTCCTGGGGGTAAGAGGTCGAATCGGGGCGCCCTGGGGGCGGCGCCCCTGGGCAGGGGTTATCTGTCTCCGAAGACGGTGCGGTGCCAGTCCTTGCGGGCCACCGCGGTGGTGTCGAACATGACGTGCTTGACCTGGGTGTACTCGTCCAGCGAGTACTGGGACATGTCCTTGCCGTAGCCGGACGCCTTGTAGCCGCCGTGCGGCATCTCGCTGATGATCGGGATGTGGTCGTTGACCCAGACGCACCCGGCCGCGATCTCCCGGGTGGCGCGCAGCGAGCGGTGCACGTTGCCCGTCCAGGCGGAGGCGGCCAGGCCGTAGGGGGTGTCGTTGGCCAGCCGCAGGCCCTCGTCGTCGGTGTCGAAGGGCAGCACGACCAGCACCGGGCCGAAGATCTCGCCCTGGACCACCTCGCTGTCCTGGGCGGCGCCGGTGATCAGGGTGGGCGCGTAGTACGCGCCGCGGGTGAGGTCGGTGCCGTCGTGGCCCTTCTCCGGCGCGCGGCCGCCGGTGACCACGGTGGCGTACGAGCGGGCGCGTTCGACGAAGCCGGCCACCCGGTCCCGGTGGGTGTACGAGACCAGCGGGCCGAGGTCGGTGTGCGGGTCGAGCGGGTCGCCGATCCTGATCGCGGCGTACAGCTCGGCCACGCCGGCCACGAACGCGTCGTACAGCGGGCGCTGGACGTACGCGCGGGTGGCGGCGGTGCAGTCCTGGCCGCCGTTGATCAGCGAGGCGGCGACCGCGCCGTGCACCGCGGCGTCGAGGTCGGCGTCGTCGAAGACCACGAACGGGGCCTTGCCGCCGAGCTCCAGGTGGGTGCGCTTGACGCTCCCGGTGGCGAGTTCGGCGACCCTGCGGCCGACCGGGGTGGAGCCGGTGAAGGACACCATGGCGACGTCCGGGTGCGCGACCAGGTGCTCGCCGGTGGTGCGGCCGGCGCCGGTGACCACGTTGACCACGCCGTCCGGGATGCCCGCCTCGGTGCAGGCCCGGGCGAACATCAGCGAGGTGAGCGGGGTCAGCTCGGACGGCTTGAGCACGATGGTGTTGCCCGCCGCGATCGCCGGCAGGATCTTCCAGGCGGCCATCTGCAGCGGGTAGTTCCACGGCGAGATCGAACCGACCACGCCGATCGCCTCGCGGCGCACGTAGGAGGTGTGGTCGCCGGAGTACTCGCCGGCCGCCTTGCCCTCCAGGTTGCGGGCGGCGCCCGCGAAGAACGCCACGTTGTCGATGGTGCCGGGGACGTCGAACTCGGTGGCCAGCTTGACCGGCTTGCCGGTCTGCGCGGTCTCCACCCGGGCGAGGTCGGCGCTCGCCGAGGCCAGCACGGCGGCCAGCGCGGTCAGCGCCTCGGAGCGGGCACCGGGGGTGGCGCGGGACCAGCCGGGCAGAGCCGCCTTCGCGGCGGCCACGGCCGCGTCGACCTCGCCGGTGGTGGCCAGGGCGACCTGCTCGACCACGCTGCCGTCCGCGGGGTTGACGACCTGGAAGGGCTCGCCGCTCCCCCGGGTCTGACGGCCCGCGATGTACTGCGCGCCCGCGCCGAAGTCGGTCAGGTCCATCTGGTTCCTCCAAGTGCCGGTGGGTCGACTGCCACGGCGATTCTCACGGTTGTGCGGTGGGGGAATCCGACCGGTCGATCACCGGGGTTGCGCGATCCTGGCAGTCCGGCGGACTCCGGACAAGGGATTCCGCTGTTGCATTCCGGCAACGCGATGGATTCCGGCGTGAGGTCTGTTTTTCGCCACAGCCGACCCGCTGACCATGCCCGCTGCCGCCCCGGCGTGACAAGGGTCACTGCGACAACCTCGGCAGGTAGGGCCTTACAAGGTGCAAGGGTTCACCGAGGGCGACAGGTCGTCGCCGCGATGGATGATTTACCTGACACTCTGGTCCCCCAAGGCCCTGGAGGCCCGCGATGCTCCCCACCGTCGCCCGCGTGCTCGACCTGGAGGTGATGCGGCGCGGCCTGCCCCAGGTCGTCGCCGGCGCCGACCACCTGGAGCGACCCGTCCGCTGGGTCCACGTGAGCGAACTGCCCGACGTCGCCGGAATGCTCCAGGGCGGCGAACTGGTGCTCACCACCGGCATCGCGCTGCCCGACGACCGCGAGGGCCTGGCCCGCTACGTCCGCGAACTGGACGAGGTGGGGGTCGCCGGACTGGTCGTCGAGTACGGCCGGCGCTACTTCGACTCGCTGCCCCGCGCCCTGGTGCACGCCGCCGAACAACGCGGCCTGCCGCTGATCACGCTCCGCCGAGAGCTGCGCTTCGTCGCCGTCACCGAGGCCGTGCACGCGCTGGTGGTCAACGCCCAGCTGGAGCAGCTGCGCGTCTCCGAGGCCGTCCACCAGGTGTTCAACGAGCTGGTGGTGGAGGGCGCCGAGCCGCCCGAGGTGATCCGCCAGGTGGCCCGGATGGCGGGCGCGCCGGTCGTCCTGGAGAACCTCGCGCACCAGGTACTCGCCCACGACACCGCCGGCCGCCCGGAGGTCGAACTGCTGGAGGACTGGGAGCGCCGCTCCCGCGGGGTCCGCCCGCCCGGCCGTACCGGGCACGACCCGCGCAGCGGCTGGCTGGTGACCACGGTCGGCGCCCGCGGCCAGGACTGGGGCCGGCTGGTGCTGGTGCAGGATCCGGGCCCGCTGCCCGAGGACGAGGCCCACCCGCACACCATGCTGCTGGAGCGCGGCGCCTCCGCGCTGGCGCTCAACCGGCTGGTGGTGCGCGACCGGGAGAGCCTGGAACGGCAGACCCACCGCACCCTGCTGTCCGGCATCCTCACCCACGCGCTGACCGTCTCCGAAGTGGCCCTGCGCGCCCAGGCGCTCGGCGTCCCGCTGGAGGGCCGCCGGCTGGTCGGGGTGGTGCTGCGGCAGCGGCGCGGCCCGATCCCGGCCGCCCTGGAGGCGCAGGCCCGGCTGCGCGACTTCACCGAGCTCGCCGCCGGAGCCGTCCGGGCCTGCCGGCTCTCCGCCCTGGTCGGCGCGCTGGACGACGAGGGCGTCGGTGTGCTGATCACGCTCGGCACCCAGCAGGACGAGCACGCCGCCCTGGACGCCTTCTCGGCCACGCTGCGCCGGATGTCGGCCGAGGCCGGCCGGGACGACGCCGCCGCCGCACCGGCCCCGGTGGTCGCGGTCGGCTCCTCGGTCGGCTCCGTCCGGGACGCCCGGCGCACCCTGCTGGAGGCCACCCAGGTCGCCGACGCGGCCCTGCACGACGCGCCCGGCGGCCGGGCCGCCTCGTACTACCGGCTGCCGGATGTCCGGCTGCGCGGCCTGCTCCACCTGCTGCGCGACGACGCCCGGCTGCAGACCTACGTGGAGCGGGAGCTGGGCCCCCTACTGGCCCACGACGCCGAGCACAACGGCCAGTTGGTGCAGATGCTGCGGATCTACCTGGAGCAGGGCCGGAACAAGTCGGCGGCGGCCGACGCCGCGCACCTGTCCCGGCCGTCCTTCTACGACCGCCTGCACAAGGTCGAGCGGATCCTCGGCGTCGACCTCGACCAGGTGGAGTCCTGCCTCTCCCTGCACGTGGCGCTGCTCGCGCTGGACGCCGTCCGCCGCTGATCGCTGCACGCCGGTGGCCTACACGCCGGTGATGCGCCCCCAGACCTTGTGCAGTTCGGGCCGCTCCGCCGAGGTGACGTCGCGCATGGTGTGCAGCCGGGCGCGCATCTCGTCGGTCGGGAAGAGCAGCGGGTTCTCCGCCAGTTCGGCCTTCTCCTTGTCGCCGCTGGCCGCCAGCACCTCGCGGGCGGCCGGCACCGGGCAGATGTACTGGACGAACGCGGCGAGTTCGGCGGCCACCTCGGGCTGGTAGTAGTGGTCGATCAGCAGCTCGGCGTTGCGCTTGTGCCGGGCCCGGTTGGGGACCATCAGGCTCTCCGCCCACAGCTCGCCGCCCTCCTGCGGCACCACGAACTCGATGTCCGGGTTCTGGGCGGTCAGTTGGACGGCGTCGCCGGAGTAGGCCTGGCAGGCGACGGCGGCGCCGGAGGCGAGGTCGCTGGTGTAGTCGTTGCCGGTGAAGCGCCGGATGTGGCCGGTGTCGACCATCTTCTGCACGGTGTCCATCGCCCGGTGCGCGTCGTCCTCGCCGAACCGGGAGACGTCGGCGCCCTGGGCGAGCATCAGCAGCCCGAGCGCCTCGTCCAGCCCGGCGAACAGGGTGACCCGGCCCTTGAGGTCCGGTGCCCAGAGGTCCGCGGTCGACTTCAGCTCCCGGCCGAGCGCCTTGCGGTTGTACGCGATGCCGGTGATCCCGGACTGCCAGGGCACGCTGCGCCGACGCCCGGGGTCGAAGGCCGGGTCGGCGAGCTGCGGGTCCAGGTTGGCGGTGACGTTGGGCATGTTGGCCCGGTCCATGGCCTGCACCCAGCCGAGCGAGACGTACCGGCCGGCCATCCAGTCGCTGACCACCATGAGGTCCCGGCCGGGGTCCGCGCCCTGGGTGAGCACCGGGCTGATCTTGCCGAAGAACTCGTCGTTGTCGTTGATGTCCTCGGTGTAGGTGACCGCGATGCCGGTCCGCTCGGTGAAGGCGTCCAGGGTCGGCCGGTGCCCCTGGTCGTCGGTGTCGATGTACTGGGTCCAGTTGGAGAAGGCGAGCCGCTGCTCGCGGTCCGAGCGGTCCTGGACCGAGCGGCGGTCCTCGGCGACGTACGCGGACGGGATGCCGCAGCCGGTCAGCGTGCCGGCGCCGAGCAGCGCGGCCCCGCCGAGCACCGAACGCCGGCGGATCGTACGGGAGTTGTGGGGGCGGGTCGGGGTGGTGCTGCTGGGCATGGGGGAGGCCTCCGGAGCGTGGGACGGCCCCGGGCGTGCGCGACACCCGGGGCCGTCCGGTCGGTACGTCAGACGGTGTGCGCGTCGGCGAGCGACAGCACCTCGTCGAGCACCGCGAGACCGGTCTTGGCCTCCTCCTCGGTGACGGTGCACGGCGGGACGACGTGGAGGCGGTTCATGTTGACGAACGGCCAGAGCCCGCGCTGCTTGCAGGCGGCCGCCAGCTCGGCCATCGGCGCGTTGGCGGCGCCGGCCGCGTTGTACGGGACCAGCGGCTCGCGGGTCCCGCGGTCCTTCACCAGGTCGAGCGCCCAGAACACGCCGAGGCCGCGGACCTCGCCGATCGAGGGGTGCCGCTCGGCCAGCTCCCGCAGTCCGGGGCCGAGCACGGTCTCGCCGATGTGCCTGGCGTTCTCGACGATGCCCTCCTCCGCCATGGCGGTGATGGTGGCGACGGCCGAGGCGCAGGCCAGCGGGTGGCCGGAGTAGGTGAGCCCGCCCGGGAACGCCCGCTCGGCGAAGGTGGCGGCGATCTCGGCGCTGATCGCCACGCCGCCCAGCGGGACGTAGCCCGAGTTGACGCCCTTGGCGAAGGTCAGCAGGTCCGGGGTGACACCCCAGTGGTCGGCGGCGAACCACTCGCCGGTGCGGCCGAAGCCGGCCATCACCTCGTCGAGGATGAACACGATGCCGAAGCGGTCGCAGATCTCCCGCACCCCGGCCAGGTAGCCCGCCGGCGGGATCAGGATGCCCGCGGTGCCGACCACGGTCTCCAGGATGATCGCGGCGATCGTCCCGGGGCCCTCGAAGGCGATCACCTGCTCCAGGTGCTCCAGCGCGCGCTCGCACTCCTGCGCCTCGTTCTCGGCGTGGAAGTTGGAGC
Source organism: Kitasatospora sp. NPDC094016 (assembly GCF_040304045.1). Classification (NCBI taxonomy): domain Bacteria; kingdom Bacillati; phylum Actinomycetota; class Actinomycetes; order Kitasatosporales; family Streptomycetaceae; genus Kitasatospora; species Kitasatospora sp. NPDC094016. The sequence continues at coordinate 14,958 of NZ_JBEOUK010000031.1, forward strand.
GGTAGGCGTACGGGCCCCAGAAGTGCACCACGCCGGAGACGCCGGTCTCGTTGGCCCAGCGGCGCGGGTCGCCGGTGAGGGCGATCGCGTTGGCGGTGGCGCCGTGGTACGAGCGGTAGGCGGACATGACCTTCTGCCGGCCGGTGTGCAGCCGGGCCAGCCGGACGGCGTTCTCGACCGCCTCGGCGCCGCCGTTGGTGAAGAAGATCTTGTCGAGGTCGCCGGGGGTGCGCTCGGCGATCAGCCGGGCGGCCTCGCTGCGCGCCTCGACCGCGAAACCGGGGGCGATGGTGCAGAGCTTCGCCGCCTGCTCCTGGATCGCGGCGACCACCTTCGGGTGCTGGTGACCGATGTTGGTGTTGACCAGCTGCGAGGAGAAGTCGAGGTAGCGGTTGCCGTCGTAGTCCCAGAAGTACGAGCCCTCGGCGCCGGCCACCGCGAGGGGGTCGATCAGCGCCTGGGCGGACCACGAGTGGAAGACGTGCGCGCGGTCGGCGGCCTTGACCGCCTGGCCGGCGGCTGAGTCAGCGGTGGGGATGCTCATGCCGGTAAGGCTAGGGAGTCGCGGCCCCGAAGTGCAGTTTCATCTTGTCAGCCGGTCACGCGAACGGCCGACAGGATGCAAAGACACCGGGCCCGGGTCGAAAGGACCCGGGCCCATTGTCAGTTCACACGATGGACCTTCGATCAGATCGCAGTCATACAGCGCTCGACCGTCACGACCCGCTAGATCGCGGTCATGACGTGCTTCACCCGGGTGTAGTCCTCGAAGCCGTACGCGGAGAGGTCCTTGCCGTAGCCGGACTTCTTGAAGCCACCGTGCGGCATCTCGGCGACCAGCGGGATGTGGGTGTTGATCCAGACGCAGCCGAAGTCCAGGCGGCGCGACATCCGCATGGCGCGGGCGTGGTCCTTGGTCCACACCGAGGAGGCCAGCGCGAAGTCGACGCCGTTGGCGTAGTCGACGGCCTGGTCCTCGTCGGTGAACTTCTGCACGGTGATGACCGGGCCGAAGACCTCGTTCTGGATGATCTCGTCGTCCTGCCGCAGGCCGGAGACGACGGTCGGGGCGTAGAAGTAGCCCTTCTCGCCGACCTGGTGGCCACCGGCCTCGACCTTGGCGTGGGCGGGCAGCCGCTCGATGAAGCCGGCCACCTGCTTCAGCTGGTTGGCGTTGTTCAGCGGGCCGTACAGCACGTCCTCGTCGTCCACGCCGCCGGTCTTGGTCTCGGCCGCGGCCTTGGCCAGCGCCTCGACGAAGGCGTCGTGGATCGACTCGTGCACCAGCACGCGGGTGGCAGCGGTGCAGTCCTGGCCGGCGTTGAAGTAGCCCGCGACCGAGATGCCCTCGACGGCCTCGGCGATGTCGGCGTCCTCGAAGACCACGACCGGGGCCTTGCCGCCCAGCTCCAGGTGGACTCGCTTGACGTCCTTGGAGGCGGACTCGGCGACCTGGATGCCGGCCCGGACCGAACCGGTGATGGAGGCCATCGCCGGGGTCTTGTGCTCGACCATCAGCCGGCCGGACTCGCGGTCGCCGCAGATCACGTTGAAGACGCCGGCCGGCAGCTCCAGGTCCTTGAGGACGCCGCCGATGATCTCGGCGAGCAGGACGGTGGAGGCCGGGGTGGTGTCCGAGGGCTTCAGGACGACGGTGTTGCCCGCAGCGATGGCCGGGGCGAACTTCCAGACGGCCATCATCATCGGGTAGTTCCACGGCGCGACCTGGGCACAGACGCCGACCGGCTCGCGGCGGACGATCGAGGTCATCCCGTCCATGTACTCCCCGGCGGCCTTGCCCTCCAGCATGCGGGCGGCACCGGCGAAGAAGCGGATCTGGTCCACCATCGGACCGATCTCCTCCGAGAGGGTCAGCCCGCGCGGCTTGCCCGTGTTGCGGACCTCCGCCTCGACGAGCTCGTCGGCCCGGGCCTCGACCGCGTCGGCGATCTTGAGCAGCAGCTTCTGGCGGGTGCTCGGGGTGGCGTCGCGCCAGGCCGGGAAGGCGGCGGCGGCCGAGGCCATGGCGGCGTCCACGTCGGAGGCACCGGACAGCGGGGACGTCGCGTAGACCTCACCGGTGGTGGGGTCGACGATGTCGAGCGTCCGGCCGTCCGCCGCGTCGACGAACTCACCGTTGATGTAGTTGCGCAGCGTGCGAAGGTCGCTCACGGGGTCTCTCCTCGGTCTGGGCCTGCGGCGTTGCAGATTCCGGCGCCATGGTACGTCGGCGGGTCCGGCGCGCGAAGGGTGTCGGGTGGCCGGGCCCTGGACGGCGCGGTCCACTGGTTTGGGGGAACGCGCGCTGCGCTGCGGGGCTGCGCGCGTACCGTGCCAGGGTAGCCGCATGACTGCTGGTATCGACAGGTGCGGTACGCGTAGGCGATGAAATCCGTACGCGGATTCCAAGATCACGACGAAATCAGCAGATTCCTCGCTTGCGAACAGGAGAACGATCAGGCACAGTGGCGGCGTGGCCAACCGCGACCGGAACGCGAGCGTTCCCCTCGATGCCGCCTCCAAGGCGATCATCGAGCAGCTCCAGGAGGACGGACGCCGGCCGTACGCCGCCATCGGCAAGGCCGTCGGCCTGTCCGAGGCGGCCGTGCGCCAGCGCGTCCAGAAGCTGCTCGACCAGGGCGTGATGCAGATCGTCGCCGTCACGGACCCGCTCACCGTCGGCTTCACCCGCCAGGCGATGGTCGGCATCCGGGTCGAGGGCGACATCGAGCCCGTCGCCGACGCGCTGGCCGCCCTCGACGAGGTCGACTACGTCGTCTGCACCGCAGGCTCGTTCGACCTCCTGGCCGAACTGGTCTGCGAGGACGACGAGCACCTGCTCGAACTGATCAACAAGCGCATCCGCGCGCTTCCCGGCGTGCGGAGCACCGAGAGCTTCGTCTACCTGAAGCTCCGGAAACAGACCTACACCTGGGGCACCCGATGACAGCCGACCCGGCGCAGAAGGACCTTTCCAAGACCGCCTACGACCACCTGTGGATGCACTTCACCCGCATGTCGTCGTACGAGAACTCCCCCGTGCCGACGATCGTCAAGGGCGAAGGCACCTACGTCTGGGACGACAAGGGACGCAAGTACCTCGACGGCCTCGCCGGCCTGTTCGTCGTCCAGGCCGGCCACGGCCGCGAGGAGCTGGCCGAGGCCGCCGCCAAGCAGGCCAAGGAGCTCGCCTTCTTCCCGGTGTGGAGCTACGCCCACCCGAAGGCCGTCGAGCTGGCCGAGCGCCTGGCCAACTACGCCCCGGGCGACCTGAACAAGGTCTTCTTCTCCACCGGTGGCGGCGAGGCCGTCGAGACCGCCTGGAAGCTCGCCAAGCAGTACTTCAAGCTGACCGGCAAGCCGACCAAGTACAAGGTCATCTCGCGCGCCGTCGCCTACCACGGCACCCCGCAGGGCGCCCTGTCGATCACCGGCCTGCCGGGCCTGAAGGCCCCGTTCGAGCCGCTGGTGCCGGGCACCCACAAGGCCCCGAACACCAACATCTACCGCGCCCCCGCCTTCCTCGAAGGCCCGGACGGCACGGTCGACCCCGAGGCCTACGGCCGCTGGTGCGCCGACGAGATCGAGGTGGCCATCCTCAACGAGGGCGCCGAGACCGTCGCCGCCGTCTTCGTCGAGCCGGTGCAGAACGCCGGTGGCTGCTTCCCGCCGCCGCCCGGGTACTTCCAGCGCCTGCGCGAGATCTGCGACCGCCACGACGTGCTGCTGGTCTCGGACGAGGTCATCTGCGCCTTCGGCCGCCTGGGCACCATGTTCGGCGCCGACAAGTTCGGCTACCAGCCCGACATGATCACCTGCGCCAAGGGCATGACCTCGGGCTACTCCCCGATCGGCGCCACGATCATCTCGGACCGCCTCGCCGAGCCGTTCTACAAGGGCGACAACACCTTCCTGCACGGCTACACCTTCGGCGGCCACCCGGTCTCCTCCGCGGTGGCGCTGGCCAACCTCGACATCTTCGAGCGCGAGGGCCTGAACCAGAACGTCCTCGACAACGAGGCCGCGTTCCTGGGCACCCTGAACAAGCTGCGCGACCTGCCGATCGTCGGCGACGTCCGCGGCAACGGGTACTTCTACGGCATCGAGCTCGTGAAGGACAAGGTCACCAAGGAGTCGTTCAACGACGACGAGGTCGAGCGCGTCCTCTACGGCTTCCTGTCGAAGGCCCTCTTCGACAACGGCCTGTACTGCCGCGCCGACGACCGTGGCGACCCGGTCATCCAGCTGGCCCCGCCGCTGATCTCCAACCAGTCGACCTTCGACGAGATCGAGCAGATCCTGCGGACCAGCCTCACCGACGCGTGGGCGAAGATCTGACCCCCTGATCCTCCTTCCCCACCCTCCGCCGAAGGGCGGTCCCACTCCCCCGGGACCGCCCTTCGGCGTTTTTCCGGCGCGGACAGCCGATCAAACATGCCTGATTGCGGGTGATTTGCCCGCGATGGACCAGAGCGCCGCAACCGCACCAGGCCCCAGTCGTTCTAATCTGACGACTGTCATATCCCTGCGGCCACCCAGGATGGAACCTCATGTCAGCGGCACCGCCTGACAACGACGTGCTGTGGGCCCGGGGGATCGTCAAGTCCCATCACGGCACCCCCGCCCTACGGGGCATCTCGATCGGCGTCCGCGAGGGCGAAGTGCTCGCCGTCACCGGCCCGCGCGGCTCCGGCAAGAGCACCCTCCTCGGCTGCCTCTCCGCCCTCCTCACCGTCGACGAGGGCGAGGTCTGGTTCAACAGCGCGCCCGTCCACACCCTCGGCCGGGCCGGACGCGAACGGCTGCGCCGCGACCGCTTCGGCTTCGTCGGCTCCGAACCCCACCTGGTGCCCGAGCTGACCGCCCGGGAGAACGTCGCCCTGCCGCTGCTGCTCGCCGGCGCCGGCAACAAGGCCGCCTACACCGCCGCCGACGAATGGCTGGAACGCCTCGACGTCGGCGAGGTCGCCCGGCAGCGCCCCGACCGGCTGCTCCAGAGCCAGCGCCAGCGGATCGCCGTCGCCCGCGCCCTCGCCCCGCTGCCGCCCGTCGTCTTCGCCGACGACCCCACCGCCCCGCTCCACCGCGAGACCTCCGACCAGGTCCTGCGGATACTGACCAGCGCGGCCCGGTCGCACCAGCTCACCCTCGTCCTGGCCACTCACGACCCCGAGCTCGTCCGGTTCGCGGACCGCGCCGTCGCCCTCGTCGACGGACGGCTCACCGCCCCCGCCGCCCCCGTCCCGCGCGGCCCCGCCGTCCCGGGGGCGGCCGGCGCGTCCGCCGTCTCGGCCACCCGCCGCTGACGACGCCCAGCCGCTGAAAGAGTCGACGTGTTCTATCTCCGTCTGGCCCGGGGCTACCGGGTGCCCGACCTCGGCCGCTGGCTGCTCACCGTGCTGACCGCCGCCGTGGTCTCCGCCTTCCTGCTGCGCTCCCTCGGCCGGGCGATGAGCGACCCGCTCGGCGGCGAGGACGCGCTTGTGCGACTGCTCTGGTGCCTGCCCCCGCTCGCCGCCGTCGCCTGGTTCGCGGCCGTCTCCGCCCGCGCCGTACCCGCCCAGCGGCCCGAACGGATCACCGGCCTGCGCGCCGCCGGAGCCGGCTCCGGCCGGATCCGCACCCTGATCGCCGGTGAGGTCGTGCTCGCCTGCACCCTCGGCAGCGTGCTCACCCTGCTGGTCTTCCTGGTCCTGCGCAACGACATCGCCGGGCCCGCGCTCGCCGCCGACCTCGGCATGGGCGTACCGCTGCCGGCCGTCGCGCCGGTCGCCCTGCTCGCCCTGGTCCCGCTCACCGCCGGGATCGCCGCCGTCTGCGCCGTCCCGCCCACCGAGTACCTGCCCGGCGGCCGCACCCGCACCCACGGCGGCACCGGCTTCGGCCCGCTGCGGGTCGCCCTGCCGGTCGGGCTCGCCGTGATCGGCCTCGCCCTCGAACTCATCGCCCTGCGGCCCGGCGCCGCCGCCGACGGCCGACCGATCCACCTGCCCGCCGGGCTCGGCAGCACCAGCACCGCCGCACTCGGCGGCTGGGCCGCCAGCGCGGTCGGACTCGCCCTGCTCACCGGCCCGTTGCTGGCCTGGGCCGGGCGGCTGCTCGCGCTCGGCCGGCCCACCCCGCTGCGACTGCTGGCCGGCCGCGGACTCACCTCCCAGGCCCGCCGCCTCGGCCCGCCGCTGGCCGTGCTCACCCTCGCCCTCGCGCTCGTGCTCACCACCATCCGCTACTGGATCGGCACGCCCGACAGCGCGGACGTGCTGCCCGCCGTCGAGGCCTGCCTGGTGCTCGGCTGCGCGGCCGCCGCCGTGGCCGCCCGGCTGGCCGAGGTCCGCGCCGACCGCCGGGACGTCACCGACGTGCTGCTGCGCCTCGGCACCTCGCCCCGGCTGCTGTTCGGCGCGGTCGCGCTGCGCACCCTGGCGGTGGGCACCACGCTGCTGGTGACCGGCGGGGCGACCGCCGCACTGGCGGCCGCCGGCCTGCGCTGACCTCTCGGCCGGCGCTGACCCGCCGGCTTTCGCCGACCTGCCGGCCTGCGGTGACCCGTCGGATCAACCCGCCGCGGCGAGCTGGCCGCAGGCGCCGTCGATCTCCTGGCCACGGGTGTCGCGGACGGTCGTCGGCACCCCGTGCGACTGGAGCCGGCGGACGAACTCGCGCTCGTCCTCGGGCCGGGAGGCGGTCCACTTGGAGCCCGGCGTCGGGTTCAGCGGGATCAGGTTGACGTGCACCCGGTGGTTCTTGATCAGCCGGCCAAGCAGGTCCGCCCGCCACGCCTGGTCGTTGATGTCCTTGATCAGCGCGTACTCGATGGAGATCCGCCGGCCCGACTTCTCCGCGTAGTTCCACGCGGCGTCCAGCACCTCGGCGACCTTCCAGCGGGTGTTCACCGGCACCAGCTCGTCGCGCAGCTCGTCGTCCGGGGCGTGCAGCGACAGCGCCAGGCGGCAGCTGAGGCCCTCGTCAGCCAGCCGGTTCATCGCCGGGACCAGGCCGACGGTGGACACCGTGACACCGCGCTGGGACAGGCCGAAACCGTCCGGCGCCGGGTCGGTCAGCCGGCGGATCGCAGCCAGCACCCGGTTGTAGTTGGCCAGCGGCTCGCCCATGCCCATGAAGACCACGTTCGACAGCCGCGCCTCGCCGCCGGGGATCTCGCCGGCCTTGAGCGCGCGCATCCCGGCGGCGATCTGCTCGACGATCTCGGCGGTGGACAGGTTGCGGGTCAGCCCGGCCTGGCCGGTCGCGCAGAAGGGGCAGTTCATGCCGCAACCCGCCTGCGAGCTGATGCACATGGTGACGCGGTCCGGGTAGCGCATCAACACCGACTCGACGAGCGTGCCGTCGAAGAGCTTCCAGAGCGTCTTGCGGGTGGTGTCGTCGTCGCAGGACACGTGCCGCACGACCGACATCAGGTCCGGCAGCAGGCTCCCGGTGAGCTTCTCCCTGCTGGCGGCGGGGATGTCCGTCCAGCCCTCCGGGTCGTTCGACATCCGGCCGAAGTAGTGGTTGGAGAGCTGCTTGGCGCGGAACGGCTGCTCGCCCAGCTCGGCGACGGCCTCCTTGCGCTCGGCGGGGCTCAGGTCGGCGAGGTGTCGCGGGGGCTTGGCGCCGCGCGGCGCGACAAAGGTGAGTTCTCCGGGCTTAGGCATGGTTCATCCAGTGTCGCAGACGCCGGGAGCAGGCCGGGACGTGCGAGGGCCCCGGACGCGCAGGCGTCCGGGGCCCTTCCGCCGCTCGCGGCCGGAGGCCGGGTCGAGGGCGGGACCCTAGCTGCCGACGAAGGCCGCCAGCAGCAGCCAGACCACCGGGGCGGTCGGCAGGAGCGAGTCCAGCCGGTCCATGATGCCGCCGTGGCCGGGCAGCAGCGTGCCCATGTCCTTGATGCCGAGGTCGCGCTTGATCATCGACTCGCCCAGGTCGCCCAGGGTCGCGGTGACCGCCGCGCAACCGCCCAGGATCAGGCCCTGCCACCAGCTGCCGCCGTCGATGATCAGTTCCATCAGCACGGCGCCCGCCAGCATCGACAGGCCGATGCCGCCGGCCAGGCCCTCACGGGTCTTGCCGGGGCTGATCGTCGGGGCGAGCTTGGTCTTGCCGAACTTGTAGCCCACGGCGTAGGCGCCCGTGTCGCTGCAGATCGTGACGATCAGGAACAGCACGATCCGCTGGGGGCCGTCGTCGGCCGCCAGCATCAACGCCACGAACGTGGCCAGGAACGGCACGTAGAAGGCGGTGAACACCCCGGCCGTTATGTCCCGCAGGTAGTCCTCCGGCGGCTCGGCCATCCGCCAGACCATCACCGCCAGCCCGGTCAGCGCGAGCGAGGCCGCGGCCCACTGCACCCCGGCCCAGTAGCCGGTGGCGATCATGGCGATGCCGCCCGCGACCAGCGGCACCAGCGGCGCCTTGATCTGCTTGCGCTCAGCGAGCCGACTGGTCAGCTCCCAGACGCCGACCGACACCGCGGCCATCACGACGAACAGGAACAGCGCCTTCACCACGAACAGCGAGGCGATGATCACCGCACCGAGACCGACCCCCACGCCTATCGCGGCCTGGAGGTTACGGCCACCGCGCTGCTTGCGCGGCTGCGGCTGCGGGGCGGACTGGGCGGCCACGGGTGTCTCCTGCCCTGGATGGGACGACGGCACGAAGTGGGGCTGCCCGGCCGCCGGGTAACTCGGCGGCGGCGCGGGAGGCACCGGAGCCCCGGGGCGCGGCGGGGCGCCGCGGCCGGGGGTGGCGTCATCGGTTATCGCGCGCAGCACGACCGTCTCCGTCACACCCGGCACCGCCGCCTCGGACCGGTCGTCCCGGAACAGCGGGCCGCTCAGCCGACCGGCCTCCCGGGACTGACCGGCGGCGGGGTCACCCGGCCGGCCGGAGCCCGCCGGCGGGCCCTGCTCCGGCACGCCGGGGAACGGGCCGGGGCCCGCCGGTACGGGAGGCATGACCTGAGTCTCCTCCGCGTCGCCGCCCCAGTACACCGGAGGCTGCTGCGAGTGATCCGAACGGTGGCCGGGGTCACCCGGCGCGCCGCCCGGCGCACCCGGGTGGGCGGCCCCGCCGCCCGGGTGACCGGGGTAGCCCTGGGCCTGCGGCGGCGCCGGGTACTCGCCGTACCCCGGCGCCGGGTGCGCCTGCTGCAGAGGAGCCTGCGGCCGGGGCTGCGGCGCCGGGCGGTAGGGCTGGAACTGCTGGTCGGACGGGCCCCAGTAGCCAGGGGCGTCAGGGGCGTCGTTCATCAGACTTCGAGCAGCTCGGCTTCCTTGTGCTTCAGCAGCTCGTCGACGGCGGCCACGTACTTGGCCGTGGTGTCGTCGAGCTCCTTCTCGGCGCGGCGGCCGTCGTCCTCGCCGACCTCGCCGTCCTTGACCAGCTTGTCGATGGCGTCCTTGGCCTTGCGGCGCACCGCGCGGATCGAGACCTTCGCGTCCTCGCCCTTGCCCCGGGCCACCTTGATGAACTCCCGGCGGCGCTCCTCGGTCAGCTCGGGCAGCACCACCCGGATGAGGGAGCCGTCGTTGGACGGGTTGACGCCCAGGTCGGAGTCGCGGATCGCCTGCTCGATCGCCTTCAGCGCGGTCTTGTCGAACGGCGAGACGACCGCCATCCGGGGCTCCGGCACCGAGAACGAGGCCAGCTGGTTGATCGGCGTCACGGTGCCGTAGTACTCGGCGACGATCTTGGCGAACATCGCCGGGTGGGCACGGCCGGTGCGGATGGCGGCGAAGTCGTCCTTGGCGACGGCGACGGCCTTCTCCATCTTCTCCTCGGCTTCGAGGAGGGTCTCTTCGATCACTGTGATCTCCCTGTCCGGTTCATCTGCGATTGTCCCGACCGGTGTCGGCGTCGAGGCCGGTCACGGCGACGGCGCCGTCCCGTACGGCTGATTGCTGCTCAGGCCCGGACAGAATCCTGGCTGATGAGTGTGCCGATCTTCTCACTCTTCACCGCGCGCGCGATATTGCCCTCCGCCAGCAGCTCGAAGACCAGCATCGGGAGGTTGTTGTCCTTGCACAGCGTGATCGCGGTGAGGTCGGCGACCTTGAGGTCGCGCGCGATGACCTCGGAGTACTCCAGCGCGTCGAACTTCACCGCGTCCGGGTTGGTCCGGGGGTCCGAGTCGTAGACGCCGTCCACGCCGTTCTTGCCCATCAGCAGGACGTCGGCGTGGATCTCCAGGGCCCGCTGGACGGCGGTGGTGTCGGTCGAGAAGTACGGCATGCCCATACCGGCTCCGAAGATCACCACACGGCCCTTCTCCAGGTGCCGGACGGCCCGCAGCGGCAGGTACGGCTCGGCGACCTGGCCCATGGTGATCGCGGTCTGGACCCGGGTCTCGATGCCTTCCTTGACCAGGAAGTCCTGCAGCGCCAGGCAGTTCATCACGGTGCCGAGCATGCCCATGTAGTCGGAGCGCGCCCGGTCCATGCCGCGGACCTGCAACTCGGCGCCCCGGAAGAAGTTGCCGCCACCGATGACCACCGCGACCTCGGTACCGGCACGGACGACGGTGGCGATCTCCCGGGCGATCGCGTGCACGACGTCCGGGTCGACGCCGAGTCCGCCACCACCGGCAAAGGCTTCACCGGACAGCTTGAGCAGCACCCGGCGGCGCGAGCCGGCCTTGGGGTCCTGCGCGGTCTCCTGCGTCTCCTGCATGGACTTCTCCTTTTTGCACCTACTGGCTCACAGGCGCGGGTGTGCGGATGCCCGGCCTGCGCGTACGCGAGAGGAGGCCACTGCCGCGGGAACCGGTTCGGTGTCCTGCACGGCAATGGCCTCCTCGTCGTTCATGGTGCCGACGCGGCCCGCCCGTGGACGGTTGGCACTGGGTGAGCCCGTTCGGCGTTCCGCCCGCCCCGGTCAACGGGCGGGGGCGGTTCCCAGCGTAAGGGTGCCGGGGACCAGGTGGAACGTGGCTCAGGCGCCGACGCGGAAGCGGGCGAAGCGCTTGAGGGCGACGCCGTTCTCCTCGAGGACCTTGGCGACGGTCTTCTTGTTGTCCTTCGCGAAGGCCTGCTCCAGGACGGAGTTCTCCTTGACGAAGCCGGTGACGCGACCCTCGACGATCTTCGGCAGGGCGGCCTCGGGCTTGCCCTCCTCGCGCGCGGTGGCCTCGGCGACGCGACGCTCGTTCTCGAGGTCCTCGGCCGGGATCTCCTCGCGGGACAGGAACTTCGGCGCGAACGCGGCGATGTGCTGCGCGACGTCCTTCGCGACCTCGGCGTTCTCCTTGTCCAGCTCGACCAGGACGCCGACGGCCGGCGGCAGGTCGGGGCTGGTCTTGTGCAGGTAGACCGCGACGAAGCCGTCACCGTCGAACTGGGCGAAGCGACGGAAGACGATCTTCTCGCCCAGGGTCGCGTTGGCCTCGTCGACGAACTGCTGGACGGTCTTGCCGGCCTCGATCTCGGACGCCAGGGCGGCGTCCAGGTCGGCCGGGGCGGTCTTGGCCACGTGAGCGGCGATCGCGTCGGCGACCTTGACGAAGTTGTCACCCTTGGCGACGAAGTCGGTCTCGCAGTTCAGCTCGACCAGAACGCCGGACTTCTTGTCCTCGGCGATCAGCGCGGCGACGGCGCCGTTGGAGGCGTCACGGCCCTCGCGCTTGGCAACGCCCTTCTGGCCCTTGATGCGCAGGAGCTCGACGGCCTTCTCGACGTTGCCCTCAGCCTCGTCCAGAGCCTTCTTGCAGTCCATCATGCCGGCGCCGGTGAGCTCACGGAGCTTCTTGACGTCCGCGGCGGTGAAGTTCGCCATGGTGTGAATCTCTTCTCGCGTCTCGCGTGTCTGCGTGGGGAGACGCCGGGACCGATGATTCGGTCCCGGCGCGGGAGAGAGGGGCACCTACCGGTGTCGTACCGGCGGGTGCCCCTCACCCTTGGTACGTCAGGCCTGCTCGGCCGGCGCCTCGGCGGCGGGGGCCTCGGCGGCGGGGGCCTCGGCGGCGGGGGCCTCAGCGGCCGGAGCCTCGGCGGCGGCGGGGGCCTCCTCGGCCTTCTTCTCGCCCTCGATGAGGTCCTTCTCCCAGTCGGCCAGCGGCTGGTCGGCGCCCGGCTCGGCCTTGACGTCGCCCTTGGCGACACCGGCGCGGGCCTTCAGACCCTCGGCCACGGCGTCGGCGATCACGCGGGTCAGCAGGGTGACGGAGCGGATCGCGTCGTCGTTGCCCGGGATCTTGTAGTCGACCTCGTCGGGGTCACAGTTGGTGTCGAGGATGGCGACGACCGGGATGTTGAGCTTCCGGGCCTCGCCGACCGCGATGTGCTCCTTCTTGGTGTCCACGATCCACACGGCGCTGGGAACGCGCTGCATGTCACGGATACCGCCGAGGGTCTTCTCCAGCTTGTCGTGCTCGCGCTGGAGGACCAGGAGCTCCTTCTTGGTGAGGCCGGAACCGGCCACGTCCGAGAAGTCCAGCTCGCCGAGCTCCTTCAGGCGCTGCAGGCGCTTGTAGACGGTCGAGAAGTTGGTCAGCATGCCGCCGAGCCAGCGCTGGTTCACGTAGGGCATGCCCACGCGGGTGGCCTGCTCGGCGATGGCCTCCTGGGCCTGCTTCTTCGTGCCGACGAAGAGGACGCTGCCGCCGTGGGCAACGGTCTCCTTGATGAACTCGAAGGCGCGGTCGATGTAGTTCAGCGACTGCAGGAGGTCGATGATGTAGATGCCGTTGCGCTCCGTGATGATGAAGCGCTTCATCTTCGGGTTCCAACGGCGGGTCTGGTGACCGAAGTGGACGCCGCTCTCCAGCAGCTCCCGCATCGTGACGACGGCCATAGCCGTGCTCCTCAGGTGTTACGGCCCGGCGGTCGCGCAACGGACGGCGGGTTCGCGCGGTGGCGCTCCCCGCTCGCGCGGTGCGTCCGGCCGGGTCAGGCTCGGTTTGTCCGTGGCAGCCAGGTGACAGCCACGCCTGACGCCCCGAACGTGCCGAGCCGCTTGAACCCGCACGGTCCGGGGACCAGGCGGGCTCGGCGGACCGAGCGGCACTCGCACCTGGTGGGGGCAGCGGCCGGGCCGCGTCCGTCCACCGGTGGCGGGGCGTGCGAAGTCGACCCGGCGGACCGGGTCGCGTGTGAAGTGTACGGGAAGCGCTGCGGGGCGGGCGACTCCGTGACCGGCGGAGGCCCTGGGCGGGCGGATCCGCGCTGGCGGGAGCTGGGCCGGAGACGGACCGGAGGAGGACCGGAGGAGGACCGGAAGCGGGCCGGCCGGGCCCCGGGAGCGCTGCTGCCGCGGTGCTTGTACACCGGATGGCGGCATCCGTACACCCGCTGGAGGGATGGGATCAGGCCACGAGGGCGGTTTGTCCACAGGAGTCCGGAAGTGGGTGGCACCGGGGCGGCGGCGCAGCAAGCCTCGGGGCATGACTGCTCATGCTGGGTGCCCGATTCCGTCCGCTGTCGGTCCGGACCGCTTGGGGCCGAACCGCTTGGGGCCGGACCGGTTGGGGCCGCGCTCGTTTGGTGTGCTGCGGGGGCTGGTCGCCGTGCTGGCGGCACTGGTGCTGTTGGTCTCGGGCGGCGCGGCGCGGGGCGCCGCTCTCAGCGGCGGTGCCGGCCCAGGTCCGGACGGGGGTACCGGAGGTACTGGCCGAGGCGGCGAGACCGGCCGGATCGGTTCGGGCAGTGCGCGGGCCTGGCCGGTGGGCGGGCCCGGCGGGGTGCTCGGGCGGTTCGAACCACCGGCCACGCCATGGGCCGCCGGACACCGGGGAGTGGACCTCGCCGCCGCGCCCGGGGCGGAGGTACGGGCGGCTGCCGCCGGGGTGGTCACGTTCTCCGGGCTGGTGGCGGGGCGCCCGGTGGTGACCGTCACCCACCCCGGCTCGGGGTCGCCCCCCTTGCGGACCACCTACCTGCCCGTCGCCGGCACCGCCCCGGTCGGCACCGAGGTACCCGCCGGACAGGTGATCGGGCGGCTCGTCCCCGACGGACGGCACTGTCCAGCGCGGGACTGCCTGCACTGGGGGCTGCTGCGCGGCGGACGCTACCTCGACCCGCTGGCCCTGTTCGGCGCGGGAGCAGCGCGGCTGCTGCCGCTGGGCGGCGCCGGACGCACCTGACGAATCAGCTGAACCGGATGGACCGGACGGGACCGGGCCGGATGGCGGCTCAGGCCCGGTCGAGACCGTGCAGGGCCATGGCCACGGCGGCGTCCGCGATCAGCTCGGGGCGCTCGGCCGCACACCCGGCGCGGTCCCCCGCCGCCACTTGCTCAGCCCGGCGCACGGCCGCCTCCACGACCCCTTGGAGCAGCGCCGCAGCGAGCCGGGGCTGCGCGTGACCGAGATCCTCCAGGGCCCGGACGACCAGACCGACCAACTTGCCGTGCGCCGCCCGGATGCGCTCGCGCGCGGCCTCGTCGAGTTCGAGCGCGGAGATCGCCACCACCGCCCGGTGGCGCGGGTCCGCGGCCAACGCCAGCTGGCCGCGGACATAGGCCTCGATCCGGTCGGCCGCGCTGTCGCAGCTCTCCATCCCGGCCTCGATCTCGGCAGCCCAGAGCGGGAAGTCCACCTCGCAGAGCGCCTCGACCACGGCGGCCCGGGAGCGGAAGTACTCGTAGACCGAGGAGCGCGCCAGGGAAGTGCGCGCAGCGAGCGCGGGGAAGGTCAGCGCCTCCATACCGCCCTCCGTGAGCAGGGTGCGGGCAGCGTCAAGGAGGGCTGCGCGCTGCAGCTGGCGATGCTCGGCCACCGTGGCCGCTCGGATCTTCGGCACGCTCCCACTGTACGGAGCCCTACCTGCGGCCGGTACGGCGCCGCGCATCTGGGCGGGGAGCGAGGGCGCGCGGGCGCGCGGCGAGGCGTGCGAGTGGGCGCGCAACCCGGAGGTCCGGCCCGGAGGTCGGCCGGGCCGGGACGACCCCGGCCCTCGCTACCGGATGTCCGACAGCTTGGCGCGCAGCTGGAGGACGGACTTGGTGTGGATCTGGCTCACCCGGCTCTCCGTCACCCCCAGCACCTGGCCGATCTCGGCGAGGGTGAGGCCCTCGTAGTAGTAGAGCGTCACCACGGTCTTCTCCCGCTCGGGGAGGGTGTTGACCGCCTGGGCCAGCAGCCTGCGCAGCTCGCGGTCCTCGGCCACCTCGACCGGGTTGTCGGCGCCGTGGTCCACCAGGGTGTCCATCAGGCTCAGCCGGTCGCCGCCCTCCCCCACCGGGTGCAGCAGTTCGTCCAGGGCCACCACGTTGGCCAGGGACAGCTGGCTGAAGATCGCGTGCAGATCCTCGATCGCGATGCCCATCTCGGCAGCGACCTCGGGCTCGTGCGGCGTACGGCGCAGCCGGGCCTCCAGCGTCGCGTACGTCCGCTCGACGGCCTTCGCCTTCTGCCGCACCGAGCGCGGGATCCAGTCCAGGGCACGCAGTTCGTCGATGATCGCGCCGCGGATCCGGCTGATCGCGTAGGTCTCGAACTTGATGGCGCGGTCGACGTCGAACTTCTCGATCGCGTCGATCAGCCCGAAGACCCCCGAGGAGACGAAGTCGGCCTGCTCGACGTTGGAGGGCAGGCCGACCCCGACCCGGCCCGCCACGTACTTGACGAGCGGTGAGTAGTGCAGGATCAGCTGCTCGCGCAGCCGCTGGTCGCCGGTCTCCTTGTAGGAGCGCCAGAGCTCTTCGAGCGCGGTGCGCCCCGGGGCTCCGGGGCCCTGACCGCCCGGCCCCTGCTCCGGGCCTGGC
The DNA here is from genome assembly GCF_040304045.1 of Kitasatospora sp. NPDC094016. Lineage (NCBI taxonomy): Bacteria > Bacillati > Actinomycetota > Actinomycetes > Kitasatosporales > Streptomycetaceae > Kitasatospora > Kitasatospora sp. NPDC094016. The sequence goes on from NZ_JBEOUK010000031.1 coordinate 30,657, forward strand.
GGAGGAGTGCCGTCCGATGGCAGGGCGCAGGCAGCGATCGGGCGGGCTGAGCCGTCGCCGGTGGTGGTGGCGGCGGCGACCGCGTCGACGGGCTGGCCCGGCACCGCCGTCGGCCGACCGCCCTGGCGCGACAGGCCTCCCATCGTCCCCGTCGCCTTGGGCGGGAACTCGGTCACGGGGCGCCGCTCGGTCCGCGGCCCTCCCGAGGACCGGGCGCCACCGGTCACTCTGTGTCCGGGAATGTGTGTGGGCATGCGTTGGTCTGCGCCGTTCTGCCGAGTCATGTGCTGATAGGGAAGGCATGTGGAGCGTAGCGTGACCGACTCGCTGCAATGCGCTACCGCCACTCGGTCGTCCCCCGATCCGGTGGCGTTCGCGCCATCGAATCCGGGCACGCGAACGGACGAACCGGATCAGCAGGTCAGCCGGGCGATTCCGACACTCCATCCCCACGACACGGATGTGCGCTTCGTTCCGACCGTCACCTCCTCCGCACCAGGCGCCAGTGCGCGCCGTGCCGTTCGACGTAACCGAGCGAGCCCAACTCGTAGAGCCGCTGCAGCACTTCGTCCGGCGGGAGTCCGGACTGCCGAGCCAACCGCTCGATCGGCGCACCCTCCGCCGTCGCCGGGACGGCCTCCAGCACCCGGGCCACCGCCGGCTCCAGCAGATCCCTGGGCAGGACCGGGCCGCTGCGCTGTGGCGCCAGGTCGTCCCCGATCGCTCCGATCAGTTCGGCGATCTCGGCGGAGTCGGTGACCAGCGTGGCGCCGCCGCTGCGGATCAGGGCGTGCACCCCGGCCGAGAGTTCCGAGGTCACCGGGCCGGCGACGCCCATGGTGTGGCGGTTGAGGTCCCGCGCCCGCCTGGCCGTGCTCAGCGCGCCGCTGCGCATCGCCGCCTCGACCACCACCGTGCCCCGGGTGAGCGCCGCGATGACCCGGTTGCGGAGCACGAAGCGGAAGCGGTTCGGGTGCTCCCCGGGCGGGAGTTCACTGACCAGCAGCCCCTGGGCGCCGATCCGCCGGATCAGTTCGGCGTTCCCCTTCGGGTAGGCCACGTCGACCCCGCAGGCGAGCACCGCGATGGTCATCCCGCCGACGGAGAGCGCCCCTCGGTGGGCGGCCGCGTCGATCCCGTAGGCGGCTCCGGACACCACGACCCAACCTCGCTCGGCCAGTTGGGCCGACAGCTCCCCCGCGACGTGGGCGCCGTAAGCCGTGCAGGCCCGGGAACCGACCATCGCCACCGAGCGGAGCGCGAGCAGCCGCAGCGAACCCGTGCCGGTCGTCCAGAGCCCGATCGGGCGCCCGTCACCCAGATCGTCCAGTTGGCTGGGCCATTCCGTGTCCCCCGGAATGATGAAGCGTCCACCGACGGCTCGTACCCGTTCCAGGTCCTCGGCCGGGTCCAGACCGGGGAGTCTCGCCTGGTAGCCGGCCAGCCGGGGCCCGTCCAGCCCGGGGTGCGCGGGCACCGTCCCGTCACGGATCGCCTGGACGACGTCGGCTGCGGAGAGCTGACCGAGCCACCGGCCGACCACCGCGTCCCCGGGCTCGCTCAGTCGGCTGAGCACGGCGCGGGCGAGGCGCTCCGGATCGGGGCCGGACCCGGACTCCGCCCGGCCGGGAGGCTGAAGCTGCGTCATCATCGGCTTCATGCCTCACCGCCCTCGTTCGCCAGGTGCTGGTCGTGTTTCCCGGGGCGCTTGGCGGAGCCGGACCGGGTGGATCTGCCAGGGGCATCGGTGCGGTCCGGTTGACCAGGACTCTCCGGACCAGGACTTTCCAGAGCAGGACTCTCCGGGTCGGGGCAGTCGGGACGGTCGGGCTTCTCGAACCGGCCCGACCAGCTCTGCCCTTCGGGCGGTTCGTCGACCGGCCGGCTGCGCTGGGCCGGGATGCCACCGAGTCGGCCGTAGACCCGCGCGGCCAGCGGCAGCCCCTGTTCGACGCCGGTGCGCAGGACCAGTGCGGTGCGGACGTCCTGCTGGTCCGGCCGGTCGCGACCGGCGAGGTCGGCGACCGTCCAGGCGACTCGGAGCACCCGGTCCAGGCCGCGGGCGGTCAGCAGCCCTCGCTCCAACTGGCGGGCGGCATCGTTCAGTGCTCCGGGGGCAAGCTGCCAGCGGGTCCGCAGTTCGTGGCCCGGGACTTCCGCGTTGGTCCGCCACGGGGTGGCCGCCAGCCGGGCCGCCGCCCGTTCCCGCGCGGCCAGCACCCGGGCCGCGACGGTCTCGGTGTTCTCCGCCGTGGCGTCCCGTTCCATGAGTTCGATCCTCGTCACCGGGGCGACCTGGACCTGGAGGTCGACCCGGTCCAGCAGCGGCCCGGAAAGCCGCCCCTGGTAGCGGCTGACCATCGCAGGAGTGCACTCGCACCCCTCGCCCCGCCGTGAATGCCGGCCGCACGGGCAGGGGTTGGCGGCCAGGCAGAGCAGGAACCTGGCCGGGAGCCGGAGTGAGCCGGCCGAGCGGGCGATCACCACCTCGCCCGACTCCAGCGGCTGGCGCAGTGAGTCGAGCACCCGGACCGGAAACTCCGGCGCCTCGTCCAGGAACAGCACGCCACGGTGGGCCAGCGAGACCGCCCCCGGTCTCGGCAGGCCGCTGCCGCCGCCGACGATCGCCGGCATCGTCGTGGAGTGGTGCGGGGCGCAGTACGGCGCAGTACCGATGAGCGGGCGCCCGGCCGGGAGCAGCCCGGCCACCGAGTGCACGGCGGTGACCTCCAGAGCCTCCTTCTGGGTCAGTGGCGGGAGCAGCGAGGGCAGCCGCTCCGCCAGCATCGTCTTGCCCGCGCCCGGTGGGCCCTTGAGGTACAGGTGGTGACCGCCGGCGGCGGCGATCTCCAGGGCGCGCCGGGCCTCGTACTGTCCGGCCACGTCGGCCAGGTCGAGGCGCGCCGACTTGTCGTCGGCCAGTCCCCGGACGCCGGCGCTGGGCAGCATCAGGCCGGCCATCAGCGGATCCGGCCGGCCGCCGATCGGGTCGGACGGCTCCTCCGGCGCGGGCGCGCCGGTCAGGACGGCGATCAGCTGCCGCAGGCTGCGGACGCCGATCACGGTCACGCCCGGGACGAGCGAGGCCTCGGGCGCGGTCTGCTCCGCGACCACGACCCGCTGGTATCCCGCGTCGGCCGCAGCCAGCACCGACGGCAGCACCCCTCGGACGGGCCGCACCCGGCCGTCCAGCCCGAGTTCGCCGATGATCAGCAGCTCGGCGATGGAGGAGGGGTCGAGCCGCTCGGCCGCGGCCAGGACGGCGCAGGCCACCGCGAGGTCGAAGCCACTGCCGCTCTTGGGCACCGAGGCCGGACTGAGCCCGACGGTCAGCTTGCGCTGCGGCCAGGCCTCACCACTGTTGACCACGGCCGCGCGCACCCGGTCGCGGGCCTCGGACAGCGCCTTGTCGGGCAGGCCGACCAGGGTGAACGCGGCCACCCCGGGCTCCAGATCGGCCTGGACCTCGACGATCACTCCGTCGACGCCGACCAGCGCGACGGAACAGGTACGGGCGAAGGCCATCTCAGACCACCCCCCGCAGGTGGTCGACCAGGGCCGCACCCCGGGCCCGGTTGACCACGGCCACCAGGTCGATCCGCACGCCCCCGGGCGGAGCGGGCGGCCAGTGCGGGTCCGTGGGCCCGGGGTCGTACCCGGGACCGGCCAGCCGTGCGAAGTGGCCCGGCCAGCGTTCGGCCATCCAGCGCTCCGCCAGGCGTTGCAACCGGGCGGCCTTGGCCTGGCCGATGGCCTCGCTGGGTTGTTGGAAGCCCCGCTCCGAGCGGGTCTTCACCTCGCAGACCGCCACGGTGTCGCCATCGAGGGCGACGATGTCCAACTCACCCTCGACGCAGCGCCAGTTCCGGTCCAGGATGCGGAGCCCGGCCTCCGCAAGACGGCGGGCGGCGACCCGCTCGCCGTAGCGGCCGAGCCCGTTGTTGGTACTGCGGCCACCGGCACTGCGGCTCGGGACCGGCGCGGTGCCGTCCCTCTTGCCCTCCCGCACGGCTGCGGCCGCTGCGGCCTCTCCGGCCTGCTCCAGTACGGCCGCGCCCGGTACGGCCTGGTCCTGCGTGATCGTGTTCTGCACGGTGACCACCTCCGCCGTGGAGGTTGCACCGTCGCGCACGGCGGGGCCGGGAATTTTCGCTTCCCTGTGGATAACTCGGGCCTGTGGATAACTTTTGTCACCCGCAGGGGTGAGACGCCCCGATCGCGCGAAATTCAGCTGGACAACGCCGGTCCGAGCAGTCCAACGTCAGTTCCCGAAGCCGGACTCGTCCGAGGGCAGCTCCAGATCGCTCTTCGCGAGTTCCTCGATGTTCACGTCCTTGAAGGTCAGCACCCGGACCTTGCGGACGAACCGGGCCGGCCGGTACATGTCCCAGACCCACGCATCCGCCATCGACACCTCGAAGAAGACCTCGCCCTGCACCGAGTGCACCTGCAACTCGTAGTCATTGGTGAGGTAGAACCGTCGCTCGGTCTCGATCACGTACTTGAACAGGCCGACGACGTCCCGGTACTCCCGGTAGAGCTTGAGCTCCATCTCGGTCTCGTACTTCTCGAGATCTTCGGCACTCATCCAGGCGTCCCCTCAACTTGTCACGTCCACCCATTGTGGACCACCGCACCCACGCTCAGAGCCGCACCGGAGCGACCGGCGGGCCCTCGGCCAGCAGCCGCTCCAGGAAGTCCGCCAATCCGACCGGGTAGACCGTCTCGGCGGTCCCCCTCAGCTCCTCGACCGTCCACCAGCGCGCCGCGAGCAGTTGGGCGTGTTCCTCGCCCATCCCCGAGTGGTCGAGACCCGTGTCCGTGGTCCGGGCCAGATGGAACCACTGATCCTGCTCGTAACGCCGCCCCTGAAAGGAGAACGACACCGTGCCGTACGCCACCAAGGGCCCCAGGTCCGCACCCCGCAGGCCGGTCTCCTCCACGAGTTCCCGCGCGGCGGCCTCCCGCACGTCCTCCCCGGGCTCCAAGCCGCCGCCGGGCGTGAACCACCACGCCTCCCCCGGCGTCGCCGGGTCGGAGCCCAGGAAGAGAAGGATGCGGTCCTGCCCGTCCAGCAGCAGGATCCGTGCCGCCCTGCGCCGTTGTGCCGTCATGGCAGCGCTCCACACTCCTTCCGTTCGCGTCGGTGGCGCTACCGATCCTGCCACCCGGCGCCGCTGTCCGGGGCGATGTTCGGCAGAGCGGCCCGGGCCGCGACGACCGCGATCAGGAGCTGCGCCCCCGGCTGAGCCGGCGAGTCAGGCCCGCCACCCCGCCCACCGCCGAAGTCACGAGGATCAGCGCCGCGCCCGCAACGGTCGCGAAGGCCGCCGGTTGCAGCGGCCCGGGCGCACCGGCCTTCGGTCCGGGAAGCCCGTCGAAGGCCGCGGTCCGACCGAGGTCGCCCGTCCGGCCGAACGGCATCAGGGTGGCCTCGACCCTGGCCTCCACCGCGCCGGCCGGGACGGTCCCGCCGTCGACCTCCAGGTGGGTGCGGGAGTCGAGCGAGCCCAGCCGGTTGTCGCCGAGCAGGAACAGCCGCCCCGGCGGCACCGTGACGCTGAACGAGGGGCCCTGCGGGCCCTGCGCCGCGAGGTACGGCTCCTCCACCGCCTGTCCGTCGACCGTCAGCCGGTGGTCGTTGCCGGTGGCAGCGACGGTGTCCCCGCCGACCGCGACCACGCGCTTGACCATGAGCTCGCCACCCCAGTCCTGGTCCCGGAAGACCACCACGTCCCCCCGGCCGACGGCCCCGCCGCCGATCTTCCGGGCGAGCACGGTGTCCCCGATCCGAAGCGTGGGGGACATCGAGGCGGTCGGGATGCTGTACGGCCGGTAGTCGATCGCGATCAAGGCGAAACCGCCGATCATCAGCACCAGCCCGAGCGCGATCGCGACGCCCTGCAGCACCGCCGCTGGCCGACGGCCCGTACGGGCGGGCGACGCCGGGTGGTCGGCCGTCTGCTCAACGACACCGCTCATCGAATCCGTCCACCTCTGGCCGACCGGAGAACACCACTGGCACGCCGGGGGCACCGGCGGAAAAGCCGACGGGCCGTGGCACGTCCGAGCAGATTACTCGTCAGTACCACGGCCCGCGCAAGGGCTGGGGAGAACCCGGTGGAGCTCAGGAGTCCTTCCGGCCGCCCCTCCGCTCCCGCACCCGACGCACCAGCGGAAGCAGCGCGACCGCGCCCACCGCGCCGGCGACGGGAGGCGCCAGCGGCGCGGCCGCCGCCAGACCCTTCTGGTCGAAGGTGTTCGGCACCGAGAGCGTCGACCAGTGGCCGACCGGCCAGGCCACGACGAAGGCCCGCCCGATCACGTTGCCCACCGGAACGGTGCCGCCACCCGGCTGGTCCATGTGGAAGCGGGAGTCCAGCGAGTCGGCGCGGTGGTCGCCCATCACCCAGATCCGGCCGTTGGGCACCTTCACCGGGTCGAACGGGTGGTCACCGCAGGGGGTGTTGCCCTGGTAGACGTACGGCTCGTTGAGCGCGACGCCGTTGACCTTCACCGGCCCGGTGCCCTCGCACTCGACGGTGTCCCCGCCGACCGCGATGACCCGCTTGATCAGGTCCTTCTCGTTGGCCGACGGCATCAGGCCGACGAAGCTGAGCACGTCCTGGACGCCCCGGACGAAGGAGTTGCTGCTCTGCGGGGTCGGCTCGTCGTTCAGCCAGCCGCCCGGGTCGTGGAACACCACGACCTCACCGCGCTCGGGCTCCGCTCCGAACCAGGGGGTCAACTTGTCCACCAGGACACGGTCACCGACCTGCAACGTGTTCTGCATCGACTCCGACGGAATGGAGAAGGCCTGGACGAAGAAGGTCTTGATCACCAGAGCCAGGACCAGCGCGATGCCGACCAGGATCGGCAGTTCCTTCCAGAAGGAACGCTGCTTGCGCTGCTTGCCGGCGGCCTGCGACTCCGGCTGGTCCGCCGACTCGGCGTCGGGCCGGTGGGACTCCGAGGAACCCCCGGTGGGGCCCTCCGTCCCGTCGCCATGCTCGTCGGCGGTCTGGGCCGCCGTGTCCTCGACCGAGGCCGAGGGCGCACCGGACTCGGCGGACCGGGCCGCTCGACCGCCAGAGCCCTCGGGCTCGCCGGCACCTGAGCGGGCGCCGATCACCACATCCCCCACAACGTCTCCTCCCTGCTGTGCGGACGCCCGCGCGCCCGCGCTCACAGTGCCGCACAGCGGGCACCACGCTCACCACGACCATGGACGCTTCGGGACTGCCCATCACGGGCTCCCCTGACACCAGCACAGCCTCGACGCACGACCGGGACCTCCCGGCCGCACCTGCACTTCTCTATCACTCCAAGGCATCCGGCTCGCGGTCCCACGCGCGCGGCCCGGCCGCGAGACGCCCGGCCCGGCTCACTCGGGCGGCCGCCCCGGCCGGCGAACGACGGCCGGAAGGATGCCCAACACACCCATAACGAGCGGAGGTTCCATCGGAACCGGCCCAACGCCCACGGATTCCGGCGCAGTTCCGCGCGCCTGCGGAGCCCGCGCCAACGAGGAGAGTGAACTCGGCACGTCAAGTTGATGGAGGCGGTCCAGCGGCCAGGCGTTCATGAAGGCCCGGCCGACCACACCGCTCAACGGGATGGTCCCCTGACCCGGGTTTCCCATGTGGAAGCGGGAGTCGGCGGACACGTCCCGATGGTCGCCCATGACCCAGAGCCGGCCCTGCGGCACCCGCACCTTGAAGGGCTGCCGGGACGGCGGGTTGGCGGGCGCGAGGTACGACTCGTCCACCGGCGTGCCATTGACGCTCAACCGCCCCTGCGCGTCGCAGCACTCCACGGTGTCCCCGCCGACGCCGATGACCCGTTTGATCAAGTCCTGCTCGCTGTCCGACGGCAGCAGCCCGACGAAGGTGAGGACCTGCTTGGCCGCCCCCAGCACCGGACCGTCGTCGGACGGCTTGTGGTCGCTCTCCAGCCAACCGCCCGGATCCTTGAACACCACCACGTCGCCGCGCTGCGGCTCGCTGCCGAACCAGGGGGTCAGCTTGTCCACCAGCACCCGGTCCCCCACCTGGATGGTCTGCTCCATCGAGCCGGAGGGGATCACGAACACCTGGAGCAGGAAGGTCTTCATCACCAGCGCGACCAGCAACGCCACCACGATGATCAGCGGGAACTCCCGCAGCAGCGACCGCTTGCGCCGCCGGGCCGCGCGTCGGGCGCTGCGGCGGCGATCGGCCCGGCCCCGGACCGGCAGCACCACGGCTGGGCCCGCACCCCCGGGGGAGGCGTCTCCCGATCCGGCATCGTCAGATCCAGCACTCGCGAAGTCGGCATCCGCAGGTCCGGCACCTGCGGATCCGGCGCCGACCGGCCCGCCGGTGCCCGGTTCCGGAGCCGGGCAGTCCACCAGCCGGCCCCTGCCCCTGCTACCCCTGCTCCCCATGACCGCCTGTCCCCGCAGTCGCGGCGAAGGCCGCGGGCCGGTCCAGGCCGGTCAAGCGCGAGAACGGGTAGACCACCCAGTCCGCCCGGCCGATCACCCTGCTCTCGGGCACGAAGCCGCCGCCGGGCTCGCCGAGGTGGTCGCGGGAGTCACGGGAGGCGCTGCGGTGGTCCCCCATCACCCAGAGCTTGCCGGTCGGCACCACCACGTCGAAGGCCACGCTCGACGGCTGGTCCCCCGGGGCCAGGTAGGAGGACTCGTCGATCGGCACCCCGTTGACGGTGATCGGCCCGCCCGGGCCGGTGCTGGTCACCCGGTCCCCGCCGACGCCGATCACCCGTTTGACGTAGACCGTGTTCCCGGCCGGGGCCAGCCCGAGGTCCCGGCCGAGCGAGCTCAGCCCGTCCCAGAAGCCCGTCGGCCCGCCCGACCCCGGCAGGAAGGAGCCCGTCCCGTCGAAGACCACGACGTCGCCCCGCTGAGGGTGGCCCCCGAAAGCGTAGGCGAGCTGGTTCGCGACCAGCCGGTCGCCCGGACGCAGGGTCTCCTCCATCGACCCGGACGGCACCGAGAACGGGCGCGCGACGAAGGCGTTCACCAGCAGCAGGGCCAGCAGGCAGATCCCCACGAGCAGCAACAGGTCCCGCGAGCGCGAGTGGCCCGGCTCCTCGTCCCCCGGCGCGCTCTCGCCTTCCGGTGCGCACTCGCCCTCCGAGGCGCACTCACCTTCCGGTGCGCGCTCGCCCTCCGAGGCGTTCTCACCCTCTGGTGCGTCCTCACCCTCCAGCGCACCCCCGGCGTCCGCCCGCGGGTCCCCACCGGGGCCGGATCGCTCCCCATCGGCCCCCGGGACGGCCCCGGAAACGACCGCGGACCGCGACAGCGAGTCCGCACCGGTGGGTGCGGGACTGCCGTCGCGGTCCGCGGGTGGTTCGTGCGTGCTCATCGGGGGGTGAGCTTACCGTGCGGTGGCCCGGCCCCTCGGAGCGATCCGATCCCCCGGCGAGGCCGGAGGACGGTGGATCAGCGGTCGCGCTTCTCCTTGATCTTCGCGGCCTTGCCGCGGAGGTCACGCAGGTAGTACAGCTTGGCGCGGCGAACCGCACCGCGGGTCACGACCTCGATCTTCTCGACGACCGGGGTGTGCACCGGGAAGGTGCGCTCCACGCCGACGTTGAAGCTGACCTTGCGAACGGTGAAGGTCTCACCGACGCCGGCGCCGTGGCGGCGGATGACGACGCCCTGGAAGACCTGGACACGGGAGCGGTTGCCCTCGATGACCCGGACGTGGACCTTCAGGGTGTCACCGGCGCGGAAGGCCGGGATGTCGCTACGCAGCGAAGCCGCGTCGACAGCAGCGAGCTTGTTGCTCATGTTGCTCTCCATCGCAGGCGCCACGGGCCGCCCACGGAAGTTCGTCACAATGGGGTTTGCTGCGGGCCGCATCGGCTGACGACGATCCCCCCGTGGCGAGGGCGCCGGTCCACGTGGCCCCTACGAAGGGGACCCAGCAACAGACAGCAGCGGCCTATTCTTCCACACCGACGGCCGCGGACCGAAATCGGCCGAGCTCCTCGTCCCAGGCCAGGCCGAGGACGCTGAGCGCCTCCCGGTCCTTCTTGTCGAAGGCGCCGTAGCGCCAGCGCTCGACCAGGTCGGTGCGGTTCGCCAGGGTCCGGGCGAAGGCCTGTTCCCGCCGCCAGCGGGCGATCCGGCCGTGGTTTCCGCTGAGCAGCACGTCCGGCACGGTCCGGCCGCGCCACTCGGCGGGCTTGGTGTAGACCGGGCCCTCCAGCAGGTCGGCCATCGCACCGGGCGCGAAGGAGTCGTCCCGGTGGGACTCGGCGTTGCCGAGCACCCCGGGCAGCAGCCGGGCGATCGCCTCGACCATCACCAGCACGGCGACCTCGCCGCCGGCCAGCACGTAGTCGCCGATCGAGGCCTCGACCACCGGCATCCGGGTGGCCGCCTCCTCGATGACCCGCCGGTCGATGCCCTCGTACCGGGCGGGGGTGAACGCCAGCCAGGGGCGGCTCGCCAGCTCCTGGGCGAGTTCCTGCGTGAACGGCCGCCCGCTGGGGGTGGGCACGACGAGCGTCGGCAGCTGGCCCTCGGGCCCGCCGGCAACCACCGCGTCCAGCGCCTCGCCCCACGGCTCGGGCTTCATCACCATGCCGGGGCCGCCGCCGTACGGGCTGTCGTCCACGGTGCGGTGCACGTCGTGGGTCCACTCGCGCAGGTCGTGGACGTGCACGTCCAGCTGGCCGCGGGAGCGGGCCTTGCCGACCAGCGAGATGTTCAGCGGTTCCAGGTACTCGGGGAAGATCGAGACGACGTCGATCCGCATCCCGTCCTGGACCTGCGCGACGCCCTCCTCCACCGTCACTCCGACCCCTCCGCGCCCTTGGCACCGGCCGCGCCCTCGGCGCCGTCGACGCCCTCGGAGCCCTCAGCACCTTCGGTGCCCTCAGCGTCCTCGGCGTCCTCGCCCTCGGCGGAAGCGCCACGGGCGACCTCGGCCTGCTCGGGTTCGATCAGGCCGACCGGCGGGGTGATCACGGCACGCTGGTTCTCCAGGTCGATGGTCGGCACGATCTGGCGGACGAAGGGCACCAGCACCTCCGTCCCGTCGGCCTTCTCCACCGTGAGCAGGTCCTGGTACGGCAGGTGGACGACCTCGGTCAGCTCGCCGACGAGGGTTCCGTCGAGCAGCACCACGTCCAGGCCGATCAGCTGGTGGTCGTAGTACTCCTCCGGGTCCTCGGGGCTCTCCTCCGGGTCGACCTCGGAGATGAGCAGTGTGCCCCGCAGCGCCTCCGCCGCGTTGCGGTCCTTGACACCGACGAAGCGCAGCAGCAGCCGGCCGCTGTGCACCTTGCCGGACTCGATGGTCAGCGGGCCCGCCGACGCGGGGTCGGTGAACAGGACGGCACCGGGGCCGAGCCGGAGCTCCGGCTCGTCGGTGCGGACCTCGACGCTGACGTCCCCCCTGATGCCGTGGGCGCGGCCGATCTTGCCGACGACGAGCTGCACGGTGATCGTTCTCCTGGAGTTCCTGAAGCGGGACGGAATGCGGGAAGTGCGAGAAACGCGAGAAGGCCGACCGGGACGACATGCGTCCCGGTCGGCCTCACAAGCCCTGACGGCTGAACGAGCAGCTGCGTCAGCGAATGTTGTCCACGTCGACCAGGTCGACCCGGACGTTGCGACCGCCGAGGGCGCCGACCACGGTGCGCAGTGCGCGCGCCGTGCGGCCACCCCGGCCGATCACCTTGCCGAGGTCATCGGGGTGCACTCGCACCTCGATGGTGTTGCCCCGACGCAGGTTGCGCGAGCGCACCTGCACCTCGTCGGGGTGCTCGACGATGCCCTTCACCAAGTGGTCGAGGGCGTCCTCGATCACGCTCAGGCCTCGGCGGCGGCGTCGGCCTCAGCCTCGACCTTGTCCGACTTCTTGGCCTTCGGGGTGATGGCAACACCGGTGGTGGCGTCCTCGAAGCCGGCGACGGCCTTCGCGAACAGGTGCGAGAAGTCCTCGACCTTGGGCTCGGCGACCAGCAGCGGCGCCGGGGCCGGGAGGCCCTTGAACTTCTGCCAGTCGCCGGTCAGCTTGAGGATGGCGAGCACCGGCTCGGTCGGCTGGGCGCCGACGGACAGCCAGTACTGGGCGCGGTCGGTGTCGACCTCGATCTTCGAGGGGTTGTAGGTCGGCTGGTAGATGCCGATCTCCTCGATCGCGCGGCCGTCACGCTTGGTGCGCGAGTCGGCGACGACGATGCGGTAGTGCGGGGAGCGAATCTTGCCGAGACGCTTGAGCTTGATCTTGACTGCCACGGGAGTGGATTCTCCTGGTGTTGACGTGGGTGAGCGGCCGCGCCGTCGCGTGGGGTTGCGCCGTGGGCCGTTCAAGGGACACGCCAGCCGTAGGAGAGAGGGGTCCTGCTCGGCTGCCGAGTACTCAGCTGTCCATTCTGCCATACCGGCGCGAACCGCCTTCGCTCGGCCATCCGCAGGAGGCATCCCGGCTGCATCCCGGCTGCATCCCGGCTGCATCCCGGGCTCGCGTCCAGCCGCTCCCCGGCCTCGCACCCAGCCGTACCCAGCCGCACCCAGGCCGCACGTCCGACCGTCCGCGGACCGCGCACGAGACCCTCCGGAGGCCGCCCCCCGACCGCCTCCGCAGGCCCGTTCACAAGGCGCGACCGGGAGCCCTCGCTCCCGGTCCGCCCACAAACTCACCGATGTACCGCTCGCTCCGGCCGGATCCGCTGCCCGCACAGCCGTCCGCCGGCCTTCCCCGTCTTCTGGTGTTCCGGTCTGACGATCTCCCGGTCCTCCGGTGTCCCGGCGGACCGATCGGTCACGAGATCTTGAACGGCTGCTGGCACGCGCCGCAGACGATGGACGCCTGGGCGAGCACCGACGGCACGACCCGGACGTTCCGTCCGCAGCCGCACACCGCCTTGACCCGGACGCCGCCCCCGGAGGAGCCGTGCCGGGCAGCCGGGCCGCGGAAGGCCCGCGTCGTACCGTCGCCGGCCACCGCCTCCTGGTGCGCACCGAGGGCGCGGTCCAGTCGCTCGATGGTCTCCGCGTAGCGCTCCTGGGTCTCCTTGAGCATGGTCACCTGGGAGAAGCCGCTGCTCGCGTGCGGTTCGACCGGGTGCGCCAGGCCGAGCTCGGAGGCGAGCAGCAGGAAGCGCCGGTTGTGGTAGCGGCCGGCTCGCGAGGTGTCCCGGATGTCCCGGGCCGCGGCCAGACCGTGGGCAGCCTCGTGGAGGAGCCGCTCGAAACCGAGCCGGGTGCCACAGGCCGAGGAGGATTCGCCGATCAGGGCCTCGGGCGAGGCCAGGTCGGGGAGGTCCTGGTGGTGGGCCTGGATGTCACTCCAGGCGGCGGCCAGTTCGGCCGCGAGGACGAGGGGCTGTGTCGTGCTCACGCTAGACCAACGATGGAGTGCGAGCCGATGTTCCGCATGTTCTCGTTCTTCGGGAATTCCCAGGAAACTCCCAGGAATGCATGGTCGCGCGCGAATTGCGCGTTCCGGATCTGACGCAAGACCAACCCCCTGCCGGTTTCGGCTCGCCGCAGCTCGGCGGGCCTCGTGAATTCCGTCCGGGGGCGGGCTGTCGCCCCTGGACGTACGGCCCGTGGACCCGTCGAGTTGACAGGGCTACGGGCCGTACACCGTACCGCTATTGCGTTAATACCGGCAGTTGACCGGCCAGTAGGGATGTCCGCGGTCGGGACACGCCACGGACGGTTACCGGATTCTTACTCATCCGCATTCCGGGCAAATGTCGCCGACAACGGTCATTACCTGCTGGTAACAGGCATCAGTACGCGCGGGCCACGATCGCGATATTGCCGTCCTGGTCGTCCGCCAGCGGCACCGAGCCGTCGGCCGCGACAATGCAGCGCACCGAAACGCCCTGCTCGGCCAGCTTGGCCTCGCCCTCCGGGCCGAGGTCGGCCCAGGAGATCCGGCCCCAGCCGGTCGCGGCGGCCTCGGCGGCCTCCTCGATGGTCTTGACGTCGACGGTACGGGCCTCGCGGCGCTCGCGGGACTGGCGCAGCAGCAGCGCCTGGTCCTCCTCCAGGATGCCCGGGACCAGCGCGGCCAGGGAGTCGATGGAGACGGGCTCCTTGCCGCCGGGGATCCGACGGGCCAGCATCGCGGTGCCGTTCTCGAGGTCGCGCGGGCCGACCTCGATGCGCAGCGGCACGCCCTTGAGCTCCCAGTCCACCGCGCGGCGGCCGAACGGGGTGTCGGTGCGGTCGTCGACGACCACCCGGACACCGGCGGCCTCCAGCGTGGCGCCGATCTCGCGCACCTTGGCGATGACCGCGTCGTCGCCCTTGATGGCGAGCACGACGGCCTGGACGGCGGCCAGACGCGGGGGCACCCGCAGGCCGTTGTCGTCGCCGTGGGACATGATCAGGCCGCCGACCATGCGGGTCGAGACGCCCCACGAGGTCTGCCAGACGTGCTCGCGCTCGGCGCCCTGGAGCTGGTAGGTCGTGTTGAACGCCTTGGCGAAGTTCTGGCCCAGCTCGTGGCTGGTGCCCATCTGCAGCGCCTTGCCGTCGCCCATCATGCCCTCGAGGGTGAGGGTGTTGATGGCGCCGGCGAACCGCTCCTTGGCGGTCTTGCGGCCGAGCACGACGTCGATGCCGAGCACGTTCGTCATGAAGTCGCCGTAGACCTGGGTGTGGATCATCGACGCGTACGCGCGGGCGTCCTCGTAGGTGGCGTGGGCGGTGTGGCCCTCCTGCCAGAGGAACTCGGTGGTGCGCAGGAAGACGCGCGGGCGCAGCTCCCAACGGACCACGTTGGCCCACTGGTTGATCAGCAGGGGCAGGTCGCGGTGGCTCTGCACCCACTTCGAGAAGTACTCGTTGATGATCGTCTCGGAGGTGGGCCGGACGACGACCGGCTCGTCGAGCTGCTTGCCGCCGCCGTGGGTGACCACCGCGAGCTCGGGGGCGAAGCCCTCGACGTGCTCGGCCTCCCTGGTCAGGTAGGACTGCGGGATGAACATCGGGAAGTAGGCGTTCTGCGCGCCGGCCTTCTTGATCCGCGCGTCCATCTCCTGCTGCATCCGCTCCCACAGGCCGTAGCCGTACGGTCGGATGACCATGGTGCCGCGCACCGGACCGTTGTCGGCCAGCTCGGCCTTGTTGATGAGGTCCTGGTACCAGCGCGGGAAGTCTTCCGCCTGAGGGGTGAGAACGGGTGCCTTAGCCATGGCCCGAATGGTACGGGGCGCGGCCCCCTGACTTCGAATCGATAACACGCCCGCGGCCGCCGGACGGACGACCGCCGCACCCGCCGCACGGACGACCGCGCACCCGCCGGCGGCAGGGGGCGGCCCCCGCCGACCGCAGGGGGCGCACGACCGCGACACGCGCGCACCACCCTGCACCCCTCTGGACGCCGGGCCCGACCCGCTGTTCGCTGGAGTGGGGCGGGACTTTGGGGGAGCCGTAGCAGCACACCGAAGGACCGGATGGGAGGCCGCGATGGCTTCAGCTCGGACGACCGGCACGACCGTACGACCGACAGGCGCACGACCGCACCACCCACAGCCCGGGGCTGCGCGGCCCGCGCGGGCGCGCGACTGGGCGGAGATCCAGGAGCGCATGCTCGTGCCGCTCTACGAGGCGGTCCACGACCGGCTGGAGGTCGGCCCGGCGACCAGCGTGCTGGGCCTGGGCTGCCGGTCCGGACTGGCGCTGCTGCTCGCCGCCGGGCGCGGTGCCCAGGTCACCGGCCAGGAGCCGCGGGACGAGCTGCGCGAGCTGGCCCACGGCCGCCGGCTGCGGGTGTGCGCGGGGGCCCGGCCGACCGCCGCCGTCCCCCGCTCGGCCCATTCGCTGGTGACGGTGTTCGAGCAGTTGCCCGGTTGCGCCGAGCCGGGTGCGGTGGTCGTCGAGGCCGCCCGGCTGACCTTCCCGGGCGGGCACGTGGTGCTGGCCGCCTGGGGCCCTCCGGAGCGCTGCCAGAGCGCCCCGGTGCTGGACGTGGCGCGTCGGCGGGCGGGCCGGACCACCGCGCGCGACCCGTTCGAGCTGAGCACGCCCGGCACGCTGGAGGACCTGCTCGCCCCGGCCGGCCTGCGCCCGGCCGGCAGCGGGCGGGTGAGCTGCCCGTTCGCCTACGCGGACCTGGACAGCGCGGTGCGCGGCCTGCTCTCCACCGGTCTGTTCGAGGCCGCCGAGGAGTTCTCCGGCGCGTCGCTGGTCGCCAAGGAACTGGAGGAGGCGCTGCAGCCGTACCTGTGCGCGGACGGCTCGGTCCGGATGGAGAACGTCTTCCGCTACCTGATCGCCGAACGCCCCCGGTAGCGGCTGGCGGCCGGCGGCCGGCGCGGCTGACCGACCCCGCTGGCGCTGGGAACGGGGCCCACGACGACACCCGGAACGGCCCCGGGCGGCAACAGATCCGACAGCGACGAAACCGGGGGCGCCCGCCAGCACGGCGAGCGCCCCCGGCCCGTCGGTTCACGCCTGGTCGAGCGACTTCCCGTCGGAGTCGGAGTCGGAGCCGAAGTCGGAGCCGGAGTCGGAGCCCTTCCGCGGCACCCCGGCCGCCCGGTACGCCTGTTCCTCGTCCAGCGTCTCCGCCTCCAGCAGCGCCGCCGCCAGCGCGTCCAGCCGGGCCCGCTGCTCGGTCAGCAGCCGCACCGCGTCCTCATAGCACTCGGCGACGATCCGCCGGGCTTCCTCGTCCACCGCGTCGAGGGTGGTCGGCGCGGCGGAGAGCCCGTAGGCGCCCTGCGGGTCGGCGGGCACCGCGGTCAGCCGCCCGACCCTCTCGCTCATCCCCCACCGGCCGGCCATCCCGCGGGCGATGTTGGTGACCTGCTCCAGGTCGCTCTCCGCTCCGGTGGTGATCACCCCGTAGACCACCTGCTCGGCCGCCATCCCGCCGAGCGCGCCGATGATCCGGCCGCGCAGGTAGGGCTCGGTGTACGAGTAGCGGTCGTTCTCCGGAGTGGACAGGGTGACGCCGAGCGCCCGGCCGCGCGGCACGATGGTGATCTTGCGGACGGGGTCGGCGCCGGGCTGCAGCATGCCCAGCAGCGCGTGCCCGCTCTCGTGGTAGGCCGTGCGCTCGCGCTCCTCCTGCGGCATCACCAGCGGCCGGACGGCGCCGAGCTGGACCTTCTCCAGGGCGTCCGAGAGGTCCCGCTCGTTCACCGCGTCCTGCTTGCGCTTGACGGCGAGCAGGGCGGCCTCGTTGACCAGGTTGGCGAGTTCGGCGCCGGTCATCCCGGGGGTGACCTTGGCCAGCCGGGTGAGGTCGGCGTCGCCGGCCAGCGGGACGGTCCGGGTGTGGATGCGCAGGATGGCGGCGCGGCCGTCCCGGTCGGGCGGGCTGACGGTGATCCGCCGGTCGAACCGGCCGGGGCGCAGCAGCGCCGGGTCGAGCACGTCCGCGCGGTTGGTCGCGGCGATCACGATGACGCCCTCGGAGCCGGTGAAGCCGTCCATCTCGGTGAGGATCTGGTTGAGCGTCTGCTCGCGCTCGTCGTGCCCGCCCATGCCGCCGCCCGCGCCGCGCTGGCGGCCGATGGTGTCGATCTCGTCGATGAAGATGATCGCCGGGGCGACCTTGCGGGCCTCGGCGAACAGTTCGCGGACCCGGCTGGCGCCGACGCCGACGATCATCTCGATGAACTCGGAGGCGGAGGCGGAGAAGAACGGCACGTCCGCCTCGCCGGCGACGGCCCGGGCGAGCAGGGTCTTACCCGTCCCGGGCGGGCCGCTCAGCAGCACGCCGCGCGGCATCTTGGCGCCGAGCCTGCGGTACTGCTGCGGGTTCTTCAGGAAGTCGACCACCTCGGTGAGTTCGGCCTCGACCTCGTCGATGCCGGCCACGTCGGCGAAGGTGGTGCGCTTGCCCTGGTCGGCGGTGACCGGCTTGGGCGGGGCCTTGCGACCGAGCGCGCCGGCGCCCAGCCCGCCGGCCATCCGGCGGGCGAGCAGCACCCAGATCAGGATCAGCAGCACCATGGGGGCCAGCGAGATCAGCAGGTTGGCGAGGAAGCTGCGCTGCTGGACCACCGGGGAGGTGGCGGTGACCTCGACGCCCTGCTGCTGCAGCGTGGTCCACAGGTTGTCGTTGGCGAAGGACGGCCGCTGGGTGGCGAAGTCGGTGTAGTCGCCCTTGCCGCCGTCCGGTTTGGGCTGGGCGTTCTTGAGGGTGCCCTCGATCGCGTCGCCCTTGGAGTAGATCTTGGTGATGTTGCCCTTGTTCAGCTGGTTGTTGAACTCGGTGTAGGAGATCGTGGTGGCGCCGGCGTTGCCGAAGTAGGACAGCAGCAGGTCGGAGATCAGGAACACCACGAGCGCGGTGAGGGCGAGGCCCATCCAGCCGCCGGGCATCCGGCGGCGGGGCGGCGGCGGGGGCGGGGCGCCCTCGGACCGCCAGGGCTGGTCGGGGGTCTGGCGCGGCGGCACGGGTTCGGTCACCCATCGGACGATACGGACGCGGGCTCGGGCGAGCCACCCGAAACGCCGCGCCGAGCACGCCCCTGACCAGCCGCGACGGGCCCCGCCACTGCCTGAGCCCCGTCAGCGGCCGTGCCGCCCGGAGCCCCGCCCGTGGCACAGCGGCCTCGGCGCCCCGCCCGCGGCTACACCTCGGCGCCCGGCCACTCCTCGGCCGTCAGCGCGAACCGCTCGTGGTCCCGCCAGTCGCCCTGGAGGAACAGCATCCGGGGGGTGAAGCCCTCGTGCCGGAAGCCCAGCCGCTTGGCCATCGCGACCGACCGCTCGTTGTCCGGCTGCACGTTGATCTCCAGCCGGTGCAGGCCCAGCCCGCCGGCCGACTGCGGGGCGAAGCAGCGGTCCAGGACCAGCCGCAGCCCCTCCGTCATCCGCCCGGTGCCGGCGAACGGCAGGTACGCGTCGTAGCCCAGCGCGCCGTTGCAGAACCGGCCCATCACGATGTTGGCGACGTTCACCTTGCCGACCAGCCCGCCGGTGTCCCGGTCGACGATCAGGAAGGTGCGCAGGCCCGGCCCCTGGCGGTCCAGCAGTTCGGCCAGGCCGTCCGGCTCGACCGGGTTCCACCGCCCGATGTGGTCGGCGGACCGTCGGACCGCCTCGGCGTACACGTCCTTGTCCTCGGCCCGCGGGGCCCTGATCGTCACTCGCACACCACCATCATCGGGCATGCGAGCGGCCCGCCGCCCGGAAGATCCCGGACGGCGGGCCGCTCGAACCACGGACCGCTCTACAGCAGGTCCTTGAACTCCTTGGGCAGCTCGAAGTCGGCCGGGCCCTTGCCCGCGCCGAGGCCGAACGCGCCGCCGCCGGCCGGGTCCTGGTCGCCGCCCGGGCCGAGCGCGCGGCGCTGGGCGGCCGCGGCCTCCTCCTGCGCCCGCTTGAGCGGGTTGCCGCTCTTGCGCTTGCCCTTGGCCTGCGGGGCCTTCTTGCCGGACTTCTTGGCGCCGCCGCCCATGCCCGGGATCCCCGGCATGCCGGGCACGCCCTTGCCGGAGGCCATCGCGGACATCATCTTGCGGGCGTCGAAGAACCGCTCGACCAGGTTCTTCACCTCGCCGACCTGGACACCCGAGCCCTTGGCGATGCGGGCCCGGCGGGAGCCGTTGATCAGCTCCGGCTCGGCGCGCTCGGCCGGGGTCATCGACTTGATGATCGCGCCGACCCGGTTGACGTCCTTGTCGTCGATGTTGTTGATCTGGTCGCGGATCTGGCCCATCCCGGGCAGCATCCCCAGCAGCTTGGAGATCGAGCCCATCTTCTGGACCTGCTCCAGCTGCGACAGGAAGTCGTCCAGGGTGAACGCCTTCGGACCGCCGCGCAGCTTGGCGGCGATCTTCTCGGCCTCCTCCTGCGAGAAGGTCTGCTCGGCCTTCTCGATCAGCGAGAGGACGTCACCCATGCCGAGGATGCGCGAGGCCATCCGGTCGGGGTGGAAGGCGTCGAAGTCGTCGACCTTCTCGCCGTTGGAGGCGAACATGATCTGTCGGCCGGTGACGTGCGCGACCGACAGGGCGGCACCGCCGCGGGCGTCGCCGTCGAGCTTGGAGAGCACGACACCGGTGAAGTCGACGCCGTCGAGGAAGGCCTGCGCGGTGGTGACGGCGTCCTGGCCGATCATCGCGTCGACGACGAACAGGACCTCGTCCGGGTTGACCGCGGCGCGGATGTCCGCGGCCTGCTGCATCAGCTCGGCGTCGATGCCCAGGCGTCCGGCGGTGTCGACGACGACGACGTCGTACTGCTTCTGCTTGGCGTACTCGATCGAGTCCTTGGCCACCTGCACCGGGTCGCCGACGCCGTTGCCCGGCTGCGGGCCGTAGAAGGCCACGCCGGCGCGGTCGGCGACCACCTGGAGCTGGTTGACGGCGTTGGGCCGCTGGAGGTCGCAGGCGACCAGCAGCGGGGTGTGCTTCTGGCTCTTCAGCCAGTGGCCGAGCTTGCCCGCGAGGGTGGTCTTACCGGCACCCTGCAGACCGGCGAGCATGATCACCGTCGGGCCGTTCTTGGCGAACCGGACCCGGCGGGTCTCACCACCGAGGATCGCGATGAGCTCCTCGTTGACGATCTTGATGATCTGCTGCGCGGGGTTGAGCGCGCCCGAGACCTCGGCGCCGGCCGCCCGCTCCTTGACCTGCTTGATGAAGGCCCGCACGACCGGCAGCGCGACGTCCGCCTCCAGCAGCGCGATGCGGATCTCGCGGGCGGTGGCGTCGATGTCCGCCTCGCTCAGGCGGCCCTTGCCCCGGAGGTTCTTGAACGTCGCTGCGAGGCGATCGGAAAGAGTGTCGAACACGTCGTCGCGGGTCCTCTGCGGCATCGGTATCGGTACGGTCGTCGCCCCCCAGGGTATCCGGCCGCCCCGGGTACGGTCTCCACCCGGGTTGCCACGACCTCGGAACGGACCTCGGCAGGCGCCGGCGGGCCCCGGCGGACCACGCCCCGGCGAGCCCCGAAGGCCCCGTCGCGGCTCAGCCCAGCGCCGCCCGGACCGCGGCCGCCACCTCCCCCGCCCGCCCGGCGGCGAGCGGCCGCCCCTCCCCGTCGGTCAGGTAGAAGGAGTCGACGGCCTCCGCGCCCAGCGTCGAGACGTGCGCCGTCCGCACCCGCACGCCCGCCCCGTCCAGCGCCCGGCCGATCCGGTGCAGCAGCCCCGGCGCGTCGTGCGCGCGGACCTCCAGGACGGTCGCGGTCGCCGAGGCCACCGCGGGCGCCACCGCGACCACCGGCGGCGGGGTGGGGATGCCCCGGCGGCGCGGGGCGGCGGCGTCCCGCTCGGCCAGCCGGCGCGCGACGTCCAGCGAGCCGTCCAGCGCCCGGCGCAGGTCGGCCCGCAGCCGGGCGGCCTCCGGCAGCTCGCCGAACTCGGCGGCCACCCGCCAGGACAGCAGCAGCACCGGGCCGGCGCCGATCGGGTCCAGCTCGCGCAGACCGGCCGAGCGGACGGCCAGCCGGTGCAGCGCGAGCACCCCGGCGACGGTGCCGAGCAGCCCGGGCCGGTCCGGGACGGCCAGGGTCAGCTCGACGCCCATCGGCCCGGCGCCCGGCTCCGCCCCCTCGGACTGCGCCAGCAGCGACAGGGCGGGCTCGCCGGTCCGGGCGGCCTCCACCGCGAGCCGCTCCTGCGCGGCGGTCGGCGCGGCCTCCACGGGCGCGGCCCAGGCGCCGGCCAGCCGGGCGGCGACCCGGGCCGCCAGGCCGTCCACCAACGAGGCCCGCCAGCCGCTCCACGCGGCCGGGCCGGTGGCCAGCGCGTCCGCCTCGGTGAGCGCGTGCAGCAGTTCCAGCTGTTCCGTGGTGCCGACCGCCTTGGTGATCGCCTCGACGGTGGCCGGGTCGTCCGGGTCCCGTCGGGTCGCGGTGTCGACCAGGGTCAGGTGGTGGCGGACCAGCACCGCCAGGGTCTCGGTGTCCTCGGGGTCGAAGCCCATCCGGGCGGCGACGTCCCGGACGATGACCTCGCCGGCCTCGCTGTGGTCGCCGGGCCAGCCCTTGCCGATGTCGTGCAGCAGCGCGGCGACCAGCAGGAGGTCCGGCCGGGCCACCCGGCGGGTCATCGCCGCGGCCCGTACCGCCGTCTCCACCAGGTGCCGGTCCACCGTCCAGCGGTGCACGGCGTTGCGCTGCGGACGGCAGCGCACCCGCTCCCAGTCCGGCAGCAGCCGGGTGACCAGCCCCTCCGCCTCCAGCGCCTCCCACACCGGGACGGCCGCCTCGCCCGCGCCCAGCAAAGTGACCAGTTGCTCGCGCGCCTCGTCCGGCCAGGGCACCGGCAGCGGGCGGCACTCGGCGGCCAGCCGGCGCACCGTCGCGTACGAGACGGTGAGCCCGTTCTGCGCGGCGGCGGCCGCGGCGCGCAGCGGCAGCACCGGGTCGGCGGCCAGGCGGGCGCCCTGGGCGAGCACCGCCTCGCCGTCCTGCTCGACCACGCCCTCGGCGAGCGGCCGGCGGGCGACCGTGCCCCGGGCCACCGCGCCCGCGCCGCGCCCGGCGCCGGTGAACGGGAAGGCCAGCCGGGTGGTCCGGCGGCCCCGGCCGGACCGGGCGGCGAGCACCCGGTCCACCGCCCGCCAGGTGACGTCGCTCGCGTAGGCGACGGTGCGGGCGGCCTCGTAGACCTGGCGCAGCAGGGCGTCGGCGTCCAGCACGCCGAGCCGTTCGGCGACCTGGTCCTGGTCCTGGAGGCCGAGCCGGTCGGTGGCCCGGCCGGTGGCCAGGTGCAGCGCGTCGCGGACGTCGGCGAGCCGCAGCGCGGCGGCGTCCAGGCCGTCCCGGGGGGCGTCGGCGAGCCAGGTGGCGGCGACGGCGTCGAGCGCGACGGCGTCGCGCAGGCCGCCGCGGGCCTCCTTGAGGTCGGGCTCCAGCAGGAACGACAGCTCGCCGTGCCGCTCGGCCCGCTCCCGCACGAGGTCGCGCAGTTCCGGCAGGCGCGCGGGGGCGCTCGCGCGCCAGTCGGTGAGCACGGCGGAGCGCAGGGCGGCGGTGAGCGCCTGGTCCCCGGCGAGGTGGCGGGCGTCCAGCAGGCCGAGCTGGGCCTTGAGGTCGGCGGCGGCGACGGACCGGGCCTCGGCGACGGTGCGCACCGAGTGGTCGAGCGCGGCGCCCGCGTCCCAGACCGGGTACCAGATCAGCTCGGGCAGGTCGGGGTCGAGCCGGCCGTCGTGAAGCAGCAGGACGTCGAGGTCGCTGCGCGGGGACAGCTCGCCGCGCCCGTAGCCGCCGACCGCGACCAGCGCGACGCCGGGCGGGCCGCCGGCGGCCGCGAGCAGACCGGCCAGCCAGTCGTCGGTGAGGCGGGCGAGAGCCGCCCGGCGGGGCCGCCCGGCCGGGCCGGGGCCGGCGAGCAGCGCGGCCCGGGCGGCGCCGTAGTCGGGAGGGCTGGTCTCGGTGGTCATGGCGTGCTCCCGTCCGTCGTGCGGTTGAGCGGGCGGCGCCGGACGGCCCGCGGGCCGCCGCCGGGAGGTCCGCGGACGGCCTGCGGGCGACCTGGCGCCGATGCGCCGTCGGCGGACCCGCGACCCCTCGGGGGCGGCGGGCCCGCCTGCGGCGCGTCCTACGGTTCAGGGCTGCGGTTCAGGGCTGCGGTTCAGGGTCCTCAGAGGAGCGTCCTCAGAGGGCGTCCGGCCCGCGCTCTCCGGTGCGGACCCGGACGGCGGTGTCGACCGGGACGCTCCAGACCTTGCCGTCGCCGATCTTGCCGGTCCGGGCGGCCTTCACCAGGACCTCGATCAGCTCGTCGGCGTCCTCGTCCTCGACCAGCACCTCGATCCTGACCTTGGGGACCAGGTCCACGGTGTACTCGGCGCCCCGGTAGACCTCGGTGTGGCCGCGCTGGCGGCCGTAGCCGCTGGCCTCGGTGACGGTCAGGCCGTGCACCCCGAAGGCCTGCAGAGCGGCCTTCACCTCGTCCAGGCGGTACGGCTTGATCACGGCGGTGATGAGCTTCATCGGGCGTCGACCTCGGTCTTCTCGGCGGGCTCGGCGGTGGTCCTGTCGGCGGCCTTCCCAGCGGCCTTGGCGGCTGGCTCGGCAGCGGGCTCGGCGGCGGCGGGCCTCTCCGCGGCCCTCGCGGCCGCGGCGGCGCCGACCAGGCCCGGCAGGGCCCGCGCCAGGCCCGCGCCCACCGCGCTGAAATCGTAGGCGGACTCGGCGTGTTCGGCCTGGTCGATGCCGGCCACCTCGACCTCCTCGGCGACCCGGAAGCCGACCGTCCTGTCGATCGCCTTCGCCAGCAGCCAGGAGAGGACGAAGGAGTACGCCGCGACCACGGCCACGCCCATCGCCTGCTTGCCGAGCTGTGCCGGCCCGCCGCCGTAGAACAGGCCCTTGGCGGTCTGGCCGACCCCGCCGGTGGCGAACAGGCCGATCAGCAGCGAGCCGATCGCGCCGCCCACCGCGTGCACGCCGACCACGTCGAGCGAGTCGTCGAAGCCGAGGCGGTACTTGAGGCTGACCGCGGCGGCGCAGACCGCGCCGGCGATCAGGCCGATCGCCACCGCGCCCAGCGGGCTGACCGAGCCGCAGGCCGGGGTGATCGCGACCAGACCGGCCACCGCTCCGGAGGCGGCGCCCAGTGTGGTGAACGCGCCGTGCCTGAGCTTCTCGTAGACCAGCCAGCCGACCAGCGCCGCACCGGTGGCGACCTGGGTGTTGACCATCGCCATCGCGGCGACGCCGTTGGCGGCCAGCGCCGAGCCCGCGTTGAAGCCGAACCAGCCGAACCACAGCAGCCCGGAGCCGAGCATCACCAGCGGCAGGCTGTGCGGGCGCATCGGGTCCTTCCTGAAGCCGACCCGCTTGCCCAGCACCAGGCAGAGCGCGAGGCCTGCCACGCCCGCGTTGATGTGCACGGCCGTGCCGCCGGCGAAGTCGATCACACCGTTGCGGTCGCCCAGCCAGCCGCCGTGGCCGCCGTCGAAGAAGAACACCCAGTGCGCGACCGGGAAGTAGACGACGGTCACCCAGAGCGCGATGAACAGGCCCCAGGCGCCGAACTTGGCCCGGTCCGCGATCGCGCCGCTGATCAGCGCCGGGGTGATGATCGCGAACATCAGCTGGAAGGTGGCGAACGCGGTGACCGGGATGGTCCCGGTGAGGTCGTTCAGGCCGATGCCGCGCATCCCGAGGAAGTCCAGGTTGCCGATGAGGCCGGCGAAGGAGTCGGGTCCGAAGCTGAGCGAGTACCCGTAGAGGACCCAGAGCACGCTGACGATGCCGAGCGAGAGGAAGCTCATCGCCAGCATGTTCAGGGTGCTCTTGGCCCTGACCATGCCCCCGTAGAAGAAGGCCAGGCCCGGGGTCATCACCATGACCAGGGCCGCACTGATGAGCACGAAGGCGGTGTCGCCCGCGCTGAAGCCGTCCGGCATCGGCGTCTCCTCTGCGTGGAAGCCGATCCAAACCCGGATTACCCGTCCCGTGCCACCCGGGGTGTCGGCGATGAAGAGGAGAGTGCCGAAGGCTGGTTTCGGCCGGTGCGGCCCGTTGTTTCGCGGCCGTGACGCGTACGACGCACGGGTTACACCTGCGTGAACGACGGCCGTGCCGCAGGGCCGAACGGGTTACCGTGCCGCCGAACGGGACGGCCGGTGGCACGACGGCCACCGACCGTGGCGGCGGCGGCCGTCACGGTCGGCGGGGTCCTCGGGGCCGGAACAGCGGCCCACGGGCTCGGGGTGCTCAGACCACCGAGACGTACTCGGGGATGTCCTGGACGACGCGCTCCTTGAGCCGGCTCACCGCGTCCACGCCCTTGAACCGGGCGGCCGCGGCCTCGGTGGTCTTGCGGACCCGGGAGTTCAGCCGCTCCGAGCGCACCTTGGTGGCGATGTCCACCGCCTGCTCGGCCATCACCGCGGCCTGCTCGGCCTCCCGCTGCAGCAGGTGGACGCTGGCCATGCCGATCAGGTTGAAGGCGTACGAGCGCACGTGGTCGCCGTCCTGGCGGAACAGGTCGACCGCGCGCTCCATCACCGGCGCGGACATCGAGGCGTACAGCTGGGCGTTGTCGGAGTGGTACGCGAGGTCACGGAAGGAGTGCGCGTTCTCGGCGTTCAGCTCGGCCGGCGAGAAGAACTTCAGCCAGTCCGGCTCCTCCTCCCCCTCGCGGATGTCGGTGAAGGTGTCCTCGGCCAGCCGGACGGCCCGGGCGCAGCGGTTCACCTCGCCGATGGTGGCGTAGGCGCGCGCCTCCATCGCGTACAGCAGGGACTGCTGGCGCGCGCTGGCGGTGTCCCGGCTGCCGTACTGCGCCAGGTGGATCAGCTCCAGGGCGTCCTCGCCCCGGTTGAGGTGGATCATCTGGCGGCTCATGTCGGTGAGGATGAGTGCGCCGAACGGGCGGTCCCCGGCCTCCTTGGCGGCGTGCAGGGCCAGCACGTAGTACTTCTGCGCGCTCGGGTGCATCCCGACGTCGTACGACATCCACCCGGCCAGGTGGGCGAGTTCGGCGGTGAGCCGGAACAGCCGCCGGGTGGTGTTCTCGTTGTACGTCTCCTGGAGCAGGTCGGTGACCTCGTGGAGCTGGCCGACGACGGCCTTGCGGCGCAGCCCGCCGCCGTTCTGCGCGTCCCACTGCCGGAACATGACCGTGGTCTGCTCCAGCAGTTCGAGCTCGGGCTCGGACAGCCGGCCGGTGAACGGGTCGCCGCCGTTGGCCGCGGCGAGGATCGGGGTGGGGGCGCCGGTCGGGCCGGGGGTGAGCCAGCGTTGCATCGGCTCGATCAGCGCGGCGCCGGCGGTCAGCGCGAGCGAGGTGCCGAGGAAGCCCCGGCGGTTGAGCATCAGGTCGCTGCGGGAGTAGTCACTGATCAGCTGGACGGTCTGCGGCGCGCTCCACGGCAGGTCGACGCCGCCGCCCACGGTGGAGACCGGGATCGCGGCGCGCAGGCCGAGGTCCTCGATCGAGACCACCGAGCCGAAGCGCTCGGAGAAGAGCTCCGACATGATCTTGGGAATCGGCTCGCGGGGCTGTTCGCCGTCGAGCCAACGGCGCACCCGCGAGGTGTCGGTGGACACGTGGTGGGCACCGATCTGCCGGGCCCGGCGGTTGACCTGACGGGCCAGCTCGCCCTTGGACCAGCCGCTGCGGGCGAACCAGGTGGTCAGCTTCTCGTTGGGTTGCTTCTCTGCCATGGGAACGTCCCCATCCCGCCCGGCCCCCTGGGGGCCCCGATCGTGACGCCCGACGGTTTCGGGCCCTTGCCAGCCGTGCCGTGCCTGAGGTGTCGCCGTACCACGCTCTCGCACTGGTGTGCCATCGTTACGGACGGACCGTCAGATTCCCAACTCCCGCGCCCCGGCGGACCGGAGTCGATTCCACGATGACGTCCGTGTGCTGAACGTAATGCCCCGCGCGGCGCCCACGGGAGCGGCCCTGGCGAAACGCCACCTTTCGCCACCCCCACGAGTGAACCGAAGCCACGGCCCACGCGCTTCACTAGGAAGTCCGGCGGCCCGGCACATGCGGGCCGCCAAGGCCTCCGGCGAAACCCGGCAGCCCCGGCAACCCACCGCAGTCACAGGCGAGTTCGACGTCCACCCTGATCGGCGGCCGCCTCGCCCACCCCACGATCCGGCATCGGTGCCGCCAGCCACAAGGCGGCGCTCGAGGCGCACCACCACGACAGGCGCACACCGGGCGCTGCACGCCGCCACCGCACAACGCACCACGCAACGGACCATCAACACACAGTCACCATCCCGTAACCATCGGCGACGGGAACCTGTTGGGGGAGGCATGGACAACCTGTTCGGCGAACTTCGACTGGGACACCTGCGGTTGACGCCGCTGGGCGCGCGCCGCCGCACCAAGGTCACCGCGTCCCAAGCCGCCGCGGAGTACACCGGCCGCTGGGGCTGGACGGTCGCCACCGGCGCCCCGGCCGGCTCCGCCACCGCCCCGACCTGCTGTCCCTGCGGCTCCGACCGCTGCGCCGCGCCCGGCCTGCATCCCGTACCGGGCGGCGAGGACCGGTCCCGGGAGGCGGGCTCCGGCGGCTCGGTGCTCTTCCCCACCGGCCGCGCCTTCGACGTCCTGGACGTCCCCGAGCAGGCCGGACTGCAGGCGCTGGTCCGGCTGGAACGGATGGGCACCCAGGTCGGCCCGGTGCTCGCCCCGCCCACCGGCCGGCTGCAGTTCCTGGTCGCCGCCGGCGCCGCCCGCCGACTGCCCGACCTGCTCTACCGGATGGGCTGGGACGACGCCGCGCTGGACCTCACCTGCCACGGCGAGGGCAGCTACGTCGCCGCCCCGCCCACCGCGCTCGGCCCGCTCGGCCCGGTCCGCTGGCTGCGCCGCCCCACCCGCGACAACGCCGGTTGCCCGCCCGAGGCCCGGCTGCTGCTCGGCACGCTCGCCTACGCCTGCCACCGCGGCCGCGAGCGCACCGCCGAACCCGCCTGGCTCGCCTCGTAGGCCTCAGCGCGCCCCGCACGCCTCGGCGCGCGCCCCTCCGCCTCGGCACGCCCCTCCGGTCCCGGGCACCCCTCCGGCCCCCGGGCGGCAACGCGAAAGGGCCCGCCCCTCGCGGAGCGGACCCTTCGTGCGTACGGGGCCTCAGTCCCCGATCAGCGCGTCCACGAACGCGCCCGGCTCGAACGGCGCCAGGTCGTCCGCACCCTCGCCCAGGCCGACCAGCTTGACCGGCACACCCAGGTCGCGCTGGACCGCGACCACGATGCCGCCCTTGGCGGTGCCGTCCAGCTTGGTCAGCACGATGCCGGTGATGTCGACCACCTCGGCGAACACCCGGGCCTGGATCAGGCCGTTCTGGCCGGTGGTGGCGTCCAGCACCAGCAGCACCTCGTCCACCGGGCCGTGCTTCTCGACGACCCGCTTGACCTTGCCCAGCTCGTCCATCAGGCCGGTCTTGGTGTGCAGCCGGCCGGCGGTGTCCACCAGCACGGTGTCGGCGCCCTCGGCGATGCCCTCCTTGACCGCGTCGAACGCGATCGAGGCCGGGTCACCGCCCTCCGGGCCGCGCACGGTGCGCGCGCCGACCCGCTCGCCCCAGGTCTGCAGCTGGTCGGCGGCGGCGGCCCGGAAGGTGTCGGCGGCGCCGAGCACCACCTTGCGGCCGTCGGCGACCAGGACGCGGGCGAGCTTGCCGGTGGTGGTGGTCTTGCCGACGCCGTTGACGCCGACCACCAGGACCACGGCCGGCCCCTCCGCGTGCTTGGTGGAGCGGACGGTGCGGTCGGTGTCCTTTCCGATCAGCTCGACGAGCTCCTCGCGCAGCAGCGCGCGCAGTTCGTCGGGCGTCCGGGTGCCGAGCACCTTCACCCGGGTGCGCAGCCGCTCGACCAGCTCCTGGGTGGGGGCCACGCCGACGTCGGCGGTCAGCAGGGTCTCCTCGATCTCCTCCCAGGTGTCCTCGTCCAGGTGCTCGCGGGAGAGCAGCGAGAGCAGTCCCTTGCCGAGCGAGTTCTGCGAGCGGGAGAGGCGGGAGCGCAGCCGGACCAGCCGGCCGGCGGTGGGCTCGGGGACCTCGACGGCGGGTGCCGTCTCGGCCTCGGCGGCCTCGACCTCGGTCGGGGCCGTGGCCGGGGCTCCGGTCGAGGCTTCGGTCGGAGCCTCGGTCTCGGGGAGCTGCACCTCCTCGACGGTGCGTCGGGGCTCCTCGGTCGGCGGCGCGGCCTCCTCGCCGACCTGGGGCTCCCGCGGGGTGGTCGGCGGCGCCGTGATGACCGGCGACTGCGACTTCGGGGGCAGTTGCCGGCGTCGTCTGCCGGAAACGACGAGGCCGGCGATCGCGCCGATGGCGACCACGGCGATGACTACGGCAAGGATCACGTATTCCACATAAATCTCCTTCTCGGGATCCCACGACAGAGTGATCCTTCGGTCACCGACGCACGGAGCGTCGCCGCCTCCCTTACGCTGACCGCTGTGCCGTGCGGCACCGGTCAGGGCTTGGCCGTCATGAGGTCGTCAAACGGCTGAACGAGAAGCCCCCTCGCGAGCGAGGGGGAGGAGTCACAACCGCTCCAGTATCCGTGATCGGAGCGTCCGGGAGCATCTGCCCGGGCCAGGCCGGTGGATCAGCCTGTCGGCCCGGAGGCAACAGCCTCCTCGCGCCGCCGAGGAGGCGTCGGGCGCGCCCTTCGCTCCCGCTGCCCCTCGCGCAGCCGCTGGCTGATCACCTGCGAGATGCCGTCGCCCTTCATGGTCACGCCGTAGAGGGCGTCCGCGGACTCCATGGTCAGCTTCTGGTGGGTGATCACGATCAGCTGGGAACTCTCCCGCAGCTCCTCCATGATCCCGACCAGCCGGCGCAGGTTGGTCTCGTCGAGCGCCGCCTCCACCTCGTCCATCACGTAGAACGGGCTGGGCCTGGCCTTGAAGATCGCCACCAGCAGTGCCACCGCGGTCAGCGAGCGCTCGCCGCCGGACAGCAGCGACAGCCGCTTGACCTTCTTGCCCGGCGGGCGGGCCTCCACCTCGACGCCGGTGGTGAGCATGTGGTCGGGGTCGGTCAGCACCAGCCGCCCCTCGCCGCCGGGGAACAGCCGGGCGAAGACGCCCTCGAACTGGGCGGCGGTGTCGTGGTACGCCGAGGCGAACAGCTGCTCGACCCGCACGTCCACCTCCCGGACGATGTCCAGCAGGTCGTGCCGGCTGCGCTTGAGGTCGTCCAGTTGCTCCCCGAGGAACTGGTGGCGCTCCTCCAGTGCCGCGAACTCCTCCAGCGCCAGCGGGTTGACCTTGCCCAGTTGCTGGTACGCCTTCTCGGCCGCCCTCAGCCGCTTCTCCTGCTCGGCCCGGTCGTACGGGCGCGGCTCGCCCGGCTCCCGTCCTTCTTCCGGGGTCGACGGCGGGACGGGCTGGTCCGGCCCGTAGGTGGCGAGCAGTTCGCCGCCGTCGATGCCGAACTCCTCCAGCGCCCGGGCCTCCAGCTGCTCGATCCGCAGCCGCTTCTCGGCCCGCAGCACCTCGTCCCGGTGGCCGGCGTCGACCAGTTTGTCCAGTTCCTCCTTGAGGCCGCGGCCGTGCTCGCGGTGCGCCCGCAGTTCGGTCTCGCGCTCGGCGCGCGCCTGCTCGACCGCCGCCCGCCCGGCGTCCGCGCGGGACAGCGACACCTCCAGGCAGGCCAGCAGCTGTCGGGCGCCCGCCGCGACGGCGTTCGCCACCCCGGCGTCGTGCTCGGCGCGTCGGCGGCGCTCGGCGGCCCGGGCACGCGCCTCGCGCTCGGCGCGGGCGGCCCGGTCCAGCTGATCCGCCCTGCCGGCGAGCGCGCGGACCCGCTCCTCGTGGGTGCGCACCGCGAGCCTGGCCTCCAGCTCGGCCTGCCGGGAGCCGGTGGCGGCCTCGGCCAGCCGCTGCTGCTCAGCGGTGTCCGGCTCGTCCTCTCCGGCGTCCTGCGAGTCCTCGGCCGCGGCCAGGCGTTCGGCCAACTCCTCCGCGGTGGCGAGGAGTTCCGCCAGGCCCAGGTCGGCCCGCGCGGCGGCGGCGGACAGCCGCTCGGCCTCGCCGGCGGCGGCCCTGGCCTGCCCGCCGAGGCGGCCGAGTGCACCCGCCACCTGGGCGCGCTCCTTCTCCTGCCGCCGCCGCTGTTCGGCGAGTTGCTCCACGGCGGCGGCCGACTCCCGCCGCTGCTCGGAGAGTTCGGCCAGGCGCCCGGCCGACTCGGCGCAACGGACGGCGAGTTCGGCGATCGCCCGGGCGGCCTCCTCGACCGCCGCCCGGGTCTCCAGCAGGCTCGGCACACCGTCGGAGCCGCCCTGCGCGAAGTCGGCGCCGAGCCGGTCCCCGGCGGCGGTGACGGCGGTCAGCCCGGGATGGTCGGCGACCAGCCGCAGCGCCTCGTCGAGGGTGTCGACGATCGCCACCCCGGCCAGCAGACCCCGCGCGGCGCCGACCAACCCGGCCGGCCCGTCGACGAGTTCGGCGGCCCAGCGGGCTCCGTCCGGCAACTCCCCGACGCCGGCGAGCGGTTCAGCGGAACCCCCGATCGGCAGCGCGGCCCGGCCGGCACCCTCGATCAGCAGCGCGGCCCGGCCGGCGTCCTCGGCGCGCAGCAGCCGCAGCGCCTCGGCGGCGGTGCCGGGCGAGTCGACGGCGACCGCGTCGGCGGCCGCACCGAGCGCCGCCGCCACCGCCACCTCGTGCCCGGGGGCGATCCGCAGCAGCGCGGCCGCGGGGCCCCGCAGTCCGCTCAGCCGCTCCCCCGCGTCGAGCAGGGCGCCGGTGCCGTCCTTGCGGCGTAGCCCGAGGGAGAGCGCCTCGTGCCGCGCGGTGAGCCCGGCGCGTTCGCGCTCGGCGGCGCCGGCCGTCTCCCGGGCGGCGGCGAGGTCGCGTTCGACGGCGGCGAGCCGCTCCCGGGCCTCCTGGTGGGCGGCCTCGGCCCGCTCCTCGTCCCCGGCGGGGCCGCCGACCTGCCGCTGGAGCTCCTCGTACTCGGCCTGCGCGGCCTCGGCCCGCAGCAGTGCCTCCCCGCCGGCCTCGGTCAGCCGGCCGATCTCGGCTTCGGCGGAGGCCGCCTTGGAGCGGGCGGCGGCGGCCCGCCCCTGCAACCGGGCCAGGCCCTCCCGGCGGTCCGCGACGGCCCGGGCGGCGTCCCGCAGCCGACGCTCCTCGGTGGCCAGCCCACGCTCCAGTTCACTCCTGCGTTCGACCGCCTCGGCCAGCGCGTACTGCGCCTCCTCCAGGGCCTCGGCCAGCGCGGCCTCGTCCTCGCGGACCCGCGCGGCCTCCTGCTCCAGTTCCTCGGGGTCGCGGCCGCGCCGCTCCTCGGCCTGCCCGCCCGCGGCGGCGTGCCGGGCGCGCGCCTCGGCCAGCCCGATGGTGCCGCGGGTGCGTTCGGCGAGCGCGGAGAGCCGGTACCAGGTCTGCCGGGCGGCCTCCAGGCTCGGGCCGAGCTGCTGGACCTGCGCCTCCAGCACGGCCTCGCGCTGGACGACACCGGCCAGCTCCTGCTCGACGGTGGTGCGGCGCAGCCGCAGTGCCAGTTCGTCGGCGATCTCGGCCTCGACGGCCTGCCGGAGGGCCAGCAGGTCGTCGGCGAGCAGCCGCAGCCGGGCGTCGCGCAGGTCGGCCTGGATGCCGGCGGCGCGTCGGGCGATCCTGGCCTGCCGGCCGAGCGGTCCCAGCTGGCGGCGCAGTTCGGCCACCAGGTCCTGGACTCGGTTGAGGTTGACCTGCATCGCGTCCAGTTTCCGCAGCGCCTTCTCCTTGCGCTTGCGGTGTTTGAGGACGCCGGCCGCCTCCTCGATGAAGGCGCGGCGGCCCATCGGGTCGGCGTGCAGGACGGAGTCCAGCTGGCCCTGGCCGACGATGACGTGCATCTCGCGGCCGATGCCGGAGTCGGAGAGGAGCTCCTGGATGTCGAGCAGGCGGCAGGTCTCGCCGTTGAGCGCGTACTCGCTGCCGCCGTTGCGGAACATGGTCCGGGTGATGGTCACCTCGGAGTAGTCGATCGGCAGGGCGCCGTCGGCGTTGTCGATGGTGAGGCTGACCTCGGCCCGGCCGAGCGGGGCGCGCCCGCTGGTCCCGGCGAAGATGACGTCCTCCATCTTGCCGCCGCGCAGCGACTTGGCGCCCTGCTCCCCCATCACCCAGGACAGTGCGTCGACGACGTTCGACTTGCCGGAGCCGTTCGGGCCGACCACGCAGGTGATGCCGGGCTCGAAGCGCAGGGTGGTGCTGGAGGCGAAGGACTTGAACCCGCGCAGCGTCAGACTCTTCAGGTGCACGCGGCCGGTCTCCTCGTCGCTCGCCAGGGCCCGGGGCCTGTCGTCAACGGCGACTGTATCCCCGGCGGGCCGTGCGTCCCGGGCCCGGACACGACGAAGGGACGCCACAACCGGGCGTCCCTTGCAAGCTGCGTCCCTTTCGGAGCGGCTCAGTGCACAGCGGCGTCGATCTGCGAGGACCGGGCGGGACTCAGGTGAGAGCCGGCTCCCGCTGATCCAGATCGATGCTGTTGAGCAGCGAGTGCCCGTCAGCGACAGCGGCGAGCGCGTCGTTCTCGGCCTGCATCCGAAGGAGCTCGGATTCAAGGTCCTGGACGCGCTGCTGAAGCCGTCGCATCTCGGAGAGCATTCGCGGGTCGGGGCCGCCGACGTACCCGAGAAGCGCCTTTGCCATGATGAATGGTCCTCCACGCTGAGTGACCGAACCGGAACGGTACAGGTCTAGGGGGAAGGGGGACGCACGCGCGGCGCGTCACCGGTAGTGCTGGCTGGGCACTTACGGCTCAACCACCGTGAGCTGGGCTCACGAGGGCAGACGCCTGCCGGGAAAACGCGGTCGTGTGCGCGGGTTTCCAGCGTCTCACCAAAGACGGAAAGGGTCAACACGATCACCGCACGCTACCGCGACCCTGTCACCTGCCTGGCGGTGTCGTCACGCCTGGGGGCTTCGGGCCGGGTCCACCAGCTGCTCGTGGATCATCGTTCGATGCGGAGTCAACCACGAGTCTGCCCGAATGGCAACCGCATGACACCAGCAGTTGCGGATCAGTTCCGGCCCGCGCGGGTGTGGCCGGGCTCAGCGGATCTCGAAGCCCTCGTAGCCGGGGCCCACGGCCGTCCAGATCTCGGTGACGCCGCTGACCTCGCCCGGGGTGTCCGGGCCGCGCAGCAGGTCCAGCAGCAGTTCGCAGTCGGCGGCCAGGCCCTCGGCGACCACCTGCACCCGGCCGTCCCCGAGGTTGCTCGCGTAGCCGGTCAGGCCGGTCTCCAGCGCCCGTGCCCTGGTCCACCAGCGGAACCCGACCTGCTGGACCTTCCCCCGGACCCAGGCGGTCACCCGGACCGGTTCCTCACTGTGGGCGTCGCGACCGTGCATGCCCCGAGCCTAACGAACGCGGCGGACGGTCAGGGCTCCACGGGGCCGTCGACCACGCGGAGCGGCCCCGCCGGAGGAAGTCCGGCGGGGCCGCAGGGTGTCGCGGTGGAGCTCAGCGGGTCACCAGTCGCCGCCGCCGAAGTCGCCGCCGCCACCGAAGTCCCCGCCACCGAATCCGCCGCCGTCGCCGAAGCCGCCGCTGAAGTCGGAGGAGTTGAAGTCGGCGCCGGTGAAGTCGCCGCCCTCGTGCTGGTCCTGGTAGCCCTGGTCCATCATCGGCGCCGCGGCGTAGGCCGGGCTGCTGATCATCGAGCCGAGCATGGTGCCGACCAGCAGGCCCGGCAGCAGGCCGCCGCCGAAGCCGCCGAAGTAGCCGCCCGCCCAGGGGGCGTAGGCCGGGCCGGCGTTCCAGTACGGCTGCGGGCCGTGCTCGGTCTCGACGGTGCGGATGGCCGGGTCGAGGCCGGCGGCCAGCCGGTCCGCGTCGGACCGGCAGACCGGGACGGTGCGGGCGGCGCCGTCGGCCGGGGCCCAGTCGACGTCCTTGACCGACGGGCCGTGGCGCGGGTCGAAGAAGCACGGGGGACGGCGCTCGGGCACCGGGCGCTTCTCCCGCCGGGCGGCCAGGGTGGCCAGCGCGAACCGGCCGTCCTCCAGCGCCTCGGTGACCGGCTTGACGTCGTCCGGCCGCTTGGCCTCGTCCATCAGCCGCTTGGCCTTCTCGTACGAGTCCAGGGCGTGGGTGTAGTCGGTGCGCTGGGTGTCGTCGGCGTCGGTCGCGGCCGGGTTGAAGTCGAGCCGGTCCAGTTCCTCGCCGAAGGCGGTGATGTCCTCGTCGACCACCCGGCGCAGCTGCTCCAGCTCGGCCCGGGCCTGCTCCTCCTTGCGCGCCTTGGCGCGGCGGAAGAGGAGGAAGACGCCGGCGCCGGCCAGCGCGAGCAGCACGACCGGGATGACCACCCAGGCGATCGAGGTGCTGTGGTTCACCCCGGTGCCCTTGGCCTGCGGGGCGGCGCTGTCGACGAACTCGTTCAGGGTGGCGTCGATGTCGCCGTTGTGGGAGCGGAAGGCGGCGCCGGCGATCCGCTCGGCACTGCCCTTCGACATCGCGCCGAGGTCCGCCTTGGCCGCGAACTGGTCACCGCGCCAGATCGCGTAGGCACCGTCGATGCCGACCTTGGTGCGCAGGTCGTTGAAGACGGTCCGCTCGCCGTAGGGGGCGCCGGCCGGGACGACCGCGACGAAGATCGGCTTGTCGGCCTTCTTGATCTTCTCGGTCAGGGCGTCGGCCTGGCTCTGGCTGAATCGGCTGGTCATCGCCGGGTCGACGTAGACCCGGCCCTGCTTCAGGGTGGAGGCCGCGTCGTCCAGGCCGCCCGCGGCCGAGGCCGCCGGTGCGAGCAGGAGCAGCAGCCCCAGCATCGCCGCCACCAGGGCAAGCGGCCCGGCGCCCCGGGAACGTCGTGCAAGGGTTCTCATGCCCTCGACGCTACCCCGACGGGCGTCGAGGCACGGCATACCCTTCGCATACTGGTAATGACAGGATTCCCCGCCGACCGCCGGGGCCGCCCCCCTCCTCGGGGATGATGTTTCCCCCACTCGCCCCTGATGCGGGCGGTGCACGGGAACCGCGGCCGGCGCCCGGACGTACGTCCCGGCGGGCCCAGGGTGTTCCGGGCGGTGTGCCGACCGTACCGCGCGGACGGGCATAGTGGTCCCGGACCACTGGTCCCATTACCTGTTCTTGACCCATCTCCCGATCGGAGCACCCGGTGATCATCGGCCTCGTCACCGCCGTGGCGGCATCCGCCTGCTACGGCACCGGCTCAGTCCTGCAGGCCGTCGGATCCCGCCGTTCCGCGCGCGAGGAGGCCGCCAAGGGCGCCGCCGGCGCCACCACCGAGCACGGCGGGCCGAGCCTGTCCTCCACCGCGAAGGCTGCCGTCACCTGGGAGTTCATCGTCGGCACGGTGCTCGACCTGATCGGCTTCGGGCTGGGCGCGCTGGCCGCGCGACTGCTGCCGCTGTTCCTCTCGCAGACCATCATCAGCGCCAACCTGGTGATCACCGCGGTGCTGAGCATCAAGCTGCTCGGCATCCGGCTCAAGCAGCTGGAGTGGGCCTCGATCGGCGTGCTCTGCTCGGCGCTGGTGCTGCTGGCCGTCTCGGCCGGCCCTGAGGGCGGCCATCACGCGTCGATGTCCTTCCACTGGGGCCTGCTGCTGGTCACCACCGTGCTGCTGGTCGGCGGCAGCCTGCTGGTGCGGCGGATGGGCTCCAAGGGCGCGATCGTCGCCGGTCTGCTCTCCGGCCTGGGCTTCGGCGCGCTGGGCGTCGGCGTGCGCATCCTGAACGGCATCGACCCGTTCGACGTCGCCAAGCTGCTCTCCGACCCGGCGCTGTACGCGATCCTGGTCGGCGGCCTCGGCGGCATGTACGTGCACACCGTGGCGCTGCAGATCGGCTCGGTGAACGGCGCGACGGCGGCGCTGGTGGTCGGTGAGACGGTGCTGCCCGGCGCGATCGGCGTGCTCTGGCTCGGCGACTCCTCCAAGTCCGGCCTGGGCTGGCTCGGCGTGGTCGGCTTCCTGCTCGCGGTGGTGTCCGCGGTCGGGGTCGCCTACTTCGGCCAGGACACCCACGGCTCCCCGGGCGAGGCGGCGGCCGACCAGCCGGAACTCGCCAAGCACTGAGCTCCCCCGCCCCCGCTTCCGGCCCCTGCTGTCAGCCCGCGTTGCGGGCCCGCGGCACGCGCTGGCAGCGGGGGCAGAAGTAGCTGGAGCGGTTCATCCAGGCGGCCCGCCGGATCGGGGTGCCGCAGCGGCGGCAGGGCTCGTGCTCGCGGCCGTACGCGTCGAGGTCGCGGGAGAAGTAGCCGCTCTCGCCGTTCACGTTGACGTACAGGCTGTCGAAGCTGGTGCCGCCGACGGCGAGTGCCGCCGTCATCACCTCGCGGGCGTTCGCCAGCAGTTCGGCGGCCTGCGGGCGGGTGAGCGTCGCGGTCGGGCGGTCGTAGTGCAGCCGGGAGCGCCAGAGCGCCTCGTCGGCGTAGATGTTGCCGACCCCGCTGATCAGCGTCTGGTCGAGCAGCGCCCGCTTCACGGTGGTGCGCTTGGCCCGCAGCGCGGCCGCGAAGGCGGCGTCGTCGAAGCGCGGGTCGAGCGGGTCGCGGGCGATGTGCGCGATGGAGAGCGGCGTGCCCTCCGGGTCGCCGTCCTCGGCCTCCTCGACCGCGAGGCCGCCGAAGGTCCGCTGGTCGACGAAGCGCAGTTCGCGCCCGCCGTCGGTGAACCGCAGCCGCACCCGCAGGTGCGTCTCGTCGGGTACGGACGGGTCCTGGACGAGGAGTTGGCCGCTCATGCCGAGGTGGCCGATCAGCGAGAAGCCCGCGCCGGACCCCGCCAGCGGCACCCACAGGTACTTGCCGCGCCGCTGCGCGGTGCCCAGGGTGGTGCCGGTCAGCCGGGCGGCGAAGTCGGCGGCGCCGGCGGGCTGGCGGCGCACCGCGCGCGGGTGCAGCACCTGGACGTCGGCGACGGTCCGCCCGGCGACCCAGTTCGCCAGACCGCGGCGGACGACCTCGACCTCGGGAAGTTCGGGCACGGGAACAGTCCTCCTGCGGAAGGGATCAGCAGGAGGAAGGCTACTGCTCCCTCACGCCCCGGCGGGCAGCCGGTCGGCGTACTTCTCCTTGATCGCCCGCCAGGCGCTCTCGGCGGCCTTCTGCTCGGCCTCCTTCTTCGAGCGGCCGACGCCGCTGCCGAAGTCCTCGCCGGCCACCCGGGCCGCCGCGGTGAAGGTCTTCTCGTGGTCCGGACCGGACTCCATGACCACGTACTCGGGCACCCCGATGCCCACCGAGGCGGTGAGCTCCTGGAGGCTGGTCTTCCAGTCCAGACCCGCGCCCAGCTGGGAGGACTCCTCGATCAGCGGGTCGAACAGCCGGTGGACGAACTCGGTGGCCGCGTCCAGACCCTGGTCCAGGTAGACGGCTCCGATCACGGCCTCGACCGTGTCGGCGAGGATCGACGACTTGTCGCGGCCGCCGGTGCCCTCCTCGCCCTTGCCGAGCCGGATGAACGTGCCGAGTTCCAGGCCACGGCCGACGTCCGCGAGCGCGCGGGAATTCACCACCGCGGCGCGCAGCTTGGCGAGCGTGCCCTCCGGCACGTCCGGGTGGACGCGGTAGAGGGTGTCGGTCACCACGAGGCCCAGCACCGAGTCGCCGAGGAACTCCAGGCGCTCGTTGGTGGGCAGACCCCCGTTCTCGTACGCGTACGAGCGGTGGGTCAGGGCACGCACCAGAAGGGCGCGCTCGAGTGTGTACCCGAGGCGCCCTTCCAGGACGTCGTATTCGGTCGAAGCCGGCCCACCGGCCTTGCCACCGCCCGAAGAGGAACCCTTCGGGGCGGAG
This sequence comes from Kitasatospora sp. NPDC094016, assembly GCF_040304045.1. Taxonomy (NCBI): domain Bacteria; kingdom Bacillati; phylum Actinomycetota; class Actinomycetes; order Kitasatosporales; family Streptomycetaceae; genus Kitasatospora; species Kitasatospora sp. NPDC094016. The sequence goes on from NZ_JBEOUK010000031.1 coordinate 69,798, forward strand.
GACGCCTTGCGGGTGGAGTTACCGTCCGACATCGATCCGTGCACCCCGCCGATCAGACCGAGAGGACCTGGCGACGGTTGTACGTGCCGCAGCTCGGGCACGCGATGTGACCCAGCTTCGGCTCGTGGCAGCGGTCGCACGCCACGAGGGCCGGAACAACGGCCTTCCAGTTGGACCGACGGTGGCGCGTGTTGCTGCGCGACATCTTCCGCTTCGGAACAGCCACGGCTACTTCTCCTGGTTCTCGGCGAGACCCTCACGGGTGTCGCTGTTCTTGATCCCGTCACCCTCGTCGCCGGGGGCGGCGGAGAGTCCCTGCAGAGCCGCCCACCGGGGGTCGGCGGCGTCGTGGTGGTGCGTCGGGTCGTCGCTCAGGCGCGCTCCGCACTCGGAGCACAGACCCAGGCAGTCTTCCTGGCACACCGGCTGCAGCGGCAGTGCGAGCACCACCGCGTCACGCAGCACCGGCTGGAGGTCGAAGAAGTCGCCCTCCAGGCGGTAAGTATCTTCTTCCGAGTCCTCGTCGAGGTCCTCGGCCCCGGCGGTCCGGGCGCGGTGACGCTCGTCGGACTCCGGGTAGTAGTACAGCTCCTGGAAGTCGACGTCGAGGTCGTCCTCGACGGGCTCCAGGCACCGGGCGCACTCGCCCTCGACCTGGGCCTGGGCGGTGCCGGTGACCAGCACGCCCTCGACCACGGACTCCAGGCGGAGCTCCAGCCGGAGCTCGCTCTTCTCGGGGACGCCGATCACGTCGATGATCCCCAGGCCCGCGGGGGCCTCCAGGGTGCGGGACACCTTGCGCAGCGAGCCCGGGCGACGTCCCAGCTCGTGCGTGTCGAACACGAGGGGGTCGCGGTGGTCGAGGCGGTTCAAGGTGTCCTGACTTCCATGGGGAATCTTCGATCGCGGTGCCACCGCACCAGCGGTGCGCGGGCAAGCCGACAGTCCGACACGAAAAGGCCGGAGTGGTCAGCCTACCGGAGTCTCCCGCCAGGCCCAACTTCGCTCCCGTCAGGAGCTTCCGCCGGGCCCGCGCGGGGCCGGCTCAGCGGCCGCCCAGCTCCCGGAGCCGGGTCATGTCGATCATGCTGGTGTCGAAGAAGCTGGTCTCGTCCAGACCCGGCTGCTGCTGCTGTTGTTGCGGCACGACCGGCGGGGCGGCAGGCTGCTGCGGGTAGGTGTAGGCGTCGTACTGCTGCGCACCGTAACCCGGCTGCTGCTGTTGCGGATAGCCGTAGTCCCCGTGCTGCTGCTGGGCCGCGTAGTCCGGGTGCTGCTGCTGCGGGTAGCCGTCCGCGGCGCCCTGCTGCTGGTGCCCCCACTGGGCACCGTACGGGTCACCCTGGCCGGCCGGGTCGTAGCCGCCGGCGTACACCTCGGCGTACTGCCCCTGCTGCTGCCCGCCCTGCTGCTGGGCGGCCGCGTACTGGTCGACGCCCTGGGCCTGCCAGCCCGCCGCGGCCGGGGTCTGCTCCGGCCAGGTCTGCTGCTGCGGGACGTCCTCGCGGTACCAGGCGATGTCGTCGCCGTTGGCATCGCCGTCCGCGGCGAAGCCGGCGGCCACCGCCTCGGCCCGCTCCTTGGCCTGCTGCGCCTCGTCGGCGGCGGCCAGGTAGGCGCCCAGCTCGTCGATCGGCCGCTTGCCGAGCAGCTTGTCGCGGCCCTTGCCGACGGCCTCCAGGGTGGCGCTGAGGACGTTCTCCAGCGTGGCGAGCTTCACATCGACGTACTCGTCGACCTCGGGGCTGGGGGTGATCCGCTGCGGCTGGAACTCCTCGCCGTCCGTCTCGCCGTCGAACTCGGTCTCGAAGACGCTGGAGTCACCGCGCAGCTTGGTCCGGCCGCGGCCGACGGCGCCGAGCGTCTTGGTCAGCACGACCTCGAAGTTGGCGAGCTTGCTGTCCACGTAGTCGTCGGCCTCGGCACGCTTGGCCTCGATCTCGCCACGGGCCTCGGCGAGGATCCGGTCGGCCTCGGCCTGGGCCCGGCGGACCACCTCGGTGTCCGAGATCAGCGAGCCGCGCTCGGCGTGCGCACCCTGGATGATCCGGTCGGCCTCGGCCTGGGCCCCGGCCACCACCTGCTCGTGGTCGGCCATCATCGACTGGGCCTGGGCGAGTTCGGCGGGCAGCTCCGCCTTGAGGGCGTTGAGCAGGCCGATCAGTTCGGCCCGGTTCACCACGCAGGAGGCCGACATCGGCATCGAGCGGGCGTTCTCGACCGCCGCGACGATCTCGTCGACCTTGTTCTGCACGTCCACGGGGCTTCGTCTTTCCGTGTGCCGCCGACGGTCCGGCGGAGGCAGGCCCGACGCGGTGAACCTCACCGCAGGGGCAGGAATACAGACTGTACGGCCACCGCGCGGCGAGGTCACAACGCCCGAGCCGAACCGGTCGACCGGGCTTCGGACAAGTCATGACGAACCGGCAGAAACGGACGCCCTCCCCGCGGCGCCGACGCTCCCGCCTACTGCTGGGCCCTGCGCTCCGCGATCCGCTCGACCAGCCGCCGGTGCACCGTCTCCGGCAGCAGGTGGGAGACGTCCCCGCCGTACGAGGCGACTTCCTTGACCAGCGTCGAGGAGAGGAAGCTGTACGTCGGGGAGGTCGGCACGAACAGCGTCTCCACCCCGGACAGGCCGTGGTTCATCTGGGCCATCTGCAGCTCGTAGTCGAAGTCGCTGACCGCACGCAGGCCCTTGATGATCGCGGGGATCCCGCGCTCCCGGCAGAAGTCCACCAGCAGGCCGTGGTACGACTCGACCACCACGTTGCCGAAGTCCGCGGTGACCTCCTCGATCAGGTCCATCCGCTCCTCGACGCTGAACATGCCCTGCTTGTTGCGGTTGATCAGGACCGTGACGTGCACGACGTCGTACAGCTTCGAGGCCCGCCCGATGATGTCGAGATGACCGTTGGTGATCGGGTCGAACGAACCGGGACAGACGGCGCGGCGCATGGCGTGGGTGCTCCCTCGTGGGGTGACGGCTGCTGCGGGCCTCGGCCCGCTACTCGTGCTGGCTGGTCTCGGCGGCGGCGCGACCGTACCAGAGCGTGCCCTCGCCGTAGCGGCGCGAGCGCAGCACCTCGAAGCCCTCGGGCCAGCCGAACTCGCCGCCACGGGTGCTGCGCTCCACGGTGACGAGTGCGTCCTCCGCGAGCCAGCCCCCGGCCAGGAGTGTGATCAGCATCTCGCGCAGTTCGTCGTCCGTCACGACGTACGGCGGGTCGAGGAAGACCAGGTCGTACGGGGTCTGCGGGGACGGGCCCGCGATCACCTGCTCGGCCCTGGCGGCCTTCACCTCCACGCCCGGCAGGCCGATCGTGCGGACGTTCTCCCGGATCACCCGGGCCGCCTGGCCGTCCGCCTCGACCAGCAGGACGTGCTCGGCGCCGCGCGACAGCGCCTCCAGGCCGACCGCGCCCGATCCGCCGAACAGGTCGAGCATCCGGGTCCCGTGCAGGGTGCCGCGCAGCGCCTCCAGGGTGGAGAACATCGCCTCACGGGCCTTGTCGGAGGTCGGGCGGGTGCCCCGGCCTGGCGGTACGGCCAGCCGGCGGCCGCCGGCCAGCCCGGCGATCACGCGGGTCATGGTGGGGGAAGGTCCTTTCGTCGCTGCCCGACCACGCTATACGGGTCGAGGCCCCACCGGCGGATCGGTGGGGCCTCGGGGTCACGGCTCAGCCCGCCCCGGAGCCCGCCTCAGCCGGCCCGAGGGCGCGTCTCAGCTCGCCTCGGAGCCCGCCGGCGGGGCCGGGGCGGCCGCGCCGAGCAGCGCCGGCGAGGCGTAGCGGGACCAGGACAGGCAGCCGTCGGGCGGGCAGAACTCGGGGCGGCGCGGGTCGTGCCCGAGCTCGCGCAGCTTGGTGCGGACGGAGTCGGGGGTGCGGCCGAAGCGGGCGGCGATCCGGGCGACGGTCTCGCCGTCGTGGAAGCGCCGGACCAGCTCCTCCTCGTGCTGCGGGACCCAGGGGGCGCCGTGGCCGGGGTACAGCTCGCGCAGCACGTCGCGGTCGGGGATGGGCTCGGAGACGTCGGCGACGATCGCCAGCGCCCGCAGCGCGCGGTTGAGCGCGATCCGCAGCGAGGCGACGTCCTCGACCGGCAGGCGGAGCTTGCCCGAGGCGAGCGGCTGGGCGGCCGCCCCCTCGCGCCAGCCGGTCAGGGTGAGGGTGACCTCGCGGTCGTCGTCGCTGGCGAGTTCGATCCGGAAGACCTTGTCGCCCAGCGGGAGCTCGTTGAGATGACGGAATGCCATGGCAGGACCCCCAAATGTCGTGCCAGGTACGCACCTTGGGGGTGCGCCCTGAACACCTTCATTCTCTCGCGGGGGTCTGACAATTCCGGGGCCGGAGGCGGCCGCTCAGCCCTTCTCCATGTAGGCCGCGCGGTCCTCGTCGAGCAGGCTCTCCAGCGCGGTGCGCAGCTCCGGGTGGGCGGCCAGCTCGCGGTCCTCGGCGACCAGCCGGGTGGCCTCCGTCCGGGCGGTGAGGATGACCTCCTCGTCCTCCAGCACCGAGAGCACCTTGAGCGAGGACTTCACCCCGGACTGCGCCTGGCCCAGCACGTCGCCCTCGCGGCGCTGTTCGAGGTCGATCCGGGACAGCTCGAAGCCGTCCAGGGTGCCGGCCACCGCGTCCAGCCGGGCCCGGGCGGCGCTGCCCGCGGGCATGTCGCTGACCAGCAGGCACAGGCCCGCGGCGCTGCCGCGGCCGACCCGGCCGCGCAGCTGGTGCAGCTGGGAGACGCCGAAGCGGTCGGCGTCCATGATGACCATCGCGGTGGAGTTGGGGACGTTGACGCCGACCTCGATGACGGTGGTGGCGACCAGCACGTCCACCTCGCCGGCCGTGAACCGGCGCATCACCTCGTCCTTGGCCTCCGGGGCCAGCCGGCCGTGCAGGATCTCCACCCGCAGGCCCTGCAACGGCCCCCCGACCAGCTTCCCGGCGGTCTCCACCACCGAGAGCGGGGGCCGCCGTTCGTCGCTCCCGGCACCGGCGTCGGCGACGTCCTCCAGGTCCTCCTCGGCCGCCTTCCGCTTCTTCTTCGGCTCGGCGGCGGGCTCCTCGTCCCCGATCCGGGGGCAGACCACGTACGCCTGGTGGCCCTTGGCGACCTCCTCGCGCACGCGCTCCCAGGCCCGGGTGAGGAAGTTGGGCTTCTCCAGCGCGGGGACGACGTGGGTGGAGATCGGCGAGCGGCCGGCCGGCAGCTGGTCGAGGACGGACGTCTCCAGGTCCCCGAAGACGGTCATCGCGACGGTGCGCGGGATCGGGGTGGCGGTCATCACCAGCAGGTGCGGCGGCTGTTCGCCCTTGGCGCGCAGGGCGTCCCGCTGTTCGACGCCGAAGCGGTGCTGCTCGTCGACCACGACCAGGCCGAGGTCCTGGAACTGGACCTTGTCCTCGATCAGCGCGTGGGTGCCGATGGCGATGCCCGCGTCGCCGCAGGCCATGTCGAGCAGCGCCTGGCGGCGGGCCGGGACGCCCATGGAGCCGGTCAGCAGCACCACCCGGGTGCCGAGGTCGGAGCCGCCGAGCATGCCGCCCTCCGCCAGGTCGCCCATCATCTCGACGATCGAGCGGTGGTGCTGCTGGGCCAGCACCTCGGTGGGCGCGAGCAGCACGGCCTGGCCGCCCGCGTCGACCACGGCGAGCATGGCGCGCAGCGCGACCAGGGTCTTGCCGGAGCCGACCTCGCCCTGGAGCAGCCGGTGCATCGGGTGCTCGCTCGCGAGGTCGGCGGCGATCTCGGCGGACACCTTCTGCTGGCCCTCGGTGAGGGTGAACGGCAGCCGGGCGTCGAAGGCGTCCAGCAGGCCGCCCGCGCGGGCCCTGCGCGGGACGGCGGGCAGCGCGGACTCGGCGGCCCGGCGCTGCGCCAGGGCGACCTGGAGGACGAAGGCCTCGTCCCAGCGCAGCCGGCTCTGGGCGAGCTCGCGGTCGGCCTGGCCGCGCGGGCGGTGGATCAGCTCCAGCGCCTCGGGCAGCGGGATCAGCCCGTGCCGCTCGCGCAGTTCGGCGGGCAGTGGCTCGCCGACGTCGGCCAGGTGCTTGGTGAGGGCCGTCTCGATGCAGATCGACAGCTTCCAGCTGGGCATCTGCGCGCTGGCGCCGTAGACCGGGATCAGCCGGCCGGCGAACTGCCGGGCGGCGTCCGAGCCGGCCTCCTCGTCGAGCAGCTGGTAGTCCGGCGAGACCAGCTGGCGGCTGCGGTTGAAGACGCCGACCTTGCCCGCGAACAGGCCCTGGGCGCCGGACTTGAGCTCCTTCTGCCGCCAGCCCTGGTTGAAGAAGACCAGCGAGAGCCGGCTGCGGCCGTCGGTGACGACGACCTCCAGCCGGTCGCCCTTGCGGCCGCGGAACGGGATCAGGGTGACCTTCTCGATCCGGGCCAGCACGGTGACGTGCTCGTCGATCTCCAGCTCGTCCAGGCTGGTGAGCTGGCCGCGTTCGACGTAGCGGCGCGGATAGTGGTGCAGCAGGTCCCCGACCGTGCGCAGTTTGAGGCTGTCGGCGAGCACCTTCGCGGTGCGGTCGCCGACGAGTTTGGTCAGTGGTTCATCGAGAGCGCCCATCAGGCCCCTGTTTACACCACGGGGCCGACATTCCGGGCTCCGCGGCGTGCCCTACTCCACCCCGATGAGCAGCGGCGCGGACTCCTGGCCGCCGTGGAAGACCACCGCGTCGACCTCGGGCCGCCGGTGCCGGGCGTGCGCCACCAGGCGGTCGGCGAGCGCCTCGTCGGCGCCCTCGCCGAGGACCAGGGTGACGAGTTCGCCGCCCGCGCCGAGCATCCGGTCCAGGACACTCGCCCCGACCTCCGCCAGCCCGGTGCCGATCACCGCGACGTCGCCGTCGATCAGGCCGAGCACGTCCCCGGCCTGGCAGACCCCGGCCATCGTCCAGGACTCCCCCTCGGCCACGGCGAGTTCGGCGTACCGGGTGGCGCCGGCCGCGGAGGTCATGGCGACCACGTCCTCGTCGAAGCGGCGGCCGCCCTCGTGCACCGCGAGCGCCGCCAGGCCCTGCACCGGCGAGCGGGTCGGCAGCACCGCGATCCGCACGCCCTCCTCGCGCAGCTGGTCGGCGGCGGCCCCGGCGGCGGCGCGCAGTTCGGGGTCGTTGAGCAGCAGGACGACCTCGCGGGCGGCCGAGCGGCGCACGGCGGCGGCGAGTTCGGCACTGGCCGGCGGGCGGTCCGGGTCGGCGTGCAGGGCGACGGCGCCGGCCTGTTCGCACAACTCGGCCAGTCCCCCGCCGGACACCACGCAGAGCACCGCGCGGGCCCGTTCCCGGCGTTCGCCGCGCTCGGCGGCGCTGCCGGCCCGGGCGGCGGCCTCGGCGAAGTGCGTGATCCGGATCTGGTGCGGCCGCCCGGCCTCGACCCCGGCCTCGACGGCGGCGCCCGCGTCGTCCACGTGGACGTGCACGTTCCACAGGCCGTCGCCGCCGCCGACCACCAGGGAGTCACCGAGCGCGCCGAGCCGCCCGCGCAGCGCGGGCAGGGCCTCGTCGGGCGCGTCGAGCAGGTAGATCACCTCGAACGCGGGGTGGCCGGGGCCCGGCGGCCTCAGGTGCACCGCGCAGCTCTCGACCTCCCGGACGTCCCCGCGCAGCGCGACCGGGCCCATCGGCTGCTGCCCGGCGACGGCGTCGGCGAGCGCGCCGAGCACGGCGACCAGGCCGCGCCCGCCGGCGTCCACGACCCCGTTCTCGGCCAGCACGGCGAGCTGTTCGGGGGTGTGCCGCAGCGCGTCCCGGGCGGCCCGGTAGGCGGTGTCGGCGACCTGCGCGAGCCCGTCCCCGGCCCGGACGGCCTCCCGGGCGGCGACCCGGGCGACGGTCAGCAGGGTGCCCTCGACGGGCTCCGCGACGGCCTGGTAGGCGGAGTCGGCGGCCCGTTGCAGGGCGGCCCGCAGTTGGTCGGCGCCGCCGCCCTCGGCGAGCGTCTCGGCGGTGCCGCGCAGCCACTGGGCGAGGATCACCCCGGAGTTGCCGCGGGCGCCGACCAGCGCGCCGCGGGCCATCGCCCGTGCGGTGTCGGCCAGGCCGGGGGCCGGGTCGGCGGCGGGGTCGGCGAAGCGGCTCTCCACCTCGGCGGCGGCGGACTCGACGGTCAGGTAGAGGTTGGTGCCGGTGTCGCCGTCCGGAACGGGATAGACGTTGAGCGCGTCGATCTCCTCGCGGGCCTGGCCGAGCGCACGCAGGGCGAGCTGGCACCAGGTGCGCACGGCCGGGGCGTCGAGCGTGTGCAGCACCAGGTCTCCTCCGGGTGGGACGCCGCGACGGCCTGCGGGGCAGCAGCACGGCCAGGGCCGCGGCGAGGGGTGATACCGGCAGGTTATCGGGGGCCGGGGAGGGTCGCCCGGACCGGCGACCGGAGCGATCACCCTGCCGGACATGGTAGTTTCGTTGAACCGGAACAGGCGTTGTATGCTCTTCCGGTTGCCTGGAACAATCCAGGCTCACCCCTCGGTCCGGTCAGGTTCACGCGAGTGCTCCGCTGGTCCAGCGGGGTTGTCGAACGTAAATGATCTGAAGTCTTGGAGTGACTCCTGTGGCTGCCAACTGCGACGTCTGCGGCAAGGGGCCGGGCTTCGGCAACAGCATCTCCCACTCGCACCGCCGTACCCCCCGTCGTTGGAACCCCAACATTCAGACGGTGCGCGCTGTGATTGGGCGGACGCCGAAGCGGCTCAACGTCTGCACCTCGTGCATCAAGGCCGGTAAGGTCTCGCGCTGACGCGCAGACCGGCATGCCGGTCCTCCAGTGAAGCCGGTTCATCCTCGGATGAACCGGCTTCACTGTTTTCCCGCCGCGCTTTCCGGCCACCGCCGTCCCGCCGCACCCGTGTTCCCCGCCACACCCGCGGTGGTGGGCGGACCCGGGGGCCCGCCCACCGGCCGGGTCAGCGCCAGCGCCAGGCGTGGTCGACCGGGCCGATCCCGGCGCCGAGCGCGAAGCCGCCGGCGATCGCGCCGGTGATGTACTCCTTGGCCGAGCCGACCGCCTCCGGCAGCGACTCGCCCTTGGCCAGCCCGGCCGCGATCGCGCTGGCCAGAGTGCAACCGGTGCCGTGGGTGTGCCGGTTGTCGTAGCGCGGCGCCCGGTACCAGTGCACCTCGTCGACACCTCCGTAGAGCAGGTCCGCGGCCTCGCCCTCCAGGTGGCCGCCCTTGACCAGCGCCCAGCGCGGCCCGAGGTCGACCAACGCCTTGGCGGCGTCCAGCATCTGCCCCTCGTCCTCGACCGTCCGGCCGGTGAGCTGGGTCACTTCGTGCAGGTTGGGGGTGGCCAGGGTGGCGACCGGCAGCAGCCGCTCGCGGACGGTGGCGACGGCCTCGGCGGCCAGCAGGGCGTCCCCGTGCTTGGAGACGCCGACCGGGTCGACGACCACCGGGGCGTCCACCCCGGCCAGCAGTTCGGAGACGGTCTCGACCAGTTCGATCGAGGCGAGCATGCCGGTCTTCACGGCCTGCACCCCGATGTCGTCGACCACGCTGCGGAACTGCGCCCGGACGGCCTCGGCGGGCAGCTCCCAGTAGCCCTGGACGCCGAGCGAGTTCTGCGCGGTGACGGCGGTGATCACGCTCATGCCGTGGACGCCGAGGGCGAGCATCGCCTTGAGGTCGGCCTGGATGCCGGCGCCACCGCCGGAGTCGGATCCTGCGACGGTGAGCACGCGAGGGGGTGCGGTGGAGGGGCCACGCGCAGGGCGCCGGCCAGGGGCGGGGGTGGGAGACGGGTGGGCCATGAGCTCAACCTACCCGCGCGCGATCAGAGCGCGGCACCTCACCCGCTCGCGATCAGAGCACGGCCTCGGACTCCGCCCAGCGGTCCTCCGGCACCGTCTTCAGCCGGGTCACCGCGTCGGCGATCGGCACCAGCTCGATCCCGGTCCGGCGCAGCGCGGTGAAGTGGCCGAACGCGCCCTGGTGGACGGCCTCGACGGCGTGCCAGCCGAAGCGGGTGGCGAGCACGCGGTCCCGGGCGGTCGGGGTGCCGCCGCGCTGGGTGTGCCCGAGGATGACCGGGCGGGCCTCCTTGCCGAGCAGGTTCTCCAGTTCGTGGGCGAGCCGGTTGCCGATCCCGCCGAAGGTCCGGTGGCCGTACTGGTCGACCTCGCCGTGGTCGAAGCGCATGGTGCCGGGCAGCGGGGCGGCGCCCTCCGCGACGGCGATGATGGCGAACTTCTTGCCGCGGTCGAAGCGGTCGTCGACCATCCGGGCCACCGCCTCGATGTCGAAGGGCTTCTCCGGGATGAGGATGCCGTGCGCACCGCCGGCCATGCCCGCGGTGAGGGTGATCCAGCCGGTGTGACGGCCCATCAATTCGACGACCATGACGCGCTGGTGGGATTCCGCGGTGGTCTTGAGCCGGTCGATCGCCTCGGTCGCGACGTGCACCGCGGTGTCGAAGCCGAAGGTGGCGTCGGTGGCGTTGATGTCGTTGTCGATGGTCTTGGGCACCCCGACGACCGGCAGTCCGGCGTCGCTGAACAGCCTGGCGGCGGTCAGTGTGCCCTCGCCGCCGATCGCGATGAGCGCGTCGATGCCGATGTCCCGGGCCAGCGTCCTCGCGTTCTCCACCGCCCAGGAGATCCGGTCGCGCTGCACCCGGGCGGAGCCCAGGACGGTGCCGCCGAGGGTGAGCAGGCCGGTGACGTCGTCGTGCGAGACCGGCCGGGTGCGGCCCTCGATCAGGCCGAGGAAGCCGTCGAGGATGCCGACGATCTCGTCGCCGTGCACGTCGGTGCCCCGGTGCACGACGGAGCGGATCACCGCGTTGAGGCCGGGGCAGTCGCCGCCGCTGGTCAGTACACCGATACGCATGACTGGGTGCGCTCCCGCTCGCAGTGGTTCAGACCACCCACACCAGACGGCGGGCGGGCTCGGTTGTCGCCAGCCTACGCAAAACGGACCCGCGAAGCCCGTGCGCCGCGAGTCCGGGGGTCACACGCCGTCCGGCGCGCGCCGGTGTCCGGGGGTCATCCGCCGTGTGCCGTACGACAATCGGCGCGGCCGCCCGTCACTCGGCGAAGTGGTCCCAGCCGCCGACCCGGTCCCAGGGCGCGCCGTCCACCGTCACCCGGCCGCTGCGGCTGCCCCGGGGGCGGCCGGTCACCTCGCCCACCACCCGCCAGCGGGCCGGGAGTTGGACCCCGCGCGGGAAGGTCGCCACGATCGCGTGGTCCTCGCCGCCGGACAGCACCCAGACCAACGGGTCCACCCCGACCGCCTGTCCGATGTCGGCCATCTGCGCCGGGACGTCGAAGTCGGCGGCCTTCAGGTCGATGTCCACCGCGCTGGCCCGGGCCACGTGGCCGAGGTCGGCGACCAGTCCGTCGCTCACGTCGATCATCGAGGTCGCGCCCAACTCGGCGCCGGCCGGGCCCGCGTGGTACGGCGGCTCGGGCCGGCGGTGCGCCTCGACGAAGGCGCGGGGGGAGCGGAAGCCGCGTTGCAGCACGGTGAGTCCGGCGGCCGACCAGCCGAGCCAGCCGGTCACCGCGACCACGTCGCCGACCTGCGCGCCGGAGCGCGTCACAGCCGCGCGCCCCTGGAGGTCCCCGAGCGCCGTGATGGCCAGCGTGACGGTGTCGCCGCGCACCACGTCGCCGCCGACCACCGTCGCCCCGGCCACCTGGCACTCGTCGCGCAGCCCGTCCATCAGCTCCGTGGCCCAGGTGGTGGGCAGGTCGGCGGGGGCGACCAGGCCGAGCAGTATCGCGGTGGGCACCGCTCCCATGGCGGCCACGTCGGCGAGGTTCTGGGCGGCGGCCTTGCGGCCGACGTCGTAGGCGGTGGACCAGTCCCGGCGGAAGTGCCGGTTCTCGATCAGGACGTCCGTGGTGGCCACCACTCGGCCGTCCGGGGCCTTCACCACCGCGGCGTCGTCACCGGGGCCGAGGTCCACCGCGTCGGTGAGCGGCACCCGGGCGGTCAGCTCCCTGATGAGACCGAACTCGCCGAGCTCGCCCACGGTCCCCTGCATCTGCCGTCCTCTCGCATGTCCATCTGAACTCGTCCCCGTCGCGCCCCCGCGCGCAGCGTACGCCCTTCCGGGGTGTCGGGGTCTCCCCTCCCCGGCCCACCGCGCGGTAGCGTGGTGATCAGACTGCCGGTGAGCCCGTTCCCACCCCGACGACCGTCCGGGCGATCACGGCGGCGATCCCCGTAACCGGCCGCCGGAGGTCCCCGTGGTACAGGCATACATCCTGATCCAGACCGAGGTCGGCAAGGCCACCGCCGTGGCCCAGTCGATCTCCGAGATTCCCGGCGTCCTCCAGGCCGAGGACGTCACCGGCCCGTACGACGTCATCGTCCGGGCCGAGGCCGCCACCGTGGACGACCTGGGCCGCCTGGTGGTGGCCAAGATCCAGCAGGTCGAGGGCATCACCCGTACCCTCACCTGTCCGGTGGTGCACCTGTAAGGCCCGGCTACCATCGGCGGGTGGCCAGAGAACTCCGAATCCCCCGGGCGCTGACGGCGCTGCCGGCGCCCGTCCGCTGGCTGGCCCTGCCGCTCGCCCTGACCTGCACGGTCGTCGTGCTGCTCGGCAGTTGGAGCTCCGCCGACGAGTCGGTGGCGGCTCCCCAGCCGGGCGGCAAGGCCGCCGAGTACTGCCGCGCGCTGGCCGCGGCCCTGCCGCAGGAACTGCTCGGCCACGCCCGCAAGGACCCGTCGCCCGCCTCGCCGTTCGTGGCCGCGTGGGCCAGCTCGCCCCGCACGGTGCTGCGTTGCGGCATCGACCGTCCGGAGGAACTGGACGGCGAGCACGCCAAGGACTGGTCGCCGACCTTGGACGACGTCACCTGGTGGTCGCAGAAGCTCACCGACGGCGGCTACCGCTTCGTGACGACCATGCGCGCCGCCTACGTCGAGGTGACCGTCCCGGCCGGCGCGGCGGCCAACCCCTTCGACCCGGCCGCCGCCCTCACCGGCGCGGTGAAGGCCACCATCCCGGGCTGAGCCCGCGAGGGCGCCGAGGAGGGCGGGCCGGGAGCTTCCCGGCCCGCCCTCCGTCGTTCGCGTGCGGCTACCGCAGGCCGGTCGAGCGTCGCAGCGCCGCCTGGAGCAGCCGGTCGATCAGCTCCGGGTAGGACAGCCCGGTGGCCTCCCACATCTTCGGGTAGGCCGAGATCGGGGTGAAGCCGGGCATGGTGTTGATCTCGTTGACCATCCAGGTGCCGTCCTCCAGCAGGAAGAAGTCCACCCGGGCCAGGCCCTCGCAGCCGAGCGCGTCGAACGCGGCCACCGCCTGGCGGCGGATCTCGGCGGTCTGCTCGTCGTCGAGCTTCGCCGGGATCTGCACCTCGGACGAGTCGATGTACTTGGCCTCGAAGTCGTAGAAGTCGAAGCCGTCGCCGACCAGCACCTCGGCCGGGAGGCTGGCCTTCGGGCCGTCCTCGGTCTCCAGCACGCCGCACTCGATCTCGCGGCCGCTCACGCCGGCCTCGATGATCAGCTTGGGGTCGTGCCGGCGGGCCTCCTCGATCGCGGCGTCGAGGTCGGCGAGGTCCTTGACCTTGGTGATGCCCATGCTGGAGCCGGCCCGGCAGGGCTTCACGAACAGCGGCAGGCCGAGCTCGGCGGCCCGCTCGCGCACCGCGGCGCGGCCGGCCTCGCTCTCCCAGTCGCGCGGCCGCACGATGGTGTACCGGCCGACGCCAAGGCCGTGCGAGGCCAGGATCCGCTTGGTGAACTCCTTGTCCATGCCGACCGCGCTGGAGAGCACGCCGTTGCCGACGTAGGGCACGCCGGACAGCTCGAGCAGGCCCTGCAGGGTGCCGTCCTCGCCCCAGGGGCCGTGCAGCAGCGGGAACACCACGTCGACCTCGCCGAGGGCCTTGGGGGTGCTTCCCGGCTCGCTCAGGACGACCTCGCGGTCGCCCGGGGCGATCGGCAGCGCGACCTGCCCGTCCACGGACTCGGCAACGCCCGGGACGTCCGGCATCCGGCCGTCGGTGATGGCCATCCGGGCGGGCTCGTCGCTGACCAGCGCCCAGCGGCCCTCGGGGGTGATCCCGATCGGGAGCACCTCGTACTTCTCGCGGTCGATCGCCTTGAGCACGCTGCCGGCGGTGACCACCGAGACGCCGTGCTCGGAGCTGCGTCCGCCGAAGACCAGCGCGACGCGCGGCTTCGCAGCGGACGGGTTCGGGGAGGACTGTTCGATGCTCATATCGGGTTTGAGACTACCGTGCGAAGGGTTTCCGGGGCGTCAGCCGCCCCCGGACCACCGCCTCGCCGCCGGCGCCGCTCAGCGCCGCTCGGCCTTCGCCGAACGGGACATCAGGGCCTGGAGCGCCTCCTGGGTGGGCCGCCCGTTGTGCACGACGTCCACCACCGCCTCGACGATCGGCATGTCGACGCCGTTGCGCCGGGCCAGGTCGAGCACCGACTCGCAGGACTTGACGCCCTCCGCGGTCTGCCGGGTCGCCGCGATGGTCTCCGCGAGCGACATGCCCCGGCCCAGGTTCATGCCGAAGGTGTTGTTGCGCGACAGCGGCGAGGAGCAGGTGGCGACCAGGTCGCCCATCCCGGCGAGCCCGGCGAAGGTGTGCGGGTCGGCGCCGAGCACCTCGCCGAGCCGGGTGGTCTCGGCCAGCCCGCGGGTGATCAGCGTCGCCTTGGTGTTGTCGCCGAGCCCCATGCCGGCCGCCATGCCGACGGCCAGGCCGATCACGTTCTTGACCGCGCCGCCGAGCTCGCAGCCCAGCACGTCGGTGTTGGTGTACGGGCGGAAGTACGGCGTGTGGCAGGCCGCCTGGAGCCGCTTGGCGACCGCCTCGTCCGCGCAGGCGACGACGCTGGCGGCGGGCTGCCGGTTGGCGATCTCCCGGGCCAGGTTGGGCCCGCTGACCACCGCGACGCGCTCCGGGCCGACCTTGGTGACCTCGTCGATCACCTCGCTCATCCGCTTGGCGGTGCCGAGTTCGATGCCCTTCATCAGGCTCACCAGCACGGTCTGCGGCTCGATCAGCGGCGTCCAGGCGGCCAGGTTGTCGCGCAGCGTCTGCGAGGGCACCACCAGGACGGCGAAGTCGGCGCCGGCCAGTGCCTCGGCGGCGTCGGTGGTGGCCCGGACGGAGCCCGGCAGCGGCACGCCCGGCAGGTAGTCCGGGTTCTCGTGCGTGGTGTTGATGGCGTCGACGAGTTCCTGGCGGCGGGCCCACAGGACGACGTCGCTGCCCGCGTCGGCCAGCACCATCGCGAAGGCGGTGCCCCAGGAGCCCGTCCCCATCACTGCGCAGCGGGTCACCGGCCGCCCTCCTCGTCGTCGTTGCCGCCCTTGGCGCGCCGGCGTTCGGCGGCGGCCGCCGCGGCGCGGTTCCGGGCGGCCTTGCGCATGTCGTAGCGCTCGGCCGGCGGCTCCTCGCCGCGGACGTCGGCCAGCACGGCGGTGATCGCCGTCATGATGTCCTCGGTGGCGTCGTTGAGCACCTGCGCGGTGAGCTCCTGCCCCCGGTACTTGCTCAGGTCCACCGCGGGCCCCGCCGCCACGGTGACCCGGTGGCGCGGGAAGAGGTTGAACTTGCCCTTCCCGAAGCCCGGACGGCCGTACGGCGGGATGATCTCGTGCGCTCCCCAGTGCGCGACCGGGATGACCGGCGCGCCGGTCATCAGCGCGACCCGGGCGACGCCGCTCTTGCCGGTCATCGGCCACAGGTCCGGGTCCCGGGTGAGCGTGCCCTCCGGGTAGAACTGCACGCACTGGCCGCCGTTGACGGCGTCGATGGCGGCCCGGAAAGCCTGCGCGGCATCGGTGGACTCGCGGAACACCGGAATCTGTCCGGTCTTGCGCAGCATGAATCCGATGAAGGGAATCGAGAACAGCGAGGACTTGCCGAGAATGCGCGGCGGACGGCCGCTGTTGTACTGCCAGTGCGCGTAGATCACCGGGTCGATGATCGAATTGTGGTTCACCGCGGCGATGAAGCCGCCTTCCTTCGGAAGGTGCTCCCAGCCCCGCCAGTCGGGCTTCACCAGCGCGGTCGTCACCGGCTTCACCAGCACGGCCGCGAAGCGGTACCAGATGCCGTAGTCGGCGTTGCCGAACTTGGCGTACGAGCGGCGGGCCACCCCAGGTCCTCCTCATCCGAAGCGGCACGTGGGGTGCCGCGGTCATAACCTCCCGGTGCCGCGCACCGGTGCGGGACCGGTGCCCGGGTGACGGGCGCGGAACAGTCTCGCCCGGCTGCTCACCGGCTGTCGAGCGACCGCGCCAACCCGCCCGGCAGGCGTGATCAAACGCACGTCCGCACAGATCGGACGGCCTGGCGAGGGCTCCGGGACCGGCGTCACAATGACGCCGATGACCCAGGACACCGTACGCCCCAACGGGCCCGTCGCGCCCCCCGCACCCATCACCGACTGGTCGCTGGTGCTGCCGCTCAAGCCGCTCGCCCTCGCGAAGAGCCGACTGGCCCCGTACGCGGGGCCGCACCGGGCGGACCTCGCGCTGTCCTTCGCGCTCGACACCGCCACCGCCGCACTGGCCACCCCGGGCGTCGCCCGGGTCCTGGTGGTCACCCGGGACGCGGCGGCCGGCGCCCGGCTGGCGGCACTGGGCGCGGTGGTGGTCGCCGACGAACCCGGCGAGGGCCTCAACGAGGCGCTGGTGCACGGCGCGGCGGCCGCCCTGGCGCTCGCCCCGCGCTCGCCGCTGGCCGCCCTCTCGGCGGACCTGCCGGCCCTGCGCCCGGCCGAACTGGCCCGGGTGCTGGGCGCGGTGCCACCGGGCGGCCGGGCCTTCCTGCCGGACTCCCCCGGCCTCGGCACCACGCTGCTCGCCTGCACCCCCGGCCGCCCGCTCTCGCCCGCCTTCGGGGACGGCTCGCGGGCCCGGCACGCGGCCGGCGGGGCACGCGAACTCCTCCTGGCGGACGTGGAGTCGGTGCGCCGGGACGTCGACACCGGCGCGGACCTCGGCGAGGCCGCGGCGCTCGGCCTCGGCCCGTACACCGGCGCCCTGTTCGCCCGGCTGGCGCGGGCCTGACCGCCGCCCCGCGGGACGCCGCCCGGCCGGCCGGGGCCGCTCGCTATGCTGCTGCCATGCAGGCCACCGCGTTCACCTTCGACCCCGCCACCCGGGCCGGCTCCGTGCTGCTCGACGACGGGACCCCGGTGCCGTTCGACGCGGCCGCCTTCGACGCCGGCGGTCTGCGGCTGCTGCGACCGGGCCAGCGGGTGCGGATCCGCACCGAGGGCGCCGGCGAGGCCCGCCGGGTGGTCTTCGTGACGCTGCAGACCTTCCCCGACCCGGCCGCGGGCTGACCGTCCTGCGCTGACCGCCCCCGCCGGTCCTCCCCCGCCGTCCGGCACGCCCGCCGCCGCGCTCCGTGCCTGGTCACCGTCGGTCGCGGAATCCTGACTAAGCGCCCGGAAATCGAAAGAGCCGCGGCGACCCGGTCTCCGCAATTCACGGAGGGGGGTGCCGCGGCTCTCTGCCGAAGGCCGTCCGAGGACCGCTGCGCGGGACTACTTGGCAGAGGTCTTGCGCGCGGTGGTCTTGCGGGTGGCGGTCTTCTTCGCCGGCGCCGTCTTCTTGGCCGTCGCGGTCGCCTTCTTGGCGGTCGCGGTGGTCTTCTTGGCGGCGGCGGTGGTGGTCGCCTTCTTGGCGGCGGCGGCCGTCTTCTTGGTCGCGGTCGCGGTGGTCTTCTTCGCGGCGGCGGTGGTGGTCGCCTTCTTGGTGGCGGTCGCCTTCTTCGCGGCGGCGGTGGTGGTCGCCTTCTTGGCCGCGGCCGTGGTCGCCGTCTTCTTGGCGGCGGCCTTCTTGGCCGGAGCGGCGGCGGCGGCCGTGGCGGCACGCTTGGTGGCGGCGCGCTTGGCGGCCGGGGTGGCGGCGACGCCGCTCTTGCCCGGGGTGAGGGAGCCCTTGGGGGCCTTCTTCACCGAGGGGCCTTCCTTCGGCAGCTTCTTGCTGCCGCTGACCAGGTCCTTGAAGCCCTGGCCGGGACGGAAGCGGGGCACCGAGGTCTTCTTGACCTTGACCTTCTCGCCGGTCTGCGGGTTGCGGGCGAAGCGCGCGGAGCGCTCCACCTTCTCGAAGGTGCCGAAACCAGTGACCGAAACCCGGTCACCGGCCACAACGGCACGGACCATGGTGTCGAGCACTGCGTCGACGGCCTCTGCGGCAGCCTTGCGACCGCCCAGCTGCTCGGCCACCGCTTCGACAAGCTGAGCCTTGTTCACGTCTTCCCCTTCGGAAACGGGCGCCGGATGATTCCATCCGTTCTTTTCGCACGTTAGGTATGTATCTGCGGACTTTCAATTACCAAACGCGCGAATCACCCTAGTGTCGCAATGGATTTGCGCGTCGGCGACCTCAGGCGACGGGCGGGCGCCCCTCGTCGAGGTCATGTACAAAGCGACTCAACCGCCTTGCCGCCTCCGGAAGATCGCGCTTGGCGGTCTCGGTGACGATGAGGAGTTGACGGGAGAGAGCGGTCTTTGCATCGGCAGACACGTTCAGCGCATGCACGCGGGCGTGAGCTTGCTTCAACCGCTCGGCCACAAGCGCGTAGAGCGCTGCGACTTCCTGGTCGTCCGGCCCCTCAGCTGGTGCGGAGGCGACGTCCGGCCGATCGTCAATTCGGCGTTCGGATCCCCGGCCCACGGACTCCGGAGCCGCGGGTTCGCCGCCCGCGTACGGAGGTTCATGGTGCCGGTGCATGTACTGATTGTGCCATCTACCCGCAGTTGTACTTGCGCGGGGCCCTCTCCGGCAAAGCCAAATGGGCAATCCGGGGTGGGCCGCGGCGCTAACTCGTGCTCCGGAACGGCGGATGGCCCGCCCCCCCGAAGGGGAGGCGGGCCATCCGGTGGATCGCCAGAATGCTTGTTCTGAGGGGATCTCAGGCAACCGGCAGAGTACGGGGCTTGAAGGTCGGACGGGTCGCTTCGAAGGCCGCGATGTCGGCCTCGTTCCGCAGGGTGATGCTGATGTCGTCCAGCCCGTTGAGCAGCCGCCACCGGACGTTGTCGTCCAGTTCGAAAGACGCGGTGACGCCCTCGGCCCGGACTTCGCGGGCTTCCAGATCAACGGTGATCTCGGCCGAAGGGTTACTCTCGGTGAGCGCCCAGAGCTGTTCCACGGTCTCTTGCGGCAGGACGACCGTCAGCAGTCCGTTCTTCAGGGAATTCCCACGGAAGATGTCCGCGAAGCGCGACGAGATGACCGCGTGGAACCCGTAGTTCTGCAGCGCCCAGACGGCGTGCTCGCGGGAGGAGCCGGTGCCGAACTCCGGGCCGGCCACCAGGACCGTGGCGCCCCGCCGCTCGGGCTGGTTCAGGATGAACGACTCGTCCTTGCGCCAGGCCTCGAAAAGGCCGCCCTCGAAACCGGAACGGGTGACCTTCTTGAGCCAGTGGGCCGGGATGATCTGGTCGGTGTCCACGTTCGAGCGCCGCAGCGGAACGGCCCGGCCGGTGTGGGTGGTGAACTTCTCCATGGTTCTCAGGCCTCCACAGCCACGTTGGTGTCCGCCAGGTCGGAGGGCAGATCGGACGGTGCGGCCAGACGGCCCAGGACGGCGGTCGCGGCGGCGACCTGCGGGGACACCAGGTGGGTCCGGCCGCCCTTGCCCTGCCGGCCCTCGAAGTTGCGGTTCGAGGTGGAGGCGCAGCGCTCCCCGGGGGCGAGCTGGTCGGGGTTCATGCCCAGGCACATCGAGCAGCCCGCGTGGCGCCACTCGGCGCCGGCCGCGGTGAACACCTTGTCCAGGCCCTCCTCCACGGCTTGCAGGGCGACCCGGACGGAGCCGGGGACGACCAGCATCCGTACGCCGTCGGCGATCCGGCGGCCCTCCACGACGGCGGCGGCGGCGCGCAGGTCCTCGATCCGGCCGTTGGTGCAGGAGCCGACGAAGACGGCGTCGACGGTGACCTCGCGCAGCGGGGTGCCGGCCTCCAGGCCCATGTAGGCGAGGGCGTTCTCGGCGGCCGCGCGCTCCTGCGGGTCGGCGAAGGAGGCCGGGTCCGGCACGTCGGAGCCCAGCGGGGCGCCCTGGCCGGGGTTGGTGCCCCAGGTGACGAACGGGGTCAGCGCGGCCGCGTCGATGAAGATCTCGTGGTCGAAGACCGCGTCCTCGTCGGTGCCCAGGGTCGACCAGTAGGCGACGGCGGCGTCCCAGTCCTCGCCCTGCGGGGCGTGCGGACGGCCCTTGAGGTAGTCGAAGGTGGTCTCGTCCGGGGCGATCATGCCCGCCCGGGCGCCGGCCTCGATGGACATGTTGCAGATGGTCATCCGGGCTTCCATGGACAGGCCCCGGATCGCCGAACCGCGGTACTCCAGGACGTAGCCCTGGCCACCGCCGGTACCGATCTTGGTGATCACGGCCAGGATCAGGTCCTTGGCGGTGACGCCCTCGGGCAGCTCGCCCTCGACCGTGACGGCCATGGTCCGGAACGGCGCCAGCGGCAGCGTCTGGGTGGCCAGCACGTGCTCGACCTGGCTGGTGCCGATGCCGAACGCCAGTGCGCCGAAGGCGCCGTGGGTCGAGGTGTGGGAGTCGCCGCAGACCACGGTCATGCCGGGCTGGGTCAGGCCCAGCTGCGGGCCGACCACGTGCACGACGCCCTGCTCGATGTCGCCGAGCGAGTGGATCCGGACGCCGAACTCGGCGGCGTTGCGGCGCAGCGTCTCCAACTGCACCTTGGACACCGGGTCGGCGATCGGCTTGTCGATGTCCACGGTGGGGGTGTTGTGGTCCTCGGTGGCGATCGTCAGATCGGTGCGGCGGACCGTCCGGCCGGCCAGCCGCAGCCCGTCGAAGGCCTGCGGGCTGGTCACCTCGTGGAGCAGGTGGAGGTCGATGAAGAGCAGATCGGGCTCTCCCTCCGCGCGCCGCACGACGTGGTCGTCCCAGACCTTCTCTGCGAGTGTCCGTCCCATCGGATTCCCTCCAGCCGGCCGCGTTGCCGGCCTTCTCGTGTCGTCGAGGTCGGAGCTCCCGCCGCCCTGTGGCGGGCGCGTTCGCGCGACCTGCACGCCGGATCGCTGTCCACGATGCGGACACTCTGGTGAGGTCGCATCCTGGATGTCTCCCGGGCTGCTGCATCCAGGGTGGCGCTTTTCCCGGAAGATTGAACTTGCGTCTCGCGGAATGAGACTGCAGTCTTAGCGCATGGACAACTCTAGCGGCGTCGGCGTTCTCGACAAGGCCGCTCTGGTGCTGAGCGCACTGGAGTCGGGCCCCGCCACGTTGGCGGGGCTGGTCGCCGCCACCGGTCTGGCGCGCCCCACGGCCCACCGGCTCGCCGTCGCACTCGAACACCACCGTCTGGTCACCAGGGACATGCAGGGGCGATTCATCCTCGGCCCCCGTCTCTCCGAACTCTCCGCCGCGGCGGGCGAGGACCGGCTGCTCGCCACCGCGGGCCCGGTCCTGACCCACCTGCGCGACGTCACCGGCGAGAGCGCACAGCTCTACCGCCGCCAGGGCGAGATGCGGATCTGCGTAGCCGCCGCCGAGCGGCTCTCCGGTCTGCGGGACACCGTCCCGGTCGGCAGCACCCTGCCGATGAAGGCCGGCTCGGCCGCCCAGGTCCTGCTGGCCTGGGAGGAGCCCGAGCGGCTGCACCGCGGCCTCCAGGGCGCCCGCTTCACCGCCACCGCGCTCAGCGGCGTCCGCCGCCGCGGCTGGGCCCAGTCGATCGGCGAGCGCGAGCCGGGCGTCGCGTCCGTCTCCGCTCCCGTGCGGGGCCCCTCCAACCGCGTGGTGGCCTCCGTCTCCGTCTCCGGCCCGATCGAGCGACTGACCCGCCACCCGGGCCGCCTGCACGCCCAGGCCATCATCGAGGCCGCGAACCGGCTCACCGAGGCCCTCCGCCGCGGCTGAACCGCCGCATCCGGAAAGGGCCCCGCGCAGCACCACCGCGCGGGGCCCTTCGGAATTCTCCGGGAAATGCAAAAAAAGACCCCGGAAACCGGGGCCCTGCATTTCTGGCTGGGGTACCAGGACTCGAACCTAGACTAAATGAACCAGAATCACTCGTGCTGCCAATTACACCATACCCCAACACAAAGCAAGCGCCGGTGGGGTGACCCACCGGCTTCATGCTCTGGAGTACCCCCGACCGGATTCGAACCGGCGCTACTGCCGTGAGAGGGCAGCGTGCTAGGCCGCTACACAACGGGGGCTTCCTGGCGATCCCTTGCGGGATCAGTACCCCCGACCGGATTCGAACCGGCGCTACTGCCGTGAGAGGGCAGCGTGCTAGGCCGCTACACAACGGGGGCTTTCCAGGTGATCCCTTGCGGGATCAGTACCCCCGACCGGATTCGAACCGGCGCTACTGCCGTGAGAGGGCAGCGTGCTAGGCCGCTACACAACGGGGGCTTGTTCTTCACTTGTACTGCTGGACTTGCGTACTGCGCTGGGGTACCAGGACTCGAACCTAGACTAAATGAACCAGAATCACTCGTGCTGCCAATTACACCATACCCCACCAGAGTTGAACCCCTGTCGGGGCCTTCTCAGGCGTTGCGCCTCTCGTTCGGGGCCGGGCGGAGGGTTTCGCTCCCTCGTCCGTTCCCTCCCGGGCGGCGCAGAAAGAACATTACCCGACGCCGGCCCCGGCTCCAAAATCGATAACCCCAGGCAGCGGCCGGGCGACCCGGTGGTGACGTCCGGGTGTGCCGCGGGCCCGGCACGAGGCCGGGCCCGCAGCCTGCTCAGCGGCCCGCTCAGGCGGCCGGCAGGGCCTCCAGGGCGGAGTTCAGCCGGCGCAGCGTCTCGGGGCGCCCGAGCAGCTCCATCGACTCGAACAGCGGCGGCGAGACCCGGCGGCCGGTGACGGCGACCCGCAGCGGCGTGAACGCGAACTTGGGCTTGATGCCCAGCCCGTCCACCAGCGCCTCGCGCAGCGCGGCCTGGATCGGCTCCGGGCTGAAGTCCGCGAGCGCCTCCAGCGCCTTGACGCTGGCCTCCAGCACCGGGCGGGCGTCGGCGGTCAGCGCCTTGGCGGCGTCGTCCGGGTCGACGGCGAAGTCGGCCGGGTCGACGAACAGGAAGCCGGCCATGTTGACGATCTCGCTCAGCACGACCATCCGCTCCTGGGTGAGCGGCGCGATCCTGGCGAGCAGGTCCAGCTGCTCGGCGGTCGGCTCGGCCGGCAGCAGCCCGGGGGCCTGGAGGTACGGCACCAGTCGGCGGACGAAGTCCTCCGGGGCCAGCTTGCGGACGTGCTCGGCGTTGATCGCCTCGCACTTCTTCAGGTCGAAGCGGGCCGGGTTGGCGTTCACCTTGGCGATGTCGAAGGCGGCGACCATCTCGTCGATGCCGAACAGGTCGCGGTCGTCGGCCAGCGACCAGCCCAGCAGGGACAGGTAGTTGAGCAGGCCTTCGGGGATGAAGCCGCGCTCGCGGTACAGGTTGAGCGAGGCCTGCGGGTCGCGCTTGGAGAGCTTCTTGTTGCCCTCGCCCATCACGTACGGCAGGTGGCCGAAGCGCGGGGTGGCGCCGTCGCCGACGCCGATCTCGGCGAGCGCCGCGTACAGCGCGATCTGCCGCGGGGTGGAGGAGAGCAGGTCCTCGCCGCGCAGCACGTGGGTGATGCCCATCAGGGCGTCGTCCACCGGGTTGACCAGGGTGTACAGCGGGGCGCCGTTGGCCCGGACGATGCCGTAGTCCGGCACGTTCTCCGGCTCGAAGGTGAGCGTGCCGCGCACCAGGTCGTCGAAGCTGAGGGTGCGGTCGGGCATCCGGAAGCGCAGGATCGGTTCGCGCTTCTCCAGCTTGTAGACGGCGACCTGCTCGTCCGTCAGCTCGCGGCAGTGGCCGTCGTAGCCGGAGGGCTTGCCGGCCGCGCGGGCGGCCTCGCGGCGGGCGTCCAGCTCCTCGGTGCTGCAGTAGCAGTGGTAGGCGTGGCCGGCCTCGTGCAGGCGGCGGGCGACGTCGGCGTAGATGTCCATCCGCTGGGACTGGCGGTACGGCTCGTGCGGGCCGCCGACCTCCGGGCCCTCGTCCCAGTCGAAGCCGAGCCAGCGCATCGCGTCGAGCAGCTGGTCGTACGACTCCTCGGAGTCGCGGGCCGAGTCGGTGTCCTCGATCCGGAAGACCAGCGTGCCGCCGTTGTGGCGGGCGTAGGCCCAGTTGAAGAGGGCCGTGCGGACCAGGCCCACGTGCGGGTTCCCGGTCGGGGACGGACAGAAACGAACCCGGACGGCCGGGTTGCCCGCGGCGGAGCCGCTGAGCTTTTCACTAGCCACGCTTGATCACCTTGTTGGTGAGAGTGCCGATGCCTTCGATGGAGACGGCGACCTCGTCGCCGACGTTGAGCGGGCCCACCCCTGCGGGCGTGCCGGTGAGGATGACGTCGCCGGGCAGCAGCGTCATGGCCTCGGAGATGTGGACGATCAGCTCGGCGACCGAGCGGACCATCTGGGAGGTGCGGCCGGCCTGCCGGAGCTCGCCGTTGACCGTGCAGGTGACGGCGAGGTCGGCCGGGTCCAGGTCGGTCTCGATCCACGGGCCCAGCGGGCAGGAGGTGTCGAAGCCCTTGGCCCGGGCCCACTGGCCCTCGCGCTTCTGCACGTCCCGGGCGGTGACGTCGTTGGCGCAGGTGTAGCCGAGGATCACCTCGGGCACCCGGTCCAGCGGCACCTCGCGGCACATCCGGCCGATCACCACGGCGAGTTCGGCCTCGTGCTGGACGTCCGAGGAGAACGGCGGATACGCGATGTTCTCGGTCGGGCCGATCACCGAGGTGGACGGCTTGAAGAAGGTGAGCGGCACGTCCGGGACGTCGTTGCCCAGTTCGGCGGCGTGCGCCGCGAAGTTGCGGCCGACCGCCACGATCTTGTTGGGGAGCATCGGGCTGAGCAGCCGGACGTCCTGGAAGCGGTAACTCTCGCCGGTCGGCTGGGGCTGGCCGAACGGGTGGCCGGCCAGCGCGTGGACGACCAGCGAGTCGGGCTGGGAAGGGTCGCCCTCCACCACGCCGAAGGAGACGCTGCCGGCGGCAGGGCTCCCTTCCCGGACGGAAAACCTGGCAATGCGCACGGCTGGGATACCCCTCGCTTCGTCGACCGCCCGGGGCGCGCCCGGGCGCTGGTGGGCGCCTCGCCCACGGTGGGCGCGGCCCCGTCAATCGTCGTCCAGGCTATCGCGTGGGGCCCCGGCTGACCGCTTTGCCCCTGTTCAGCGCGGTTGGGCCGCGAGCCCCCGCAGCCGCCCGGGAACGCCGCAGGGCGCCGCGGCCGCCCTCGGGGGCACGGCCGCGACGCCCTGTCGGAGCGGGGTCGGGTCAGTCCTGCACGACGACGGGCGCCGGGGCGACCATCAGCTGGGTGCGGCGCGGGTTGGCGGTGCTGGCCGGCAGTTCGGTGCCGTAGGTGACGGCGTCCTCGGGCTTGCGGGCACCCGGGATCGCGCTGAAGTCCGCGACCGAGGCCAGCGTCGTCCGGCGCGGGTTCGCCGTGGAGCGGCAGGGCAGCGTGGACTTGGTGGCGGCCTTCTTCGCCTGGGACATCGAGAGCACCTCGTGGTCGCGGCCGGGCGGATCGCGGCGGATCGTCACCGACCTGAGTGATTCCGAATGATTCGGAGGGGTTCTGGGCAGGCTGATCGGGGCCGTGCTCCGGAGACAGCCAGGTTACGAGATCTCATTCCACAGGGACCGTGACCAAAGCTACACATTAGACTGTGATTTTGCTCACAAATTCATGAGCGAATTGCAGATATCCGACATATCGCCGCAACGGGATTTTCCGGCATATCTCCGATAACGGTCATTCCGGAAGGTCTGTGACTCTTCTCGATCTCGGGCCGGGTTGGCATGTATCCGGCGAGTGTCCGAAAAATGCGGTATTCCGGTCCTGTTACGGCACAGTCAGTGAAGTCACGCACGCGTTCGGTAGCGCCGCGCGGCGTGTCCTGGCGGCCCTTGTTGGGATTCCCCGGCTGTGCTGGAATGCCACGGACCGTGGGTAGGGAGAAGTCCACCCCGGCGACGCGCTCACCCGGACCAGCCGGGGAGCGGAAGGAAACTCGACACCGTCCGGTCCGCGGCGACGCGGCGGGACGCCCGGTCCAGAGGTTGCGACGCCAGTGCAGGGACGTTTCAAAAGGGGTAGCGGCGCCGCGGGTAACCCGGAGTCGCACGAGCCCGTGGCAGCCCCCCAGCAGGCGGCGGCCCCCGGCGGCCCGCCCGAGCCGGTGCTCCCCGAGGCCCCCGGCCACCCGGAGGACGACGGCCAGGAACGGAAGTCCGCCCGGGACAAGCTCCGGACCACCCTGACCAGGCGGCGGGCCACCGGTCTGAGCCGGCTCGCGATGCGCAACTGGCGCATCCGGACCCGACTGATCGCCCTGCTCGCCCTGCCCGTCCTGGTCTCCCTGGTCCTCGGTGGCCTGCGGATCCAGGCCTCGATGCAGAACTCGCAGCAGCTCTCCCAGATGGCCAACCTGTCCGACCTGGCCAAGAAGGCGACCAACCTCGCGGACGCCCTGCAGACCGAGCGCGACATCAGCGCCGGCTACATCACCGCGCGCCCCAACGACCCGCTCGACGACGACATCGTCACCGCCCGCCGGACCACCGACGACCTGAGCCGCACCTTCACCACGTCCTCGGACAAGTTCGAGAACCTCGAACTCTCGGGTGGGAAGGCGCTGCTGTTCCAGATCCGCAGGGACCTGAACTCGATCTCGGACGCGCGCAACACGCCGTACCAGAACAACCAGAACATCCAGTCGACGATCACCGCCTACGACGTGATCATCCGCGACCTGCTGGCCATCACCCAGGACATCGCGCTCGCGTCCAACAACAAGGACCTGCTCGTCGCGACCCGCTCGCTGCAGCAGTTCTCGCTGGCCAAGAACGCCACCTCGCAGCAGCGCGCCCTGATCGGCGCCGCACTCGCCAACCCCAAGGGCCCCGACCTCAGCCCCAGCGACGAGTCCTTCGGTATCCGCCTGCGCACCTCGTACGACAACTCGCTCACCAGCTTCAACAACATCTACACCGCGCACGACCTGGACAACCTGCGCGGCCAGCTCAGCTACAACTCGGTGATCGCCGACGCCGACCGGTACGCGCGCTCGATCCTCCAGCCGAGCGGCATCCACCAGACCGACCCGGTGACCTACAAGGACTGGTACGAGAAGGCCAGCGCCAAGATCACCGCCGAGCGCCGGATCGAGTCCAAGCTCATCGAGGACCTCGACGGCAAGGCCCAGGACCTCCAGTCCCAGGCCGACACCGAGGCCATCATCATCGGTGCCGCCATCGCCCTGGTGCTGCTCGTCGCCCTCGGTGGCGCCGGTCTGATCGCCCGCTCGATGGTGCGCTCGCTGACCCGTCTGCAGGCCGCGGCCGAGGACGTCGCCGAGCGCCGCCTGCCCGAGCTGGTCAAGACCCTCTCCGAGAGCGACCCGCACGACGTCGACACGACGGTCGAACCGGTGGCCGTCGACTCCACCGACGAGATCGGCCACGTGGCGCACGCCTTCGACATGGTGCACAGCGAGGCCGTCCGCCTCGCCGCCGAGCAGGCCCTCCTGCGCGGCAACATCAACGCGATGTTCACCAACCTCTCGCGCCGCAGCCAGGGCCTCATCCAGCGCCAGCTGTCGCTCATCTCCGAACTGGAGAGCCGCGAGGCCGACCCGGACCAGCTGGCCAACCTCTTCAAGCTGGACCACCTCGCGACCCGCATGCGCCGCAACGGCGAGAACCTCCTCGTCCTCGCCGGTGAGGACCCGGGCCGCCGCTGGACCAGGCCCGTCCCGCTGGTCGACGTGCTCCGCGCCGCCGCCTCCGAGGTGGAGCAGTACGAGCGCATCGAACTCGCCGCCGTACCGTCGGCCGAGGTCGCCGGCCGCGTCGTCAACGACCTCGTCCACCTGCTCGCCGAGCTGCTGGAGAACGCCACCTCGTTCTCCAGCCCGCAGACCCGCGTCCGGGTCACCGGCCACGCGCTGCCCGACGGCCGCGTCCTGGTCGAGATCCACGACACCGGCATCGGCCTGAGCCCCGACGACCTCGCCGAGATCAACGAGCGCCTCGCCAACCCGCCGACGGTGGACGTCTCCGTCTCCCGCCGCATGGGCCTCTTCGTGGTCGGCCGCCTGTCCCTGCGACACGGCATCCGCATCCAGCTGCGCCCCAGCGACTCCGGCGGCACCACCGCGCTGGTCATGCTCCCGGTGGACGTCACCAACTCCGCCGACCGCCGCGGCGCCGGCCGGCCCGGCCCCGCCCAGGCCAAGCAGCAGCGCGGGGTCGCCCCGACGCCGCGCCAGCAGCGCCAGGTGCCGCCCGGCCAGGGCGGCCCGGCCGCGCTCGGCCAGGGCCCGGCCGGCGGTGCCCCGCAGGGCGGCCGCCCGCAGCTCGGCCAGGGCGGCCCGACCGCTCCGACCGGCCCGACCGGCCCCGGTGCTCCGACCGGACCGAACGCTCCGGGTGCTTCGGGTGCTCCGGGTGCTCCGACCGGCCCGGGTGCGCCTGCCGCGCCCGGCGGCCGGGCCGGTGGCCTGCCGACCCGCCAGGTCGGCAAGTCGCTGCGCGAGAACCCCGTCCAGCCGGGCCAGCAGCCCCAGGGACCTCAGGGTCCGGGCCGGCAGGCCCCGCAGCCCCAGGGCCAGAAGCCGGCCCAGCAGGCCCCGCAGTCCCCGCAGTCCCCGCAGCCCCAGCAGTCCCCGCAGGGCGGCCTGCCGCAGCGCGGCTCGAACCGGCCGGGCCCGGCCCAGGGCGGCCTCGGCGGCCTGCCCCGCCGCGGCCAGCAGCAGCCCGCTCAGGGCCGTCCCGGCCAGGAACGGCCGCGCCCGGGTGGCGAGTTCGACGGCGGTCCGGGCCCCCGGACTGGCGAGCAGCCGCAGCACGGTCGGCCGGGCCGGCCGGGTGGCGCTCCGCAGCAGCAGGGCGGCGCCCGTCCGGGCAACCGCCCGCAGGAGGGCCTGCCGCAGCGCCGGCCGGCCCCGCAGGGCCAGGGCGGCCCCGGTCAGGGCGGCCCGCAGGGCCAGCCCGGTCCGCAGGGCCAGCGCCGGCCGCAGCGCCCCGGCCCGGACGCGCCGCAGCGCGACCGCCAGCCGCAGCTGCCGCCGCAGCAGCAGGCCCAGCCGCTGCCGTCGGCCGAGCCGGCGCCGATGGAGAGCACCCAGCAGTTCGCCCGGCCGCGCTTCGAGGCCAGCCAGATCGACCCGCGTGACCCGCTGGGCCTCGGTCTGGTGGAGCCGGTGCTGCCCAGCGTGCCGAACCCGGCGCGTCCGGAGCCGGTCCGTCAGGAGCAGGCCCGGCCCGAGCCGGTGCGCCAGGAGCAGGCCCGGCCGGAGCCGATGGCGCTGCCGACCGGCCCGTCCGGGGGTGCGGCCGAGCAACCGTGGTACCCGCAGGAGGGCGGGCAGGAGGCGCGGCCGCGGACGTACCAGCCGCGCCGCCCCGGCACCTCGGCGCCGGAGTTCCAGCCGTCCGACCCGCAGGGCCGACAGGGCCGGCCGGCCCAGGCCCCGCAGCCCCAGGCTCCGCAGGCTCAGGCCCCGCAGCCCCAGGCCCCGCAGCAGGGTCAGCAGCAGCCGCAGCAGGGCCAGCAGCCGCAGCCCGGCACCGGGGACGCCCCGTGGCGCCCGTCCGCGAACGACGAGCGCTGGCGCCGCGCCGAGCAGGTCCGCGAGCCCTCGACCAGCGGCGTCACGATGTCCGGCCTCCCCCGCCGGACCCCGCAGGCCAACCTGGTCTCCGGCACCGCCGAGGCCTCGCCGCTGACCGGTCCGCAGGTCTCCCGGGCCCCCGAGGAGGTCCGCGGCCGGCTGACCAACCTGCGCCGCGGCATCCAGCAGGGCCGCCGGGCCGGGGCCGAACAGGCGAACCAGCCGGGCTCCCAGCATGGTGCCCAGCAGCCCGGATTCGATAGTTTCGGTGGCCGGACCGACGGCAACGGCGCAGATCACCAGGAGCGTTGAGTTGAATCAGATGAGCCAGGCCGCACAGAACCTGAACTGGCTGATCACCAATTTCGTGGACAACACCCCCGGGGTGTCCCACACCGTGGTGGTCTCCGCCG
>NZ_JBEOUK010000032.1:0-98787 GCF_040304045.1 Kitasatospora sp. NPDC094016
CATCGGCGCCCGGGTCGGCTTCGACATCGACTGCCAGTCGCACGCCTACGACCTGCTGCGCGCGTGGGGCCTGCCGACGGCCCGGCACAACAGGGCCGACTTCCCACTCCTCTTGCTTTACGGGGTAGTTGGGGCGGAGGTGGCGACGGGGCGGGGGTGGCGGTTCGAAGGGTGGTGGGCGGTGAGGGGGTGGATCCAGGCGAGGAGCGCGAGCAGGAGGACGCACGGAAGGAGGGTGCAGAGCGTCGCGCTGCCCGGACTATGGCGGGGTTCAGGACGCATCGGGGGTGATGGGGAGGTCGAGTTCGGCCCAGACGGTCTTGGCGTTGGGGTGGCGGGGGATGCTGCCCCAGCGGTCGGCGAGGGCGTCGATGAGGGTGAGGCCGCGCCCGGACTGGGAGTTGGGGGCGAGGACGGCGGGCAGGGCGGGGAAGCGGTCGCCCCGGCAGTCCGAGATCTCGATGCGCAAGGTAGTGCCCCGGCGCACGGTGGTGGTGAGGCAGAGGTGAAACTCGAAGCCGCGCCCCGGAACGCGGCCATGGGTCGTCGCGTTGGCGGCGAGCTCCGCGACGATCAGGAGAGCCGAGTAGTACGGCTCGGTGTGGGACAAGTTCAGCCCCCAGGTCGTGAGTTGACGTCTGGCGATGCGCCGGCAGATAGCGGCGCCCTTGGGGGTGGCGGCGAGGGTGATGGTGTGACGGCGGGGCCTGTCGAGGGGGATGTCGGTCGTCATGGAAAAAAGCGTGACGGCGCGGACGTACGCTGACCATGCATCCGGGGAGTACGGAGAGTGCCTGTCCGGGTGCGGACAGCTTTTGTTCGTGTGACCGAATCACTAACGGGGTGGTCGCGATGGGCGCAGGACGCAACATCGAGTCGAACGACGACATTCGCACGGAACTGCCGGAGGACCTGGGAGAGGTCTCGGACTTCTTCCGCGCCATCGGGAAGCAGATCAAGCTCTTCCGCGAGCGGGCCGGGATGACCCAGAAGGAGCTCGGCGAACACGTCGGCTACGGAGAGCACTTGATCGGCGCGGTGGAGCGCGGGAAACGCACCCCGCAACCGGAGCTGCTGGTGGCGGTGGACAAACTCCTCAACGCCGGTGGCGTGTTGGCCATCACAAAAGACGACGTCATGAGCGCGCGGGCCAAGGCTCGCTTGCGGCACCCCGCCTGGTTCAGGGGCTACGTAGGCCTGGAGCCGCTAGCCATTGAGATTCACGAGTACAGCACCCTGCTCATCCCTGGATTGCTACAGACCGAGGCGCACGCTCGGGCCCTCTTCGGCATGCGGCAGCCGCTACTGACCGAAGAGGTGATTGAGGAGCGAGTAGCCGCCCGAATGGCTCGGCAGGAGATCCTGACCCGGTGGCCGCGCGCGATCCTCAGCTGGGTCATTGAGGAGAGCGTTCTGCAGCGCCCCCTGGGTGGCTGGGACGTTCATGAGGAGCAGCTGCACAAACTGCTGACGATCGGACAGATGAGAGGCATGGCCATTCACGTCATGCCCCTCGACAGAATCGAGCATCCGGGACTCGGTGGCCCATTCACTTTGATCACCCCCAAGGGGCGGCCGCAGAACGGGTACATCGAGGCGCAGCAGAGTAGTCGCCTGATCACGGACCAGGAAGAAGTCCGTATCATGAACGCACGATACGGCGCTCTCAGGGGGCAGTCGCTCAACCTGAGGGAGTCCTTGGCCTTGATCGAGAAGATGCTGGGAGAACGATGAACGCGAAGCTGGCGTGGATCAAGAGCAGCTACAGCAGCAACGAAGGCGGTCAATGCGTCGAGGTCGCCGAGACGCCCACTGTCGTCCACGTGCGCGACTCCAAGGACAAGAGCGGCCCCCAGCTGGCGTTCGAGCCGGCAACGTGGCAGGCGTTCGTGGCATTCGCCGCGACCGCCGAGGTCTGATCAACGTCCTCCCAGCGGCCCACCGCCTACCGGGCGGCGGGCCGTTGGCGTACCGTCAAGCTGACGGTGCCGTCCCATACTCAGGGGGAGCAGTGAGCAGCGAACTCATCTGGTTCAAGAGCAGCCACAGTGGCAATGAGGGCGGCGCCTGCATCGAGATCGCCTGGTTCAAGAGCAGCTACAGCGGCAACGAGGGCGGCGAGTGCGTCGAGGTCGCCGAGACGACCGAGGCCGTTCTCGTCCGCGACTCCAAGGACGCCTCCGGCCCCCACCACACCTTCACTCCCGCCGCCTGGCAGGCGTTCGTCGCCTTCGCCACCACTGCCACCACCGAGGTCTGATCGACTTCCTCTCAACGGCTCGCCGCCTAAAGAGCGGTGGGCCGTCTGCGTGCCCGGGTGAGCCGGCGGTACGCGAGGTGAACCGCGAGGCCCAGCAGGGTCATGACGACGGACGCGACCAGTGCGACCACATCGAGCGCGTTCCGGCCCAGTGAGTTCCAGAAACCGATGCTCGAAGCAAGGGCGGCGATGTCGGTGTGCCGGGGGTCGTACACCACCGTCACGGTGTCGCGGGCCTTGACGGTGTCGGTGACGTAGGCGAGTTGGGTCTCGACGGATCTCCCCTCGGGCGTCGTGAACCGCACCCGGCAGTGTGAGTTGCCCGCCGGGTTGTCCTGCGGCCCGCTCACTTCGGCGCATTCGGTGACGACCGCAGGGGTGTGCACGCCGCGACTGCGGAGAGCCGACGTCACCCCCATGTCGTGCGGTATCAGGTAGACCAGGGTGAGGACGCACAGCAGGACCCCCAGGCCGATCATGGCGAGCGAACCGTTCCGCACGGTCCGGCCGTGGTCCGGCGCGTTCTCCATCGGCCCCCCCGGTATCAGTCCGACTGCCCACCTGCGCTCACGGTAGCCGCACCCGCTGACACCGGCGGTGCGCCGGAACACTGGCCGCCGGCAGCAGGGCGCTCGCAGCCCTGGGGCCTCGTGGAGCGGCGGGCGGCGTCAGGTGACGGTGCGGCCGAGGTAGCCCGCCAGGTGGTCGAGCGCGGGTGCGGCAGGGGGGACGGGTCGGGGCGGGGCGAAGGAGCCTCCCGGGGTCCTCGGCAGGGAGTCGTAGATCTCCCGCACCACCGGCAGCGCGAGTTCGGCGAGGTCCGGCAGGAAGTCGCGCGGTCGCCCGAGTGCGGCGGCCAAGTCCCAGCCGTGGAGCAGCAGTTCGATGACGAGCTGCTCGACGAGCCGTCGGCCGGGTGCCGGGCCGAATCGCCGGTCGAGCATTCCCGGGCGGCGGAACGCGGTCAGCGCGTCGCGCGCGGCGGTGCGGAACGCCCCGACGTGGTCGTCCCCGAGATGGTCCGCGCCGACGTCGGTGCGGGGGAAGCCCCGGGCCAGGCCGCCCCACAACAGGTTCTCCCAGACGATGTGGTCGATCAGGGTGCGGATGTCCCAGCCGGCGCACGGGGTCGGCAGGTCGAACTGGTCCGGGTGGATGTCGCGCAGCAGCTCCGCCACGGCGTTCTGGACCCGCTCGCAGGCGTCGAGCACGCCACCGGGCCGCCAGGCGTCGGCGTCGGCCCCGTACAAAGCGGCGAGTTCGCCGGCCCGCGCGCCCGGAGCGGGGTTGGCGCGAAGCGCGGTCTTCAGCCAGGCCCCGGTGTCCGCCACGCCGGGTGCCACGGGCCGGCCGTTGAGGACGCACAGGAGCTGCCAGTACCGCTCGACACTGGGCTCGGACGCCGCGGTGAGCTGTTCCAGCAACCTGCGCCGGGCGGGCGCGCCGTCGCTGTCCGTCGCCCCGGCGGCGTCCTCGTCGGCGTCTGCGGCGACGCCGGTGTTCGCGGGGGTGGGGATCCAGGCCGTGACGACGGCGGCGACCACGGAGTCGGCCGCCGGCGAGTCCGGGGCGATCCCCTCCCGCATCGCGGCGGCCACCCGACGGTTCCAGTCCTCGGCCAGCTGCCGCATCGCCCGAAGCACGCTCTCGTCGTGCTCGCCGGGCGCGTGCCGGGCGGAGCACTCGGCCAGCCGGCGCATCCCCGCGCGCAGCTCCGGGCCGGCCACCAGCTCGCTCAGTTCGATCCAGGCGTCGACCTGCTCGTCCGTGGGGTCCTCGGGCAGGTCGACGACGGCGGCCAGCTGCTCCCGGCGGTAGGTCGGCACGTCCAGCTCCGCGAGCGTCCCGGTCACGAACTCGTGGATGAGCGAGCGGCGTTCGGCGGCGGACATGCGGGCGGTTCGGGTCATGAAGGCGAGTCCTTCGGCAGTGGTGGTCCGGCGGGCGACGGAGCGCAACACCGCCTGCTGCGTGCGCAGCAGGCGGATGCGCACCTCCAGCGCGTCGACGTGTGCCGCCGCCACCCTCGTCAGGGTGTGCTCGCGGTCGAGGACGTCACGGATCGCCGCCAGGTCCAGCCCGAGATCCCGCAGGGTCCGGGCCAGTTCCAGACGGCCCAGCGACGCGGGGTCGTAGCGGCGGTACCCGGCAGCGGTCCGCCGGGCCGGCGGCACCACCCCGGTGTCGGACCAGTGCCGGATGAGCTTCACCGACAGCCCGGTCCTGCGCGCGACCTCTCCGATGCTCAACAGCACCGCTTCATCGACCTCATCGACGTGCATGCGCCCCACTGTCGACTCTCCCACGGTGGGAGAGTCAAGACGGGCACGGGCACCGGGCTCGTCAGGAGCCTGCCAGGATAAGGGGATCCGGTCACCCCGGTGGCGGTTCCGTCAAACAGCACCCACCCGTTGTGAGCGGACTGGTACGTTCCGCGCATGGACTTCAACGCCATTGCCAACTCGTTCGTGAGCCACTACTACACCACCTTCGACTCCGGCATCGCGGGGCGCCCGAGCCTCGCCAGCCTCTACCGGCCCGAGTCGATGCTCACGTGGGAAAGCCAGCAGTTCCAGGGGCCGCAGAACATCCTCGCGCAGCTGACGAAGCCCGAACTGGCCACCGTCAAGCACAAGGTGAACAGCAAGGACGCGCAGCCCGCGCCGGGCGGCGGCGTTCTGGTCACCGTCACGGGCAGCCTCGCCGTCGACAACGCCTTCGACAAGCCCATGTCATTCGCCGAGACGTTCAACCTGCAGCCGATCCCCGGCCAGCCCGGCGGCTTCTTCATCTACAACCAGATCTTCCGCCTCATCTTCACCTGAGCCGCCCAGGTCCGGGGCTTCCCGTCGGCTTCCCCTTCGACAGGGGGAAGCCCCGGACCGGCGCCACGACTTGGAGGAAGGGTGCACCTGCGCGAGCTGCGGCCGGCCGACGCCCGCGCCGTCCGCCGCATCTACAGCGGCAGGTCGGTCGCCGACATGTGGTTCGGCCGGATGACCGCCGCCCAGGCCCACGACTACGTACGCGAAGCCCGGGAGGCCGACGCGCAGCGGCCGCGCACCGCACGCGTCCTCGGCATCGACGTCCACGACGACCTGATCGGCATCATCCGACTCCGCATCACCGGCCACACGGGCAGCCTCAGCTACATCCTGCGCGAGGACGCCTGGGGCCACGGCTACGCCACCACGGCGGTGCGGCAGTTCCTCGCCCACCACCGCACCCCTCGGGTCATCGCCGAGCATCGCGTCGGCAACCCCGGCTCGGGAAGGGTCCTGACGAAGACCGGCTTCGTCGTGACCACCGCCACCGACGAGATCATCCGCTACGAACTGGGCTGACGGCTGCCACCGACTCCCCCGGACCCCGCCCCGCGTGACTCGGGCCGCCCTCACGTGTTTATATTGAACAATGGTTCAACCAAAAACCGGACACCCCCATGCCCCGCACGCCTGAGGCCTCGGCAGCCGTCCGCGAAGCGACCCGCGCCAAGATCCGGCGCGCCGCCGTCCTGCTCATGGCCGAACAGGGCTACCGCGCCACCACCCTGCGCCAAGTCGCCACCCGGGCCGGCGTCGCCGACGGACTGCCCTCCCGCTACTTCGGCAGCAAGGACGGCCTGCTGGTCGACATCGCCGACGGCTGGCGCGAACGCACCCGCGCCGCGCTGGCCGCCCAGCCCGCCGACAGCCCCGCCGCCACCCTGCGGCTCCTGGTCCGCTCCGCCCTGCTCGGCCTGGACGCCGCCCCCGAGGAGGTCGAGGAGAGCCGGGCCGTCTCCGCCCTCCTCGCCGACCCCGAGGCCCGGGCCGTCCTGGTCGCCGCGGGCGCCGACCTCGCCTCCGCCGACCTCTTCCAGGCCCTGGACGAAGCCCTGGCGGCCTGCCGCGTCCCCGACCCCGCCGCCGCCCGCCTGCTCCTCCTCGCCGGCATCCGCGGCGGCCTCACCCTCGCCGCCGAGGACCCGTCCTTCCCGCTGCGCGACCTGGAAGCGGCCCTGCTCGCCCACCTCCTGCCGACCTGACCCGCACCCTGCCCGCAGCACCGCGAAAGGCCCCCAGCCATCACCGCCGAAACCGCCATCCACCCCTACCGCATCGCCATCGAGCAGCATCAGCTCGACGACCTGCGCGACCGCCTCGCCCGCACCCGCTGGCCCGACTCACTGCCCGGCACCAGCTGGGACTACGGCGTCCCGCTGCCCTACCTCCAGGACCTGGCCGAGTACTGGCGGACCGGCTACGACTGGCGCGCGCACGAGGCCAGGCTCAACACCTTCCCGCAGTACACCACCACCATCGACGGCGCCAACGTGCACTTCCTGCACGTCCGTTCACCCGAACCCGACGCCACCCCGCTGATCATCACGCACGGCTGGCCCGGCTCGGTGGCCGAATTCCTGGACATCCTGGGCCCGCTCACCGACCCCCGCGCCCACGGCGGCGACCCGCGCGACGCCTTCCACGTGGTCTCGCCCTCCATCCCCGGCTACGGCTTCTCCGGACCGACCAGCCAACTCGACTGGGACTACCGGCGCGTGGCCCGCGCCTGGGCCGAACTCATGGACCGCCTCGGCTACCCGCGCTACGGCGCCCAGGGCGGCGACTGGGGCTCCGGCATCTCCCGCGAACTCGGCCTCGCCGCCCCCACCCGGGTCATCGGCGTGCACGTCAACACCTCCCCCACCTTCCCCACCGGCGACCCGGCCGTCCTCGACGCCCTCGACCGCGAACGGCTCGACACCTGGGCCCGCCACCAGGCCGAAACCTCCGGCTACACCGCCGTCCAGGCCACCCGCCCGCACACCGTCGGCTACGCGCTCACCGACTCACCGGTCGGCCAACTCGCCTGGATCGTCGAGAAGTTCCGCGAGTGGACGGACTGCGGCGGCGGCGTTCCCGAAGGTGCCGTGCCCCGGGACCACCTCCTCACCAACGTGATGCTGTACTGGCTGACCGCCACCGCCGGCTCCTCCGCGCGGCTGTACAAAGAGTCGGCCCGCAACGGCTGGACCGAGGCCACCCCCTCCACCGTCCCCACCGGCATGGCCGTCTTCCCCCACGACATCACCCTGCCGGTCCGCGCCTTCGCCGAACGCATCGACAACATCGTGCATTGGACAGAGTTCGACCACGGCGGCCACTTCGCCGCCCTCGAACAGCCCGAGTTGCTGGTGGCCGACATCCGGACCTTCTTCCGCACCCTGGCGGATGGTTGGAGCGGGGTCTGAGTTGCGTCCGCCTCCACTGCGCCCCGATGCGCCCTTGACTCCACACCCGGACGGGGCCCAGGGTCGTTGCAACTGGGCGCAACTGACTCGACAGCGGAGGCGGTTATGAAGCTGCGGTTCGTCGGCAAGGACCCCGAGTCCGGAGACCACGGGTGTCCCTCCGTATGGGTGGACGAGGAACGGGCAGAGCTGGTGATTCAGGGTTGGAAAGCGGACGAGGCGACGGAAGTCGAGTGCCTGAAGGCCGGCCCGATTCCCGAGCACGAGACCGTCATCCGGCTGCCCCGGCGCATGATTCCACTTCTCAGGGAGGCCATTGGTGGCACAGACGCTCTCTAACTTCGCCGATCTGATCAAATCCGCACGTCATTCCGCGCTGCACCTTGAGATGCGAGACTGGTACTCGGTGGAGAACGAAGCCGAGGGGTTCGCCGCGTGGCACCACGGGAAGAGGCTCGATCCCGACAATCGCGAGTCCTGGTGGCGGCCTTGGCTCGATCTGGTACAGGAAGTCACCGGCCGAGGCGTCGCGATTCGGCGCGCCCGTGTGGTCTCGGAGCCGGTGAGCGAGTACATCCGCTTCGAGCACTCCGGCACTTTCACCAACATTGCCGCCGGTGAAGACATCCGCTGGCTCCCCAGGCGCAGCGCGTCCGGAATCGCTCTTCCCGGCAATGACTGCTGGATCTTTGACGGTCGGCTCGTTCAGTTCAACATTTTCGATGGCGCCGGCCGATGGGTCGACACGGATCAGACGGAAGACGCCGCGGTGGTAGCACTGTGCGCTTCGGCTTTCGAAGCGGTCTGGGAGTCCGGGATCCCGCACGAGAAGTTCTCCGTCTAGCTGCCCGCACAGGAATCCGATCGACTAGTTCATGTCCTCCAACCCGCTCTCCAGCGCGAAGTCCGCGCGCGCGGCGATAGCCGCGCGCCTGGACGCGATGAAGAAGGACGCCGGGCTCACAGGGGACGAGCTGGCCGCTCGTTGTGGATGGCATAAATCAAAGTCATCTCGGATTGCGCGAGGC
Source organism: Kitasatospora sp. NPDC094016 (assembly GCF_040304045.1). NCBI lineage: Bacteria > Bacillati > Actinomycetota > Actinomycetes > Kitasatosporales > Streptomycetaceae > Kitasatospora > Kitasatospora sp. NPDC094016. The sequence goes on from NZ_JBEOUK010000032.1 coordinate 8,522, forward strand.
GTGACTCCGCCGTCGGACGCCGACATCCGCGCATGGTGTGCCGCCTGTGGCGTCGATGACCAGGCGGCAGACCTCATCGCCGCCTCGCGTTCCGCTGATTCCATGTACATACAGTGGCAGCAGATCCACCGTGACGGCATGCGGAAGATCCACGAAAAGACGGTTCCGCTATATCGGCGAACCCGACACTTCCGCGTCTACGCGTCCAATGTCGTACCGGGGATGCTGCAAACCGTCGAATACGCATCCGGGCTTTTGCACTCCATCACGGACTTCCAGGGGACACCTGACGACGTCGACCAAGCCGTCCGGGCGAGGATCGATCGATCAAGCGTCATCCGCAACGCAGGGCAACGGTTCGCGATTCTGGTCGAGGAATCGGTCCTGTACTACCGAGTGGCCGACGATGCCGCGATGGCCGGCCAGCTCGGGCACCTCCTGTCGGTGATGGCACAGCCGAACGTATCCTTCGGAGTCATCCCCTTCGGCGTGCGTCGTTCGGTCTGGCCACTTGAAGCGTTCTACGCCTTCGATGAAGACCTGGTCGCCGTGGAAACCTTGACGGCGGAGATCAACATCTCGACACCGAGCGAAATCGGCACCTACCACAAGGCGTTCGCCGAGCTGGCGAAGCTCGCCGATCGGGGTGCGGCAGCACGCGCATGCATCACCAGGGCCGTCAACTCCCTCGGGTGAACCGGTGCAACCGAGTGCAACTTCGTGGACCGTGGCACTCACGGCTTCTTACTGTCGACCCGATGGCGCCTCATCAGCCAACACAGGATGAGGGTCGCCCTCTTCAGCATCGAACAGGAAGGCAGTGCAGTGAGCGACCTGTACGAGATCGAGATCCCGGCCGGACTCGCCGCCTACAAGGCGTGTGGCGGAAACCAGGGTGGGGGTGACGACGGGGAGTCGTGCGTGACCCTGCGGGAGGTGCCGGGGGTGGCCGGCGGTTTGTGGGTGATGGGTGACACCAAGGCTCCGGGGCGAGAACTGCGCTTCACCACCGTGGAGTTGAGCTCCACCGGGATCGACCCGGACCGCTTCACCACCTCCGCCTGACGCGCCACCTCGCACCAGCGGGCCCCGTTCCCAACGCAACTGGGAGCGGGGCCCGCCTCACACCCAGGGTAAGGCGCTCATGGATCACTGGAACAGGCCCGGCCTCCACTGGCACTGCTACGCGTGGGCGGGCGGCAAGCGGCCCGACGACGCCGAGCGGCGGCCGCCGGAACCGCAGAACGGTGTGCGGCCCGAATGGGGCAGCCCCGTACCGCCGTTGGAGGTCATGCACTGGCTCGCCAAGTCGGCAGCACAGATCAGGCTCACCACCAACGACCCCACCGAAGCCCTCGACTGGCTGGGCAAGCAGCTCGCCGACTCCCCCGCCCCGGAGGACGACCTTCCCTCGGCCACCCGGCTGGATCACGCCTCGGCGTTCCTCGACACGTTCCCGCACGACGTGGTGTGGACGTACTGGACATCCGGCCGGCAGCTCCGGTCGGTCGCCGCCGTGGCGTGCCCCCGGACGTTCGGCCCCACCTCCGAAACTCCCCCGCCCTGCCCGCTTCGACGGCGGTGACCGGCGCTGACCGGCGCTGAGCGGCTCGTCACCGGCCGCCCGGCGGGTCGTGACAGCGTGTCGAGTGGCGGCGTACGGTCCGCGACGAGAGGGTGACCGACGCAGGACCTCACCTGAAGGAGCGAGAATGCCCGAAGTCACCACTCCGTACCCGACCGGCACCCCGTGCTGGGTCGATCTGATGGCGCAGGACCAGCAGGCGGCACTGGACTTCTACCGCGACCTGTTCGGCTGGCAGGGGCGGGTCGGCCCGGCCGAGTTCGGCGGGTACGCGGTCTGCGAGCTGAACGGCAGGCCGTCGGCCGGGATCGGACCGGCGATGGCGCCGGAGGGGATGCCCGCCCCGCCGACCGTGTGGACCAGCTACCTGTCCACCACCGACGCCCAGGCCACCCAGGACGCGATCGTCGGCGCGGGCGGCACCCTGCTGGTGCCGGCGATGGACGTCGGCGAGCTCGGCAGGATGCTGATCGCCGCCGACCCGCAGGGCGCGGTGTTCGGCGTCTGGCAGCCGGGCGAGTTCTCCGGCGCCCGGGTCGTCAACGAGAGCGGCGCGCTGATCTGGAACGAGCTGCACACCAGCGACGTGCCCGGCGCCACCGCCTTCTACGGCGAGGCGTTCGGCATCGAGATCGAACCGGCGCAGGGCGCCGAGCAGTACTGGGAGCTGCGGGTCGGCGGCCGGTCCGTCGGCGGGGTCTCGCTGCTCGCCAACGACCCGCCTGGCACGCCCGCGCACTGGCTGACGTACTTCGCGGTGGACGACGTCGACTCCACCGTGGACGCCCTGGTCAAGCACGGCGGCACCGTCCTCGCCCCGCCGTTCGACATGGTGGCGGGCCGGATGTCGGTGGTGACCGACCCGCAGGGCGCGCCGTTCGCGGTGATCGCACCGAAACCGATGTAGGCGGCGCGGCCCACCGCGCACGGTGTCGCGGTGGGCCGTCTCCGTACAACTCCCGTCCGTACGGGTCACCCCCGCTGCGCGCGGCCGACGGCGCTGAGCACCGCCCGGACGCCCGCCGTGAGCACCGAGCCGTCCCGCCCGGCGCCCCACACCACCTGTCCCCCGACCCGGGCCTCGACGTAGGCGACGGCGTCGGTACCGGAGCCCGCACCCGCACCCGCCCCGACGGCGTGCTCGCTGAAGTGCAGGATGTCGACCCGCAGCGCGTCGGCCACCGCGTCGAGCGGCCCGGCGCCCTCGCCGCGCCGGCCGTCCACCTCCGCCCAGTCGTCACCGGCCTGCCACGGCCAGTCCGGCGCCGCGTCCAGGTACTCCGCGCGGAAGAGCCCGTACAGTTCCTCCGCCGTCACCTCCCGCCCGCTGTCGTCGGTGGCCTCCTGCACGACCCGGGAGAACTCGATCTGGAGCCGCCTCGGCAGTTCCAGCCCGTGCCCGGTCTGGAGCAGGTAGGCGATGCCGCCCTTGCCGGACTGGCTGTTGACCCGGATGACCGCCTCGTAGTCGCGGCCGAGGTCGGCCGGGTCGATCGGCAGGTACGGCACCGACCAGGGCGCCTCGTGCGCCGGGACGCCGGACTCGGCCGCCACCTTGGCGTGGTGGGCGAAACCCTTCTTGATGGCGTCCTGGTGGGTGCCGGAGAAGGCGGTGTGCACCAGGTCCCCCGCGTAGGGGTGGCGCTCGTGCACGGGCAGCCGGTTGCAGTGCTCGACGGTGCGGCGGATCTCGTCGAGGTCGGAGAAGTCGAGCATCGGGTCGACGCCCTGGGTGTGCAGGTTGAGGGCCAGCGTCACCAGGTCGACGTTGCCCGTCCGCTCGCCGTTGCCGAACAGGCACCCCTCCACCCGCTGCGCGCCGGCCAGCACGGCCAGTTCGGCGCAGGCGACGCCCGTCCCCCGGTCGTTGTGCGGGTGGACGGAGAGGATCACCGACTCGCGGCGCTCCAGGTGCCGGTGCAGGTACTCGATCTGGTCGGCGTAGACGTTGGGGGTGGCGATCTCGACGGTGGCGGGCAGGTTGTGGACGACGGGCCGGTCGGGGCTGGCGTCCCACAGTTCGGTGAGGCCGTTGCAGACCTCCAGGACGTAGTCCGGTTCGGTCAGGTTGAACACCTCGGGCGAGAACTGGAAACGCACGCCGGGCCGGCCGTCGGCCCGCCGTGCCAGGTGGGTGGCGGCTTCGGTGATCAGGGCCCGCAGTTCGTGCCGGTCGCGCCCGAGGACGACCTCGCGCCAGAGCGGGGCGGTGGCGGTGTAGAGGTGGACGACGACGCGGGGCAGGCCTTGGACGGCCTCGAAGGTGCGGTCGATCAGGTCGGCGCGCGCCGCCGTGAAGACGACGACGGTGACGTCCTCGGGCACCGCGCCGGGCACGGTGGCCAGTTGCCGGACGAAGTCGAAGTCGGTGCGGCTGGCGGAGGGGTAGCCGACCTCGATCTCCTTGAAGCCCATGGCCAGGAGCAGGTCGAACATCCGCTGTTTGCGTGCCGGGTCCATGGGTTCGGCCAGGGCCTGGTTGCCGTCGCGCAGGTCGACGGGGACCCACAGCGGGGCGTGGTTGATCCGTCGGCCGGGCCAGCGCCGCATCAGTGCGGGGACGTGCACGCGCTCGTGGGCGGGCCGGTAGCGGTGGGAGGGCATGGCACCCGGGCGCTGCGGGTTCCAGGCGGGGGCGGTGACCGGGACGGGGCCGGCGGGGGTACGCAGGGTCGGGAATCGCATGATGAGTCCTTACGGAGGTACCGGTGGACCGGCAGGACGGCGCCCCGCAGCGGGGTGCCGGTCCGGTCACGCCCCGCTGCGGCCACCAAGAAGAAGGCCACCCAGAGGGAGACTCCACGGCTGCATGCCGGGTAGACTAACCACGAACCAAGTCCTCAGACAAGCTGACAGGTGAACGCGAATGTCCCCGCTCGGCCCCCTCCACCGCTCCCCCCTCGTCGACCAGGCCACCCGACGCCTGGAGGAGCAGATCACCGCCGGACACTGGCCGGTGGGCGGGAAGCTGCCGGGCGAGGTCGCCCTGGCGAAGGAGCTGGGCGTCGGCCGCTCGACCGTCCGGGAGGCGCTGCGCGCGCTGGCCGGCGCCGGGATGGTGCAGAGCCGGCAGGGGTCGGGCGTGTTCGTGACGGCGGACCGGCCCGCCCTGGACTGGCCGACCCGGCTGCGCCGGGCGGAGCTGGCGCACGTCTACGAGGTGCGCACCATGGTCGAGGTGCAGGCGGCCCGACTGGCGGCCGCGCGCCACACGGAGGAGGACCTCGCCGCCGTGGACGCGGCGCTGGCCACCCGGCTGGCGGCGGGCGGCGCGAACGACGCGGCCTTCGTGGACGCCGACATCGCGCTGCACACCGCCGTGGTGGCCGCCGCGCACAATCCGGTGCTGGACGACCTGTTCGCCCAGTTCGTGCCCGTCCTGAGGGAGCACCTGGTGGACCTGGTGGGGGTGCTGGGGCTGCGCAGCGGGGACCCGAACCACGGCTACGCGTCGCACGCGGACCTCGTCGGGGCGCTGCACCGGGGCGATCCCGAGGAGGCCGGGCGGGTGCTCGCGGCCGAGCTGGAGGCCACCCGGTCGCGCCTGCTGGCCGACTGAGCGAGGCGGGCGAGGCGAGGCGGGCGGGGCGTCGGCCGATCAACCGACCGGGCAGCCGACCGACCGACCGGACGGATATCCGGAGCGCGGGCACACAGTTTTCACACGGCGGCCACCCCGCCGCCCGCCCCGGCGGCCGACGCCTCGTCAACCCGCCCCGAACTGGGATGCTTCGAGCACGTACGATCAACCGTCAGATGACATTGTGTCCGGAGCGTGTGTGACCACGGCCCAGGCGGCGAACGCACTTTCACTCCAATCACACGGTATGACTAGTATCGCCTCGTCAAGCCCGTGCCCCGGACGGCCGCCCCGCTCAGGCCGGCCGCCATCCCCAAGGAGACTGCTCTGCGCGCGCGTGCGAATCGGCGGCCCCCGACGCCGAAGGCCCCCCGCAGGCGTCCGCGCCTGTCACTGCGGACGGCGCTGCTCGTCCTCGCCGTCGTCCCCAGCATCGCCCTGGCCGCCCTGTGGGCGGTCACCAGCGGCGAGACCGTCTTCGACTTCCAGCGCCAGGCCGCCCAGGGCCTGCTCGCCCAGAAGGCCGGCCAGCCGTCCAACATCGTCTACTACAGCCTCCAGGAAGAACGCCGGCTCAGCGCCGAGGCGCTCGCCCGGCCCGGCGGCAACACCGACCAGCTGCGCCGCCAGCGCCAGCAGACCGACGACGCGGTCCGCCAGTTCCAGGTCCTCTCCGGCGAGACCGCCGACAGCGCCCCCGAAGAGGTCCTCACCGCCGTCACCGAGGCCCGCCAGGCGATGGGCAAGCTCGCCGAACAGCGCGCCGCCGTCGACCACGGCTCGATCGACCAGCAGAGCCTCTACGCGTACTACACCGACCTGATCGCCGTCGACCTGCGACTGTTCACCGCACTCAGCCGCGTCGACGCCGGCGAGGTCACCTGGGTCTCCAAGACCCTGGTGAACGCCTTCTGGGCCAAGGAGATGCTCGCCCGCGAGGACGCCATCCTCGCCCGCGGCTGGCCCACCGGGCGGCTCACCGTCACCGACTACCAGCAGGTCCAGCAGGCCGTCGGGGCGCAGGAGCACCTCTTCACCGTCCAGGTCCTCCCGTACATCCCGGACGGCGAGGCCGCCGCCTGGCACGACCTGATGAACAGCCCCGCCTGGCAGGCCAAGGCCGCCGTCGAGCAGTCACTCACCAAGCCCACCGCCGCCGAGGCCAACGGCACCGTCAAGCTCCCCGCCGCCCAGGACCAGTGGCGCCAGGCCCTCGACCAGCTCAACCCGCAGCTGGTCAAGGCCATCGAGACCCGCACCAGCGCCATCGTCGACGTCGGCAAGGGCACCATCCTCTCCCTCCTCACCACGGTCGTCCTGACCACCGTCATCGGCCTGATCACCGTCGTCGCGGTGATCATCGCCTCCTGGCGGCTCAGCCGCTCGCTGCGCCGGCGCATCAAGGAACTCCAGACCCAGGCCGAGGAGATGGAGCGCACCCTCCCCGAGGTCGTCGAACGCCTCGGCCGCGGCGAGCAGGTCGACGTCGAGACCGACACCCGCACGATCACCGCCGGCACGCACGGCAACGGCACCGACGAACTCGCCCGCCTCGGCCAGGCCCTCAACCTGGCCCGCGCCTCCGCCGTCGAGGCCGCCGTCAAGCAGGCCGAACAGCACCGCGGCTTCGAGCGGCTGCTCCAGCGCATCGCCCGCCGCACCCAGCTGCTGATCGGCCGCCAGCTGCGCAAGCTCGACGAGCTGGAGCGCAAGCACGAGGACCCGGAGGTCCTGGAGGGCCTGTTCGACCTCGACCACCTCACCGCCCGCCTGCGCCGCTACGAGGAGAACCTCGTCATCATGGCCGGCGGCCAGCCGCAGCGGCGCTGGCGCAAGCCCGTCCCGCTGCTGGACGTGCTGCGCGCCGCGCAGGGCGAAGTGCAGGACTACCGCCGGATCATGATCGACGTCGAGGGCCACCCGTGGCTGTCCGAGCGGGCCGTCGGCCCGGTCGCGCACGTGCTCGCCGAGCTGATGGAGAACGCCACCACCTTCTCCAAGCCGCCCACCCCGGTCGAGGTCCGGGCCGCCATGGTCGGCCGCGGACTCGCCGTCGAGATCGAGGACCGCGGCCTCGGCATGGACCCCGAGCAGTACGACGCCGCCAACGAACTGATGAGCCGCCCGCCCCGCACCGACGTGCTCGCCCGGGCGGACGACGTCCGCCTCGGCTTCTACGTCATCGCCCGGCTGGCCGCGCACAACGGACTCAAGATCGAGTTCCGGCCGTCGGCCTTCGGCGGCACCCGGGTCGTCGTGCTCGTCCCCGACGAGCTCGTCATCGACGGCGACGCCGGACTCCCCGACGCCGCCCCCGTCGAACCGATCCCGCTCGTGCGGCGCTCCCGCAAGGCGCTGCTCACCGCCTCCGACGAGGCCCCGGAGCCGGAGCCGGCGGGGCCGCCGGTCGCGCCCGTGGACTCCTTCCCGCCGGGCGAGTCCTTCGCGCCGGCGGAGTCCGTCCCGCCGGTGGAGGCCTTCGCCGCAGCCGAGTCCTTCCCCCCGGTGGAGGCGTTCGGGCAGGTCGAGGCCTTCGGCCAGGTCCAGCCCGTCGACCAGCCCGGCCAGGTGGAGCAGCCCGGGTACGTCGCACCGCTCGGGTACGCGGAACCGCTCGGGCAGCCCCAGCAGCTCCCGTTCGACCCGCTGACCGCCCCCGTCCAGGCCTTCGGGCACGTCGAGTACGTCCAGCCCGAGGCCGCGCCCGCCGCCGAGCCCGCGCCGTTCCCCGCCGCCCCGTACGCCGAGCAGCCGATCGAGCACAGCTCGCCGGCCCCCGACGCCCCGGTCGACCAGTTGCCCTCGCACGACGTGCCCGCCTACCCGGACATCGCCTACGCCCGGGTCACCGACGCCGAGGCCCCGTACGCCGACGAGCAGTACCGCCCGGCCGACCACTACCGGCTGGCCGAACGGCGCCGGCGCCGCGAGTACGCCTCCGCGGTGCCGCTCAGCCCCACCGAGACCGAGCAGCCCCCGCTGCCCCAGCGCGTCCGGCAGGCCAGCCTGGCCGCCGAACTGCGCGTCCCGCCGGCGCCCCGCCCGCAGTGGGCCGAGCCCACCGCCGGGCCCCGTGCCGAACCCGCCGCCCCGGCCGGCGAGCCCGCCGGCGGCCCCTTCCAGCGCCCGGCGAAGCGTTCCGGTGCGACGATCGGCGCCTTCCAGCGCCAGTCCCGCGCCGCCCGCGCCCAGGACAGCGGCGAGCACCCGCTGCCCGGGGCCGTGACCCCACCGGCTCCCCCCACCGCCCCCGCCGGCTCACCGACGCCCGCGCCCGGCCCCTCCCCCTGGACCCTGCCGGCCGCGAACCCCCGAACCACACGAACGGATGACCAGTCATGAACCGAACGATCGCCACCCACCAGGACCTGGACTGGCTGCTGGACGGACTCGTCGACTCGGTGCCCGGGACCAGGAACGCCGTCCTGCTCTCCGACGACGGCCTGGTCGTCAGCCACTCCCGCACCATCGAACGGGCCGACGCCGAGCGCCTCGCCGCCGTCGCCACCGGCCAGCAGAGCCTGGCCCGCGGCGTCGGCCAGCTCTTCGACGGCGGGGCCGTCCACCAGGTGATCGTCGAACTCGCCGAGTGCTGGCTGTTCATCATCGCCGCCGCCCAGGGCACCCACCTGGCCGTCGTCGCCTCCCAGGAGGTCGACGCCGAGATCATGTCGGTCGCCATGCACACCCTGGTGCAGCAGGTCGGACAGAAGATGACCACCCCGGTGCGTGCCGAGGCCGGCGCCGCCTCCCCCGCCGGCTTCGACGCCTTCGCCGCCCGGAACCGGAGCTGACACCGGTGGGCCCGTACGGAAGCGGGAGCGGCAACGGGAGCGAGAACGGGAGCGGGCAGCGCCGCGAGGTCCCGCACTGGAGCGAACTGCCGGACGAGGACGCCGAGGACGAGTCGGGCGCCATGGTGCGCCCGTACACCATCACCCGCGGCCGCACCGCGCCCGAGCGCGACGACCTCACCCTGATCACCGTGCTCACCACCGTCGAGGACGAGGCCGCCCGGGCCCTGGCGCGGGGCAGCCGCGCCGGTGCCCGCGGCCTCCAGCCCGAGCACCGGATGATCCTCGACCACTGCCGGCGGCCCGCCGCCGTCGCCGAGGTGTCGGCCGGCCTGGACCTCCCGGTCTCGGTCACCAAGATCCTGCTGGGCGACCTGGTCGCCCAGGGCCTGCTGCGGGCCCGGGCACCGCTCTCGGTGGCCCGGGCCGCCGGAGGCGTGGACCTCGGCCTGCTCACGGCCGTTCGCGAAGGACTCCGGAGACTCTGAACCATGGCAACACCCCACCCCAGCAGTGCCGCTGACGCCGGCGTCGCCACCGCGCCGGCCGCCGTCAAGATCCTCATCGCGGGCGGCTTCGGCGTCGGCAAGACCACCCTCGTCGGCTCCGTCAGCGAGGTCACCCCGCTGCGCACCGAGGAGTACCTGACCCGGGCCAGCGTCGGCGTGGACGACCTGTCCGGCGTCGACCAGAAGGACACCACCACCGTCGCCCTCGACTTCGGCCGGATCACCGTCAACCCGGACCTCGTCGTCTACCTGTTCGGCACCCCCGGGCAGGAACGCTTCTGGTTCATGTGGAACGACCTCGTCAACGGCGCCCTCGGCGGCATCGTCATCGCCGACACCCGCCGACTCGACACCAGCTTCGCCTCCATCGACTTCTTCGAGAGCCGGGGCATCCCCTTCGTCGTCGCCATCAACTGCTTCCACAGCCACAACACCCGCACCCCCGACGAGATCCGGGCCGCCCTCGACCTGGACCCGCAGGTGCCGATGCTCCTCGGCGACGTCCGCGAACGCGCCTTCGGACGCGACCTGCTGCTCGCCCTGGTCGACCACCTGATGGACCTCTCCGCCGCCCCCGTCGGCTGAACGTCGGCTGAACCACCTCCCTTCCCCAGGAGCCACCCCATGACCTCACCCCTGCGCGTCCTCGTCCACGGCGGCGGCATCGGCGGGCTCACCCTCGCCACCGCCCTCGCCGAGCGCGGCCACCACGTCGACGTCGCCGAACTGCGCGACCAGCTGGAGGCGCTCGGCGTCGGCATCATCCAGCCCTCCAACGCCCTCCACGTGATGCGCGAGATAGGCGTCCTCGACGACTGCCTCGCCGCCGGCTTCGAGTGGGAGGTGCTGACCATCTGCGACCCGGCCGGCGCCACCCTCGCCAAGATCCCGCAGCCCCGGATGGGCGACGCCCCCTCCAACAACGGCATCCCCCGCCCCGCCCTCGCCCAGGTGCTCGCCACCGCCGCCACCCGGGCTGGCGCCACCCTGCGCTTCGGCACCACCATCGCCGACCTCGCCGAGGACGCCGACGGCGTCGACGCCGCCCTCACCGACGGGCACCGCGGCCGCTACGACCTCGTCGTCGGCTTCGACGGCATCGGCTCCCCGCTGCGCAAGCGCCTCTACGGGGAGAAGTACGCGCCCGAGTACACCGGTTTCGCCAACTGGCGCGTCACCCTGCCGCGTTCGCCCGAGGTCCAGGGCGTGGTGATGTCCACCGGCAACCTCAAGGCCAAGGCACTGCTCACCCCGATCACCGACGACCTCATGTACCTGGGCTCGGTGTTCGCCGAGGCCGAGGACTTCCGGCCCGACCCCGGGCACGCCCACGAGCAGCTCGCCGAGCGCCTGGCCGGCTTCGGCGGCCCGATCGCCGAGGCCCTCGCCCAGGTCACCGACCCGTCCGCCGTGGTCTACTCGCGGATCTCCCAGGTCAGCGTCGAGGAGCCCTGGCACGTCGGCCGGATCGCGCTCGCCGGCGACGCCGCCCACGCCTCCACCCCGCACCTCGCCCAGGGCGCCGCGATGGCCGTCGAGGACGCCCTCGTCCTCGCCCGGAGCCTGGACGCCGCCGAGACCGTCCCCGCCGCGCTCGCCGCCTGGGAGGAGCGTCGCCGACCCCGCGCCATGTGGGTCCAGGCGCTCTCCCGGGCCATCCTCAAGCAGGAGACCGGCACGCCCACCACCCCGGAGGAGGACGAACTCCTCAAGGTCGGCATCCCCGGCGCCGCCCACGTCCTCGTCCAGCCGTACTGACCGCTGTCCCGCCTGCTGCGCGAAGCCGCGCAGCAGGCGGGTGGGCAGCCGGGTCACGCGTCGGCTCACGCACCGGCGAGCTCGTGCCGCCGCTGCCACACCGCCGCCGAGACCCGGGCCAGCAGCCGGGCCGCCGGGTCGGTGCGGTCCTCGCCCGAGGCCAGCGGGCCGGTGTAGCAGACCGCGATCAGGTAGGGCGGGCAGTCCTGCGGGTGGACCAGGCCCACGCTGTGCCGGGCGCCGGGCACCCAACCGTTCTTGAAGGCGATCCGGGTGTCCGGCGGCAGGCCCGCCGCCAGGTCCACCCGGAACGCGTTGCGCTCCAGCAGCGCCAGCAACTCCGGCTCCCCGCCCAGGGAGTGCAGCAGCCGCACCAGATCCCGCGCGCTCACCAGGTTGTGCACCCCGGCGTCGCGCGCCGCGTAGTCCTCGATCCCGCGCGGGCTCGCGCTGCGCGTCGCCCCGGCCCGCCGCCACGCCTCGGCCACCGCCGCCCGGTCGACCCGGGCCAGGCACAGGTTGGTGGCCAGGTTGGAGGAGTGCGTGATCATCCGCTCGGCGAGCAGCCGCAGCGGCACGTGCGTGCCCAGCAGCTCCCACGGCAGCGGATCGCTGTCCCAGTCGGGATCGTTGCCGAACTCCCCGCCCACCACGGACTCGAACCGGTTCACCACCGGCACCTCGGCATCGAGATCCGCCCCGCCACGGGCGAGCGCCGCCAACACCGCGACCTTCATCGTGCTCGCGGCATCGTGCAGTTCGTCCGGCGCCCGCACGAACACCGGCTCCGCCTCGCCCGCCCAGGGGGCCACCACCACAGAGAGCATGGCCGCAGCCTAGGGCAGCCTTCGGCTGGTCAGGAAGGGCTGCCCACGGCTGCTCGGCACTGTCGAGGGCTGCTCAGCCCTGCTTGGCGCAGGTGCGGTCCTTGCCCGGCAGGCGACCGGTGGCCAGGTAGGCGTTCACCGAGTCGTCGACGCAGGCGTTGCCGTAGACGCCGAAGCTGGTGTGCTGGAAGGCGCCGTCGAGGGTGACCAGCCGGGAGCCGGGCAGCATGCCGTGCAGGGCGACGGCGCCCCGGTACGGGGTGCGCGGGTCACCGCCGGCGGCGACGAGCAGGGCCGCGGCGTCGCGCCGCACCGTGGTGGGCTCCTCGCGCGGCGCGTCCCAGAACGCGCACGGGGTGATGTTGTCGGTCATCGGGCTGAACAGCGGGTGGGCGGCCCGGTCGCGTTCGATGTCGCGCCAGTACTGCTCGGGGTCGCGCGGGGCGGCCACGTCCCCGCACAGGATCGCGGTCTGCACGCTGCCGGTGGCCGAACCCGCGCTGGTGAACGCGCCCCGCAGGAAGGTGGCGAAGTCGGGCGACACCCGGGTGGGCTGCCCGTCGGCGGCCTTGGCCAGGACGGACAGTTGCTCGGCGAGGCCCGCCCGCGCCGGGTCGAGGTCGCTCGCGATCCCGGCGAACACCAGGGAGGGCACCTGGCTGCCGTCGAGCCGGAAGACGTCGGGGGCGGTGCCGACGGTGAGCGGCTCCCGCTCGGCCGCCGCGACGACGCGGTCGATCGTGGCGCGCACCTGCGCGCGGGTGCCGCCGAGGCCGTAGTCGGCGTGGTGCGCGGCCGCCCAGTCGGCCCAGCCGTCGAGCGCCCGCTCGTGCTCGTTCTCGGTGCCCCGCATCAGCCGGGGGTTGTAGCTGCGCGGGTCGATCCCGCCGTCGAGGACCACCCGGTCGTAGCGGCCGGGGAACAGTTGGGTGTAGGTCGTGCCCAGGTAGGTGCCGTACGAGTAGCCCAGGTAGGAGATCTTCCGTTCGCCGAGCGCGGCCCGGACGACGTCCAGGTCGCGGGCCGTGTTCCGGGTCGTGACGAACGGCAGCACCGAGCCGTTGGTGGCGCGGCACCGGTCGGCCACGCTCTTGGCCCACGCCGTCTGGCGGTCGAAGACCGCCCGGTCGGCGCCGGCCGAGGGCAGGACGGGGCCGTTGGACAGGCCGCAGTCCAGCGGGGTGCTGCGGCCGACGAAACGCGGGTCCACGCCGATCACGTCGTAGCGGGCACCGGTCTCCTTCATCGCCCCGCGCACCAGTACGGAGTTGGCGAGGCCCGGCCCGCCGGGGCCGCCGAAGTTGAGCAGGAGGGAGCCGATCCGGTGCCGGGTGTCGGTGGCCTTGAGCCGGGAGATCGCGACGGTGATGGTCCGCCCCCGGGGGTCGCTGTAGTCGAGCGGCACGGTCACGTCCGCGCAGCGCGCGCCCGCGCTCTCCAGGCCGCGGCCGACCTCGTCGTCGGGGCCCAGGACGCAGCTGCGCCAGTCGAGGTGCTGGTGGTGGTAGCGGTCGAGTCCGGCTCCGGCGCTCGCGGGGCCGCCGTCGCGCTCGGCGGCGGCGGCCGTGGCGGCGGGTGCCGTGGCGAGGCAGGCGGTCAGGGCGAGGCCCGCGGCCGCGACGCGGCGCAGGGCCTTGGGGGTGGTCATACGGTCTCCTGGCGGTGATGGGTGCGGATGCGCAGGAAGTCGGTCAGGCCCGACTTCCTGCGCGTCAGCCTTCCAGCGCACCCGGCGCCGGATCATCGCCCTGGGACACGAACTGTCGGTACGTCAGGAGCAGTAGCCCCGCCGCCCGGCGTACCGCCCGAGCAGTAACCGGACCTCGGGACCAGGGCTGCCCGGGTCAGCTGCTCGGGCGCGGGGACGGCAGGGCCGCGGAGCCCGCCGCCAGGGGCCATTCACGGTGGAACGGCGGCAGCGGGTACGTGCCCTCGATGACCGGGGTGCCGAAGACCTTGAGGTGGGCGAGCAGCGAGCCGGTCAGGTCGACGCCGCCGACCAGCGACCAACTGCCCTGGGCCTGCGGCGGGTTGCCGGAGGAGTCGGCGGCCAGTGAGCCCTCGGCCTGGGCCCGCAGGTAGGGGGCGACGGTGGTCTGGACGCCGACGGTGTCGTAGAGGCCGACGGAGACCTCGGCGCCGAGCGCGGCCCGCACCCCGGCCTTGCCGGTGAGGCGCACCCGGACCGGGGAGACCTTGGTGTCGGCGGCCGTGGTCGGGGTCCAGCCCTTGCCGCCGGTGTAGTCGGCGCGGACGGCCCAGGTGCCGGTGGCCTCCTGTTCGGCCTCCAGGTGGACCTGGCCGTCGGCACCGACCTCCAGGTAGCAGGTGAGCTTCAGGTTGACCACGACGGGCAGTCCGGCGACGGTGAGCACCGGGCTGGCCTGCAACGTGGCGAAGGGCAGCCGGACGGGCGCGGCGCCGGTGCCGCGCGCGACGTCGCCGGTGACCTTCCACTGGGCGTGGGCGCCGAGGTCGAAGCCGATGGAGGCCGTACGCGGGCTGCCGGCGGCGGCGCCGTGGTAGGCGAAGTGGACGGCGGGGTGCAGCTGGAGGGAGCCGGAGGCGTCCACGCTCGCGCCGTCGGGCAGCGGGACGGGGGCCTTGACGTCGACCTCCAGGGTTCCGGAGGCGTCGGCCTTCACGCCGCCGACGTCCGCACCGACGACGGCCTTGAGGTCCTTGACCAGCGGGGTGACGGTGATGCCGTGCGGGTCGACGGGCACCTGGCCGTCGGCCTCGGTGCCGCCGAGGAGTTCGGCGAGGGTGGCGGGACGGGTGGTCAGGTTGAGGCCGGCTCCCGCGCCGGGGCGGACGCCGGTGACGGCGACCAGTGCGCCCTGGGGCGCGGCGGCGGTGGGCGGGCTGGCGATGAGCTGCCCGGGCTGAACCGCGGGGGCGGGCGCGGGGGTCGGCGTCGCGCCGGCGGTCGCGGTGGGCCCGGCGGCCGGCGGCGCCGAGAGCACGGCCGTGCCGGCCGCCGGGTCGTACGCGGTGAGCTGGAAGTTCTGCCCGGCGGGGGTGGCCGCGCCGCCGTCCTTGGCGGGGGCGACCACGGCGGCCTGCCGGTCGCCGGCCGGGGCGGCGGTGACCGGCGCACCGGCCGCACCTGCGGCAACGGCCGCACCGGTCGGCCGCGCGGTGGCGGCCGCGGTGGTCGGGGCGGCGGCGGCCCGGGCGCGGGGGGTGCCGGCGGCCGCGGCGGTCGGGGCCTGGCCGCCGGCGGCGGTCGTGGTTGTGGTCGTGGTCGTGCCGGTGGTGACGGCCGCTTCGGTGGTGCCGGCGGCGGCCTGCGGAGTGCCGGAGGTGGTCGGCCCGCAGGCGGCGACCCCGGCGAGGGCGAGGGTGAGGAGGGCGGGGCCGACGACCCTGCCTATGGAGCTTTTGAACACGCGGCGTCATGTTACTGACGGGGAATAAGTTTGTCGAAGACAGGCCAAGCAGGGTAAAAGGCGCAGGTCAGACCAGTCGGGCCACGGGCAGCGGCTCTCCCGGCAGCGGGCCGACCGCGGCGTCCGCCGCCAACGCGGCCAGGTACCGGGAGCGGGGCACCGGCTCGGCACCGAGGCTGCGGATGTGCGGACTGTCCCACTGGGCGTCGAGCAGCCGCCCGCCGGCCGCGCCGAAGCGCGCCCCGAGGTCGGCGACGGCGACGCGGGCGGCGTCGGGGCGGCGGTGGAACATCGAGTCGAGGCTGAGGACGGGCCCGACGGCGACACCGAACACCCCGCCGATCAGCTCCTCGCCCTCCCACAGCTCGCCGCTGTGGGCGGCCCCGAGCGTGTGCAGTTGCTCCAGCGCGGCCCGCAACTCACCCGTCAGCCAGGCCGGTTGGCGGCCCTCGGCGCAGCGGGCCAGCACCTCGCCGAAGGCCCGGTCGGCGCTGGTCCACCACTGCGGCCGGTGGCGCAGCCGCCGGGCCAGGCGGCTGCCGAGCCGGACGCCGTCGGGCGGCAGGACGGGCCGGGGATCGGGCGACCACCAGGCCAGCGCGTACGGGTCGCCCCCGCCGGGCAACAGTGCCACCTCGCCCGCCTCGACGGCCTGTTCGTAGCGCGCCTCGTTGTAGGCGCCGGCGTACTCGTCCGCCGCGGGCATCGGGAACAGGCCGCGGCGGTACGCCGCCAGCAGGTCCGACGCGCCGAGGCCGCCGCCGAACGCCACCGGCCCCTCCCCGGGCCCACGGTGGACGTCCAGCCCGTCGAAGGCGCTCATGCCGGAGGCCGGAGGAAGCCCTCCGCCGCCAGCCGGTCCAGGTAGTGGTCGAGCAGGCCCGCGTCGACGGCGGGCAGGTCGATCCCGCTGCCGGCGAGCGCGGCGTCGGTGTTGGCGCGGTCGAACAGCGGGAAGACGGGCCGGAAGTACAGCTCGCTGATCGACAGCGCCGACCCGGGGGCGCGGTCGACGAACAGCGGCACGAACGGCGTGATGGGGTGGGCGGGGCGCCCGGCGGCAAACCGCACCAGGCCCTGCACCCAGTCCCCGTAAGGGAGTTCGGAGATCGGGTGACCTCGGGCCCGGAGCCGTTCGGCGAGGTCGGCGAGGTCGGCCGGGCGCGGCGAGGTGAGGTGGTAGACCTCGCCGTCGGCGGGGGCGTGGGCGGCGATGTGGGCGATGGCGCGCGCGAAGCGGTCGGCCGGGACGAAGTCGAGCGGCAGCAGCACGTCCGGGCAGGTGCCGCTGTCCGCCAGGTACGCGATGAGCGCGCAGATCTCGGTGCCGGTGTTCATCACGCCGGTGGCGAGGTCCCCGGTGACGTCGTTGGTGCGCAGCACGGTGACCGGGAGCCCGGCGGCGGCGGCCTCGTGCAGCAGTTGTTCGGCGACCCACTTGCTCTCGACGTAGCCGACGCCGAGCCGGTCGGGGTGAGCGAGCGGGGTCCGTTCGGTGACCTCGCGGATGCCGGCCGCGCCGAAGCCGGCCAGCACGGCGAGGGTGGACAGGTAGTGCACGGGTACGCCCCGGCTGTGCCCGGCGAGGCGGATGATCTCGCGGGTGCCGCCGACGTTGGGCGCGCGCAGCTGGTGGTACGGGTAGAGGAAGTTGACCTGCCCGCCGAGGTGGTGGACGGCGTCCAGACTCCCGGCCAGACCGTCGAACCGACGATGCGTCAACCCCAGCCGGGGTGCGGCGAGGTCGCCGACCAGGGGCACCACCCGGGTGTCGGTGAGGTCGTGGCGCAGGAAGCGCTGCTGGGCGGCGCGCAGGCGTTCCAGCGCGTGCTCCTCGTCGGGGGCGCGGACCAGGCAGTGGATCCGGGCCCCGGTGGTGGCGAGCAGGGCGTGCAGCAGGTGGGCGCCGCAGAAGCCGGTGGCGCCGGTGAGCAGGATCTCGGCGGGTTCGGCGCGGCTGGGCGCCGGGCTCCAGGACTGCCGGACGGGGAGGGCGAGCCGGGCTTCGGCGGCCCAGTCGACGGCGGCCTCGCCGGGGCCGGGGCCGGGGCCGGGGCCGGCTCCGTCGGCGCCGGTGGTGCGGGCGGCGCCGTCGGCTCCGTCGGCGCGGGCGGCCTGGACGGCGGTCGCGAAGGCACCCAGGGTGGCGTCGCGCAGCAGCGCGCGGGTGAGGTCGCGGACACGGGTGACGTCGAGGCCGAGCATGATCCGGGCACGGGCGAGCATCTCCATGGCCAGCAGCGAGTTGCCGCCGAGGGCGAAGAAGTCGTCGGCGGGTCCGACGTCCTCGACGCCGAGCAGTTCGGCCCACAGCTGCCCGATGGCGTCCTCGACGGCACCCCCGCCCCCCGCCGCCCCGGTGCCGCCCGGGCCGGGCCCGGCCGGCGCGCGCGGCTCGGCGTGCGGCAGCCGGCGGCGGTCGACCTTTCCGGCCGGGGTGAGCGGCATCCGGTCCAGCGCCACGAAGGCGGCCGGGAGCATGTACTCCGGCAGCCGTTCGGCCAGGAAGGCGCGGAGCCGGTCGCGGCGGGCCCCGGCTTCCGCACCGGCGTCGGCGTGGTCGGCGAGCGTGTAGTAGGCGGTGAGCGCGCGACCCCCGTCGGCATCGCCTCCGTCGGCGGCGACGCGGGCCTGCCGGACGTCGGGGTGGGCGGCGAGGGCGGCCTCGATCTCGGCGGGGTCGACGCGGTGGCCGAGCACCTTCACCTGGTCGTCGAAGCGGCCGAGGATCTCCAGCTGCCCATCGGCCCGCCAGCGCCCGGCGTCGCCGGTGCGGTACATCCGCTCGCCGGGCACCGGCGCGTACGGGTCGGGGACGAAGGCCTCGGCGGTCGCCACGGGGGCGCGCCAGTAGCCCCGGGCGAGGCCGGGCCCGCCGAGGTGGATCTCGCCCCTCTCGCCGGGCCGCACGGGGGACAGCCGGGCGTCCAGGACGTGCACCCGCACGCCCGGCAGCGGGCGGCCGATCGGCACCGGCGCGGCCGGGCCGCCCGGGCCGGCGGCGTCCAGCAGGGCGGGGGTGACCTCGCAGAGCGCGGAGGTGACGGCGGCCTCGGTGACCCCGTAGGCGTTGACCAGCCGGACGCCGGGCAGCCGGTCCAGGCAGCTGCGGCAGTCGGCGGCGTGCACGACGTCCCCGCCGACGACGACCAGCCGCAGCCGCTCCGGGCCGGGCCCGCCGGGCGGGAGCAGCGTGAGCACGTGGTGCCAGTAGGCGGGGGTGAGGTCGGCGACGGCGAGGCCGAGTCCGGGCATCCGGTGGACGAGTTCGGTGGGCGCCCAGGTGCGGCCGCCGCCGAGGACGAGGGTGGCCCCGGCGAGCAGGGTCGCGAAGACCTGCTCCAGTGCGGTGTCGAAGCCGAGCGCGGCGAGTTGCAGGACGCGCTCGCCGGGGGCGAGGCCGTAGGCGTGGACGACCCGGTCGAGGGTGAACACCAGGGCGCGGTGGGTGACGGGGACGCCCTTGGGGGTGCCGGTGGTGCCGGAGGTGTAGATCAGGTAGGCGAGGTCGTCGGGCCCGGCACCGTCGGACTCACCGGTGCCGTCCGACCCGGTACGGGCCGGCCCGCCGGGCCCCTCCTCGGCGTCCACCGGCACCGGCTCGACGCCAGGCAGCGCCCCGCCGCCGTCGGTGACCGCCACCCGCGCCCCGCTGTCCTCGACCAGCCGGGCCAGGCGCCGCGCCGGGTACGCCGGGTCCAGCGGCAGCAGCGCCGCGCCCGCCTTCAGCACACCGAGCCAGGCGACGACCAGGCCCGCGCCGCGTTCGAGACAGACCGGCACCACCTCCTCGGGGCCGACCCCGCGCGCCCGCAGCGCCCCGGCCAGGCGATCGCTGCGCCGGTCCAGCTCGCGGTAACTCAGCGTGACGTCATCGGCGACGACGGCGACCGCGTCCGGGTGCTGCGCGGCGCGGGAGCGCAGCAGTCCGGGCACGGTGCCGCCGTCGCCATCGGCCCGCCCGCGGCCGCGCTCCCCGGGGGAGCCGAGCCCGGGGAAGCCGAGCCCGGGCGGGCGCCATTCGCGGGCCACGTGGGCCCGGCAGTCGTCGCGGCCGGCCGGCCCGTACACCAGGTGCCAGCCGCCCGGCACGGTCAAGTCGCCGGGCCAGATCGCGTACTGACCGCTGTCGTTGCGAACCACGGCGTGACGCCCGGACTTCACATCCGTTCGTACGCCCTGTGCGCTGTCTGCTGCGTCGTCCACCGGCTTGACCTCGTGCTGTGGCGGCAGTTTCCTGGGAGGTGCGACATTTCCGACTATACGCACTCAGGGCGCAGGACGAACGTCCGATCGCAACCCGATCGGACGCGACGCTGCCGTGTGCCCGTCAGCCCGGGACGAGACGACCCTGCGACCGCCAAGACCCGTCCTCGCCCGAACTCCCCCGTCCCACCGGCCGGGTGGCGTCGCGGAGGAGGTAGCCCCGTTGACACGTCGGCGACAACGCCTGATGGTCTGTTACCTGCTGTGGATGGTGCTGTTCACCGGCGTCTACTACATCAACCCCTCACAGCGGATCATCTGGTGGACGGGCATCGGGCTCGGCAGCGGCGCGGCCATCGTGGCCGGTGTCCGCCTCAACCGCCCCACGCACGCGCTGTTCTGGTACGTGCTGGCGCTCGCCAACCTGAGCTTCACCGCGGGCGAGGTCGTCCAGGTCGTCCAGACCCAGTTCCTGCACCTGCACAACCCGTTCCCGTCCGTCGCCGACGGCTTCTACCTGGCCGAGTTCGTGCTGTACGCGGCCGGTGTGCTCGGCTTCATCCGCTGGCGCACGGCCCGTCAGGACCGCGCCGGCCTGCTCGACGCGCTGATCCTCACCATGGGCCTGGCGCTGCTCGCCTGGATCTACCTGATCCTCCCGTACGCCCGCAACCCCGACCTCTCCTGGTTCCAGAAGGCCGTCTCGATCGGCTACCCGCTCGGCGACGTGGTCGTCCTCGCCCTGCTGCTGCGGCTGCTGACCCCGCGCGGCGGCAACAGCCGGGCACTGCAACTGCTCACCGTCGGCACCGTCGGCATGCTGGTCGCGGACACCCTGTACGGGCTGATCCAGTTGCACGGCAACTGGCACATCGGCACCCCCGTCGACTTCGGCTGGGCCGCCTTCTACACCGCCTGGGGCGCGGCCGCGCTGCACCCGTCCATGGTCGAGCTGACCAGACCCGTCCCCACCCAGCAGCCCGACCTGAGCGCCGGCCGCCTCGCCCTGCTCACCCTCGCCTCGCTGATCGCCCCGGCGATCCTGATCATCGAGTCGCTGGACGGCAACACCAGCAACGCGGGCGTGATCGGCGCCTTCTCCGCCCTCCTGTACCTGCTGGTGCTGGCCCGGCTGGCGGTCGTCGTGGGCGCCCGCCGACAGGCGATCGCCCGCGAGCGGGCCCTGCGCGAGGCCGGCGCCAGACTCACCGCGGCCGTCACCGTCGAGGAGGTCGCGGACGCCGTCCAGGCCACCGCCTCCACCCTGATGCCCGCCGAGCCCGGGCACGTCGCCCTGCTCGCCGTCACCGAGGCCGGCGTCCTGCACGTACGGCACGCCGAACGCGGCGCCGCCCAGCACCACCTCGGCCCCGTCACCGACTCCGACGAGGCGCTCGCCCTCGCCGCCTACCGGGAGACCCGGCTGCTGCCCGTCGAGGACATCGGCAGCGACCTCGCCGCCCGCCTCGACGGCATGCCCTCCGCCCTGCTGTGCCCGCTCACCCTCGACGAACGCCCCTCCGGCGACCCGCTGATCGGCGCGCTCATCGTCACCGGCACCACGCAGGAGCTCACCAGCCTGTGGGGCTCGCTGGAGATCCTGGCCGCGCAGGCCGCGCTGGCCGTCGAACGGGTCATGCTGAGCCAGGAGGTCAACCGCCGCAACAGCGAGCTGTACTTCCGCACCCTGGTGCAGAACGCCAGCGACGTCATCCTGATCCTGGACGCCGACGACGGCGTCCGCTACGCCTCCTCCTCCGCCGAACGGGTCCTCGGCTACCACAGTCTGGACGGCACCCTGCTCACCGAGCTCGTCCCGCCCGAGGACAGCCGGGCCGTCGGCAGGGCGCTGGCCCGGATGCGCGGCCCGGTGGGCGCCGCCCCGGCGCACGCGCCGGAGCACTCGCCACCGCGCGAGCAGCCGCACTCGCCACCGCGCGAACCGCTGCGCGAGCAGCCCCGTGAGCACTGGCGGCTGCTGCGGCAGGACCGGACCCCGATCGAGGCCGAGGTCCGCTTCAACGACCTGCGCGCCGACCCGACGGTCGGCGGCCTGGTGCTCACCCTGCGCGACGTGACCGAGCAGCGCCAGATGGAGCGCGAACTCACCCACCGGGCCTTCCACGACTCCCTCACCGGCCTCGCCAACCGGGTGCTGTTCCTCGACCGGGTCGGCCACGCGCTGTCCCGCGGCGAGCGCAGCGGCGCCGTCACCGGGGTGCTCTTCCTCGACCTCGACGACTTCAAGGTGGTCAACGACACCCAGGGGCACGCGGTCGGCGACGAACTGCTGATCGCCGTCTCACTGCGGGTCTCCACCGCGCTGCGCAGCTCGGACACCGCTGCCCGGCTCGGCGGCGACGAGTTCGCCGTCCTGGTCGAGGACGCGCTGCGCCCGGCCGACGTGGACGCCATCGCGGACACCGTACTGGCGGCGTTCGCAGAACCGTTCAAGCTGAGCGCCGGGGCCGTCCGGGTGACGGCCAGCATCGGCGTCGCCACCACCGAGGACAGCGTGGACGCGGCCGAACTGCTCACCCACGCCGACCTCGCGCTCTACTCCGCCAAGGCGGCCGGCCGCCGCCAGTGGCGCCACTACCAGCCCGCCCTCCAGACCGGGCTGGTGGAGCGGCACGAGCTGAACGAGAACCTGGACGCGGCGATCGCCGAATCCTCCTTCCAGCTGTACTACCAGCCGATCGTCGACCTGCGCACCGGCGGCCTGGTCGCCTTCGAGGCGCTCGTCCGCTGGCCGCACCAGCGGCGCGGCATGGTGCTGCCCGACGAGTTCATCGCCCTCGCCGAGGAGAGCGGCCAGATCGTCCCCCTCGGCGCCTGGGTCCTGGAACGCGCCGCCCAGGAAGCCGCCGCCTGGCACGCCGCCAGCTCCGCCGACCGCGCCGCCGCCGGCCTCCCCCCGCTGCGGGTCAACGTCAACGTCTCCGCCCGCCAGTTCCGCGACGCCGGCTTCGTCGACGTCGTCCGCGGCGCCCTGCACAGCTCCGGCATCGACCCGCACACCCTCGTCCTCGAACTCACCGAATCCGTCCTGATGCGCCGCGACGACCGCGTCCACGCCGACATGGCCACCCTCGGCGACCTCGGCGTCGGCATCGCCATCGACGACTTCGGCACCGGCTACTCCTCGCTCTCCTACCTGCGCGAGTTCCCGATCTCCATCCTCAAGATCGACAAGTCCTTCATCGACGGGCTCGGCCTCTCCCCGCAGCAGTACGCCCTCGTCGAAGGCATCGCCCGCATCGCCGACACCCTCGGCGTCCGGGTCATCGCCGAGGGCATCGAACACCCCGAACAGCGCGACCTCCTCGCCGCCATGGGCTGCCCGCTCGGCCAGGGCTACCTCTTCGCCCACCCCATGACCGCCCCGCAGGCCCGCGCCCTCGTCGGCGGCACCGCGCACGAACCGGCCTGACCGCCGGTCGCAGGACCGCGGCTCGGGTCCACACCTCAGGTCCGCGCCTCAGGTCCACGCCAGAGGGCCGCGCCTCAGGTCCACGCCCAGCGGATGCCCGCGACCCCGGGCCCCAGCGCGGTCGCCACCACGTGCGCCAGGTGGTGACTGTCCAGGGTGAGATCGGCCAGGCTGTCGTCCGGACCCTCCGAGTCACTCGCCGTGAACCACTGGCACTGCACCGGGAGTTCACCCGGATCGAAACGCACCCGCAGGACGTAGTGGTCCGCCGGGAAGCGGAAGGCCGCACGGTAGCGGCAGCACTCGGCCGCGCTGTGCGGGCGCACCTCGAAGGAGAACACCTGGGTCTCGGAGCAGTGCAGCGAGCGGTCGAACAGCAGCTCCGCGAGCACCACCCGGGCCACCGGATCCCGGCGCACCCGGCCCAGCCGGCAGCTGTCCCCCGCCACGATCTCGACGGCCCCCTCGTCCACGCCCTCGTCACAGTCGTAGATCAGCAGCGCCCGGTCCACCCCGTCCTGCCGGGCCCGGACCGCCACCATCGAACTGAGCGCCGCCAGTTCACGACGCGGCCCGACCGTCACCGTCGCGCACTCGGTGACCACCTGGAGCTTCCCGGCCGCCGGGCTGTCCAGATCCGCGAGCAGCCCGCCCAGATCACCGGGGGTGCGCACCATCTGCGGATACGGACGGGGACCACCGCCGTCGCGGTCCGCCCCGCCGCGCGGCCGCGGCGCACCCAGCAGGGCGGTGAGCGCGTGCGTCGGCAGCCCGAGGATCTCCTCCAGCGCGGCCACCACCCGTAACGACTCCGGGCGCTCCGGCCGGCGCAGGCCGCGCTGCCAGTAGCTCAGGGTCGTGACGGCGATCCGCAGTCCGCGCTCGGCCAGCCGGCTGCGCAGCCGCTCCAGCGGCAGCCCGCGGGCCTCGATCGCGGTGCGCAGCGCGAGGCCGAAGGGCCCGCTCCGCAGCGCGGCCAGCACGGCGGCGCTCTCCGGGGCAACACCGGGCGGCGGTTCCTGACGACTGGCCATCGGGACTCCCGGGGCTACTGGCCCGGCCGGCACGCGGCGGCGGGGCCGAGGGGACACGGCGGCGGTGCGGGGGGCGGCAGTACGGAGGCGGTGGCGCGGACGGCGGTGGCGCGGGACGCGGTGCGGGGGGACGCGGCGCGCTGTGAAATTACCGGCTTACCCCGGCCGCGTCCATATCCGGGAGCCCCACTCCCGGCCACCCGTCTGCGGCGCAGCACCTCCGCCGCACCGCCCCTCTTCACAGCCCCGTTCACAGCACCGCCCGCGCCCCTCCGGGGGGTCTGGGAGCGACCCGGCCGACTGCCTACGCTTCCTAGCACCCCGGTCCGGGCCCGCCGCGTCGGCCGCGCGGCAAACCCCCACACAGCACACCCCCACACAAGGCACACCCCAGGGCGGCGCCGGGTGCACACGGAGCCGCCCGTGCCCCCGCACGAAGGAGTTCCCCCATGAACGGACCCATCCGTGGGTCGTCCCTGCGCGCCGCACTGGCCGCGCTGTGCATGCTGGCCGCCGTCGTGACCACCGGTGCCGGCACCGCCTCGGCCTCCCCCCAGGCCGCCGCCGGAAGTTCCCCGGCCTTCGCCGCCAGTTCCCGGCTCAACATCTCCATGCAGACGCAGGAGCAGGACCAGTGGTGCTGGGCCGCCTCCGGCGACACCATCGCCACCTTCCTCGGCCACGGCACCGACCAGAACTCGTTCTGCGACCTCGCCTACGGCCAGGACACCTCGTACCAGTGCCCCAACCAGCCCGGCCAGCTCTCCTGGGTGCAGAACGCGCTCTCCGCCCTCGGGGTGTCCCCCGGTCAGGAGACCGGCGCCCTGTCCTTCACCACCATCGTCAGCGAGATCAACGCGGGCCGGCCGATCGAGACCGGCATCTCCTGGCTGGCCGGCGGCGGGCACGCCCAGGTCATCTACGGCTACGACCAGAGCAACAAGTCCATCTACTGGGGCGACCCGTGGCCCAGCAGCAACCGCTACAACCTGGCGTCGTACAGCTACTACGCCGGCTACAACGGCCAGTTCAACTGGAACGACTCGCTGTACCGGATCGGGGCGTGACACCATGACGCACTTCCGCGCCCCGCGCGCCCTCGCCGCCATCGCCCTCGCCGGCAGCGGACTGCTCGCCGCCGCCCCCGCCCTCGCCGCCACCCCGGCCACGGCAGCCGGCGTCCCGGCCGCCCCGTCCACGGCCGACGTCACCGCGGCCGCCGCGGCGGCGAAAGCCGCCCCCGTCGTGCAGACCCTCGGCGGGTTCTTCGCCCACGGCTCCGGCCAGGGCTCCTCCGACACCCGCCAGGCGCAGGCCGCCGCCCCCGCCCGGGTGGTCGGTGACACCGTGCCCGTGTACTACCTCAACCCGGACTTCGTCGCGGCGGCCTCCGTCGGGGCGCCGGTCGCGAAGTTCGCGTTCATGGCGACCGAGGCCGACGCGGCCGACGGCCGCAAGGCCTCGGTGTGGACGGCCCCCGACCCCCACGCCGGCGGATCCTGGGCCGAGATCAACATAGCCTCCGGCAGCGACGAGACCGACCACGCCGCCGCCGCGGCAGCACTGGGCCGGGGCGCCGTCGCCTTCGAGGAACCGCAGATCCGGGCCTGGTACGCCCTGGTCGACGGCCAGGTACGGCCGCTCAACCCGGACGCGGTCCGGTCCGTGGGCGACGCGGGCATCACCCTCGCCCAGTACCAGCAGGTGGTCCACGACCGGTACGCCGACAAGCTGCCCGGCACCGACTACGCCAAGGCGCACCTGCTCGGCGGCTTCGACCGGGGAACGTCCCCCGTCGCGGCGCCGGCCGGCGACTCCACCCCGACCACCGCCCTGCTCACCGGGGCGGGCACCCTCCTCGCCGCCCTCGGACTCGGCACGGCGCTACTGCGCCGCCGCCGGGCGGGCCGCGGCACCGCCTGACGGCACCTGCACGCCTCTCTTTGCGGAGGCGAAAACGGAAACTTCTCAGGGGAATTGACAGTAGGTCAATTTCCGTCAAAACAACCTCAGGCCTCGCTCGCATCCGCGGGCGAGGCCTTCTCCATACCCTCAGGCACCCCTTACCAGGGATGACGCCAGCGAGGTGGTCCAGGTTTTCGCAACGCCCCTACACAAATGATCTGTTACGGAATCGTCATCCTGATTGGTCACTGGGAGTCAGCTGGGAGTGAGAGATTGTCCTTCGGCTTTAAACAAGCCATTCTGAATAATGCACATTCCTTGAGAGAGTCTTTAATGACACGACGGTCCCGGGCCTCGTCCGCATTCGCGGGCGGGGCCTTCTCTACGCGTCGGATGCGCCCCGTATCAGCGCTCCTGACGCTCGGCCTGCTGGTGCAGGCCGGTGTGGTGGTGGACGCGGTGACAGCCGCCCCGGCCTCCGCCGCACCCACACCCGCCACTCCGCCCGCCACTCCGGCCACCGAGGCACCTGACGAGGCTTCGGCGCTGCTCTCGGCCCGGCTGCAGAAGCGGCGGATCGAGGTCACCAACGCCCGCACGGAGTTCACCACCCTGTGGGCGAACCCGGACGGCACGCTGACCTCCGACCGCTCCACCGGGCCGATCCGGATGAAGGTCGGCGACGCCTGGGTGCCCGTCGACACCACGCTGGTGCAGACCCCGGACGGCAAGGTCGCGCCGAAGGCACACCCGGGCGGGGTCGTCTTCGAGGGCGGCGACGCCGGGGTGACGGTCGGCGACAGCCTGCCGAGCACGGCTCCGGCCACGACTCCGAGCGCAGCGGCCACCACTGCGCCGGCCACGGCACCGGCGACGTCGCCCAGTGCGATACCGACGGCCCCCGCTTCCGCGTCTCCGTCGTCGTCTCCGTCGGCCTCGGCCTCTGCCTCTGCCTCTGCTTCCGCCTCTGCTTCCGCTTCCGCTTCGGCTTCGGCTTCGGCTTCGGCTTCCGCTTCGGCTTCGGCTTCGGCTTCGGCTTCGGCTTCGGCTTCGGCCGACGCAAGCCGGGCCTCCCGCAGCGGCGCCCGCGCCGCCGCCCAGGCCGCCGACCCGCAGTCCGCCCCGGCCCCGCTCCCCGCCGAGCGCGAGCTGGTCAAGATCGGCTCCGGTGAGCAGCAGGTCAAGTTCGGCTGGCTGGGCAAGCTGCCCAAGCCCAAGCTGGAGGGCAACAAGGCGACCTACGTCAACGCCCGCCCCGGCGTCGACCTGGTCCTCGAAGCCACCCGGACCGGTTTCGAGCAGTTCCTGATCGTCAAGGACCGCTCCGCCGTCGCCCAGACCGGCACGATGACGATCCCGCTGGACACCACCGGGCTCACCGTCTCGCCGCAGCAGGACGGTTCGATCCAGCTGCTCGACAAGGCGACCGGCAAGAGCGCGGTCAAGATCCCGGCCCCCGTCATGTGGGACGCCGCGATCGACCCGGCCTCGCAGGAGCACCTGAACCGCGGCCCGGTGACGATGGAGGTGCGCGGACAGGGCGCGGACACCGAGCTGGTGTTCACCCCGGACGCCGCCTTCCTCGCCGACTCGAAGACCCAGTTCCCGGTCACCATCGACCCGGTGGTGGACGTCGACACCACGTTCGACACCTACGTCCAGACCAACGAGAACATCGACGCCTCCGCGTCGACGGACCTCAAGCTGGGCAGCTACGACGGCAAGGTCGTGGCCCGGTCGTTCCTCACCGTCCCGGGCGGGTCGTTCAACGGCAAGCAGATCCTGGGCGCCACGCTCAACCTCGCCAACTACCACTCCTCGTCCTGCGTCCCGAAGCAGTGGGAGGTCTGGAACGCGCCCGGCGCGGCCTGGTGGACCCGCTGGGGCAACCAGCCCGCGATGGAGAAGAAGTGGGCCACCTCGAACGACACGTACGACGTGGCGAACGACGGTGACAACCACGACTGCTATGCCCCCGACGGCACGTTCTGGGCCAAGGCCGACGTCACCGAGATGATCCGGTACTTCGCCGGGTTCGGCTACAACGACTACGGGTTCGCCCTCAAGGCGGCCGACGAGTCGAGCAACCTGTCCTGGAAGAAGTTCAGCTCCGCCGAGGGCTACTGGCCTCCGTACCTCTCGATCACCTACAACACCGTCCCGGCCACCCCGGCGACGGTGGAGGTGCTGCCCTCGCAGCAGGGCAACCCGCGCTACACCTCGGACGCGAACCCGCGCTTCCAGGTGCAGGCGGCCGACCCCGACGGCGACCCGCTGAAGGTCTACCTGGACCTGTGGCGCGGCGGCACGTTCCTCGGCAGCATCGTCCGGGACACCCCGAACGGCGCGATCGCGACCGTCCGCCCCTCCGACTACGGCATCGCCAAGCTCGACGAGGGCGTGCAGTACTCGATCTGGGCCATGCTCGACGACGGCAAGTCCCGTTCCGGCTGGGTCGGCACCAACGTCATCGCCGACACCGTCAAACCTGGCACCCCGTTCGTCAGCTCCTCCGACTACCCGGCGGACGGACTGTGGCACGGCACCGCCAACCAGGCCGGGTCGTTCACCTTCTCCCCCGCCCCCGGCACCGACGACACCGCCGCCTACGTCTACACCCTGGACGGCGGCACCCCGGTGACGGTCGCCGCGACCGGCGCGCTGACCACGTCGATCACGCCGACCACCGAGGGCCGGCGCGTGCTCAGCGTGCAGTCCAAGGACCGCGCGGGCAACCTGTCCCCGCCCGCGACGTACACCTTCCAGGTCGGCCAGGCCGGCATGAGCTCGCCCGTCAACGGCACCCAGTCCGCGAAGCGCGTCAAGCTCGCGGTCGACGCGCAGGCGCAGTTCCAGCGCGTCGTCTACCAGTACCGCCGTGGCCCCGGCGCCGCGGAGTACAACGTCCCGCGCACCAACCTGACCAAGGCGGACAACACCGCGGTCACCGAGGACAAGCCGCGGCTCGCGGACCTCGGCCCGCACGCCAACTGGAGCGTCCTCGATACGCTCGGCCAGGTCGGCGGCGTCGTCCAGGTCCGCGCCCTCCTCTTCCCCGAGGACGGCTCCGGCAACGGCTACGCCACCGTCTGGAACACCATCACGGTCGACCGCAACGCCGACGGCGCGGCCGGCACCGGCATCGGTCCCGGCTCGGTCAACCTGCTCACCGGTGACTACTCGACCGACGTCACCGACGCCAACGAGTTCGCCATGTCGGTGGCCCGCACCACCTCCTCTCGGGACACCGGCCGCGGCTGGCAGCCCCAGGGCGAGCGTCTGACGCTCAACCAGCGCCAGGTGGGCACCGACCTGACCGGCTTCACCGCCGGGCAGGCGACGCTGTCCCGCTCCACGGCCCGCGGCCACGACAACTCGCCCGACTCGCTCCTGGTCGTCCCGGCCGGCTCCGGCTGGGACTCCTTCGCCGCGCTCGGCCCCGAGTACACGCTCGGCCAGGGCATGCAGCCCGGCAAGACCTACCGCCTCACCGGCTGGATCTACGTCCCCGGCGCGACCGGCCTGGACAACCCGCTGGCCAATCGCGGTCTGCGGATGGTCGGCGTCTACCGCACCCCAGCCGGCTACGGCGAGACCGCCTCTCCGAAGGCGTCGTTCACCGACGGCTGGCAGCAGCTGACGCTGGACCTGACGGTGC
The DNA here is from genome assembly GCF_040304045.1 of Kitasatospora sp. NPDC094016. Taxonomy (NCBI): domain Bacteria; kingdom Bacillati; phylum Actinomycetota; class Actinomycetes; order Kitasatosporales; family Streptomycetaceae; genus Kitasatospora; species Kitasatospora sp. NPDC094016. Next base: position 38,203 of record NZ_JBEOUK010000032.1, read on the forward strand.
CCAAGGACGCCACCGAGGCCTGGTTCCGCCTCTACAACGGCAACACGGCCGGCAGCGGCAAGGAGGTCTTCTTCGACGACCTGTCGCTGAAGGAGATCGTCGCCCCGTTCGGCCCGCAGTGGTCCGGCGGCCCGAACGCGGGCACCGGCTCGGACTACCGGGCGCTGTCGTTCCCGCAGTCCGACCTGGTCGAGATCAAGGGCAACGACGACAGCTCGCTGACCTTCGCCAAGGGCACCGACGGGACCTTCTTCCCCGAGCCCGGCGCCGAGTCGATGACCCTCAAGGCCGTACCCGCGAAGTCGGGTTCGATGCTGCTGTCCTCGTCCGGGCAGTGCCTGGAGGTGCCGAACGGCTCGGCCGGCAACGGCGCCAGGCTCCAGCCGGCCGCCTGCACCGGCGCGTCGAACCAGCAGTGGACCCGCGGCGACGACCTGACCCTGCGCCTGCTCGGCTACTGCCTGGACAACCCCTGGGGCCAGACCGGCAACGCCACCCCGCTCACGCTGTGGGGCTGCAACGGCGGTGACAACCAGCAGTGGGAGGTCCGTACCGACGGCACGGTCATGAACCGTCACTCGGGCCAGTGTCTCGACGCCGACAAGGGCGCCTCGATCTGGGTCTGCTGGACCGGCCCCAACCAGGTCTGGGACGTCCAGACCTCCGGCACCACCTACGAGCTGAGCGAGCTGGACGGCTCGAAGACCGTCTTCGCCCGCCAGGCCGGTTCGAACATCTACCAGGTGGTCAGCGAGACGGGGGCGGAAGCCGCGTCGACCACCCGCTACCAGTACGACACCACTGACGGCCGCTCGCTGGTCAAGCGCGTCATCCCGACCGTCGAGCCAGGCGTCGACGACGTCAACGGCTGCACCGTCGACCCGCTGCCGCGCGGCTGCGAGGTGATGGAGTACGACTACGCGAAGGCCACCACCGCCACCTCCTCGACGCCGGGTGACTACCTGGACCGGGTGCGAGGCGTGAAGGTCTGGTCGTGGAACCCCGCCACCTCCAAGCAGGAGGCCGTCGAGGTCGTGCACTACGTGTACGACGACCGCGGCCGCCTGGCTCAGGTGTGGGACCCGCGTCTGGCCACCCCGCTGAAGACCTCGTACAGCTACGACGACGCCGGCCGGGTCACCCGGATCGGCGCTGCCGGTGAGTTGCCGTGGAACTTCGACTACGGCAAGGCCGCAGCCGATCAGGACCCGGGCCGTCTCCTCAAGGTCCGCCGCGGCACGCTCTCGCCGGGCAGCAAGGACCAGGTCAACGGCGAGATCGCGACGTCGGTCGTCTACGAGGTGCCGCTGACCCGCGGCGCGGGCGGCCCGTACGACCTCTCCGGTGCGGACGTGGCCAAGTGGGCGCAGACCGATGCGCCGACCGACGCCACCGCCGTGTTCGGCCCCGAGGACGACCCCGGCACCAACACCGCCTCGGCGGCGAAGCCCGGCCCGGACGGCTACAAGCCCGCCGGTGTCCACTACCTCAACGCGTCCGGCAGCGAGGTCAACACCGCGACCCCGTCGGTCACCCCGGGCGGTGACATCGACACCAAGGAGTACGACCGCTACGGCCACGTCGTCCGCGCCCTGGAGGCCACCAACCGCTCCATCGCGCTCGGCACGCACCCGGACGCGGACAAGATCGCAGCCGAACTGAACCTCACCACGGCCGACTCCGCGACCCGGGCACGCCTGCTGGACTCCCGCACCGTCTTCACGGCCGACGGCCTGGACGTGGCGGAGACGCTCGGTCCGGTTTACCGCGCGTCGCTCGCCGAGCAGGTCAACGGCCAGACCAACCCGGTCGTCGTCACGGCCGAGGCCGAGAAGCTGCCGCAGCTCGGGACCAACACCAAGGTCCAGATCGACAACGACTGCTGCGGCGTCACCTGGTCCGGCGGCGCTCACCTGAGCATTCGCGGCACGACGGCGGGCGCGTTCGACGCGATGCGCGTCACCGTTCCCGAGGAGGGCGAGTACGTCCTCTCCGGCCAGCTGACCAAGAACAGCGACCACGGCGTCATCCAGTGGGCGATCGACGGCAAGGACGTCGGCCAGCGGATCGACACCTACAGCGCGAACGCTGCGGTGGCCCCGTACACCACCGGCGCACCCGCGAAGCTGACGCGCGGCGACCACGAGCTGAAGCTCACCGTTGTCGACACCAACGCGGCCAGCGGCGGCGAGCGGTTCCACACCGGCATCGACACCGTCACCCTCACCAAGGCGACCGTCAACCCGACCCTGGCCGCCGGGACTTCGGTCGTCGCCCGCGACCACAACACCAACACCTACGACGAAGGGAAGCCCGACGGCCAGGCCTACCACCTGGTCACCACCGCCACCGACGGCGCCCGCATCGACGGTTACGCCGACGACGTCGAACTGCGCGTCACCAAGACCGGCTACGACACGCCGATCGGCGGTACCTCCGGCTGGACGCTCAAGCTGCCCACCGCAGTCACCACCGACGCCCTCGGCACCAAGCCCACCTCGACGGTGAAGTACAACGCCTCCGGACGCGCGCTGGAGTCCCGCAAGCCGGGCTCGAACGGTGCCGACGCCGGAACGGTGAAGTCGGTGTTCTACACCGCCGGAGCCAACCCGGACGACGCCGCGTGCGCCAACCGTCCCGAGTGGGCGGGCCTGCCCTGCGTCACGATGCCGGGCGGCGCGATCACCGGATCCGACGACACGCGGATGCCGACCACCCTGCCGGTCAAGCGGGTCACCCGCTACTCGGCGTTCAACGAGCCCGAGGAGACCACCGAGACCAACGCGGGCAAGAGCCGAAAGACCGTCACCGTCCACGACGGGCTGGATCGCGTCGTCTCGACCGAGATCACCTCGGATGAGGGCAAGCCGCTGCCGAAGGTCACCGTCGAGTACGACCCGGCCACCGGCGACGCGGTGAAGACCACCTCCGGCGGCAAGTCCCTGACTAGGGTCATGGACCAGCTGGGCCGGCTGATCTCCTACACGGACGCCGACGGCGCCACCACCACCTCGGAGTTCGACAAGTTCGGCAAGCCGGTGAAGCTGAGCGACCCGACCGGGTCCACCAGCTACACCTACGACCGCGCGAAGGAGCCGCGCGGATTCCTCACCTCCGTCACGGACAGCGTGGCGGGCGAGTTCACCGCCAAGTACGGCACGAGCGGTCAGCTCGTCGAGCAGACCTACCCCGGCGGCATCGTCCGCAAGGACACCTTCAACGCCATGGGTGTGGCCACCGGCCGTACTTACAGCCGTAGTTCCGACAACACCGTGGTCTGGGCCCAGAGCACGGACATCTCCACCCAGGGCCAGGTGGCCAAGGACACCAGCTCCACCGCCACCCGCTCCTACCGGTACGACCGGCTCGGCCGGCTGGTGAAGGCCGAGCAGACCACGGTCGCCACCGGCTGCGTCACCCGCCAGTACGCCTTCGACGCCCACTCCAACCGCCTGTCCAAGCAGACCTCCCCGCGCGGGGCAGCCGGCGAGTGCAGCACGGCCGGGGCCACGACGGAGAACCACACCTACGACAGCGCCGACCGGCTCACCGACGCCGGCTTCGTCTACGACGCCTTCGGGCGCACCGTGAAGACGGCCACCGGCGCGACCAACACCTACTGGGCCAACGACCGCGTCGCCGCCCAGGAGAAGGGGGACACCAAGCAGGAGTGGGCCGTCGACGCCGCCCACCGCCTGACCGCGTTCACCACCAGCAAGAAGCAGGCCGACGGCACCTGGGCCAACGCCACGTCGAAGCTGAACCACTACAGCGACGACTCGGACGAGGTCCGCTGGACCGTCGAGGACACCGCCCAGGGCACCCTGACCCGCAACGTCTCGGGCCCGGACACCGACCTGGTCGCCACCACCAGCAAGACCGGTGACGTCCAGCTCCAGCTGACCAACCTGTTCGGCTCGGTGGTCGTCACCACCGACACCGCGCTCACCAAGCCGGTGGTGCTCGACTTCGACGAGTTCGGGATCCCGCAGGACGGTCAGGCCAACGCCCGCTACGGCTGGCTCGGCGGCAAGCAGCGCTCCGCCGAGGCCCAGGACGGCGACATCCTCATGGGTGCCCGCCTCTACAGCCCGGCCCTCGGCCGCTTCCTGCAGATCGACCCGGTGCCCGGCGGCAACGCCAGCCCGTACGACTACTGCACCGGCGACCCGATCAACTGCACCGACCTCGACGGCAACTGGGGCATCAAGAGCTTCCTGAAGAAGACGGTCGAGGTTGTCGCCAAGGTCGCCGAAGTGGCCGCCTACATCCCCGGCCCGATCGGCACCATAGCGGCCGTGGTCTCCTCGGTCTCCTACGCGGCCACCGGGAACACGGCCAAGGCTGCCGAGATGGCGGTCGTGGCAGTGGCGCAGGTCGTCGGCGCAGGCGCCGCAGCGGGGGCTGCATTCGCAGCCGTCAAGGCCGTTTCCGCAACGCGCAAGGTGGCCAAGGCCGTTGCCTGGTCGGCCACCAAGGCGAAGGTCAAATACACCGAGAAGCTGTTTCTCAGCAAGACCTTCGGAGGAAGGTCGGAGAGATTCGGCAACGCGAGCATGACTGCCTTCAAGAAGGGTGAGCAGAAGCTCGGCCTCAGAGAACCTGGCAAGGCCGGTCGGTACAATAGTGGGAACAAGGACACCAGGTGGGCCGCCGGTTGGTCGGTTCACAAGCGTGATGGCGACAAGATCTATCGAGCCGTCTTCAGGATCAAGACGCCCATCCCCAAGCTGCGGAAGATCGACGCCCTCTGGGGCCCCCGCATCGGGAAGCACGCGTTCAAGCATCACTGGTAACCGCAAGGAACGACAGAGTCAGGCATATCGACGAGGGGTCGCATTGGAAATCGAGGAGATGGCCGAGAGGATCTCGGCCGCCGGATCGTCCCGGGAAGTGATTCCCGACTTCCTGCCGATCTCGGTCAACATCGATCAGGATGATCCGATGGTCACCGTGCACCTTGGCGGCGCCTTGGACATCGACCTACGCCCCGTAGGGGACTGGTCCCGTTATGGATTCTTCTGCGACGGCTTCTCGTTCGAGGAAATGCCGGCCGAGTCGGCAGTCTCCGCAGTGCTGTCGATTGCACTGGGGGATGCCAGCGTCAGGACCACCGGGAAATGGATATTCCGGGAACGGGTCTTGGAGTTCGATATCGATGGAGAGCAGTGGCGGGCGTTCCGGCCGCTGTCTCACGAGACGCCGCTTTGGGAGCAGATCATCGGCAAGTAGAAAAGAAGATGTCTAGCTAGCGTTCGAGTGGCCCACCGTCCTTTTTCGGCGGGCCACTCCGCACCTAATCCGCTACACCACCCGTCGGGGCGCCATCCGAAGTTCGGATGGCGCCCCGACTCACACCACAACTGGGGGAAATCATGCAGAAGAGGCGCAGTCCCTGGGCTCTCGCGTACTTCCTGATCGGGCTCGTGTGCGCACTGATCGCGGCCTCGTCGGCGGCGTACGGAACCAGGGTCGACGACCTCATCCCGATCGTCCTCGCCGGGGTTCCGGCTCTGGTCCTGGCCGACGGCAAGTCGGACCAACTGCCGCTGCTGGCCGGCTACGGGTGGGGGACGGAGGCGAACCGACGGGTCGAAGGCCTCGTGGCCGAGTTGGAGAGGGCGCGGGCCTCAGCGCTCACAGCTTCGGCGCAACCTCCAGCGCCCGGGAGAGGGCGGTGAGGAGGGGGAGGGTGGGGGCGGCGTGGCCCGCCTCGATGGCGCGGATCTGGGCGTCGGTGAGGTCGGCGCGCTTGGCGAGGTCCGCGACGGAGAGGCCGAGGGCGGTGCGGCGCTCGCGGACGGCGCGGGCGAGGGCGCCGGCCGGGTCGCCGTCGGGGTGGGCGGGGAAGTCCTCGATCAGTGGGCGCGCGTGGTTCACCGGACCTCCTCATACGCGGGTGGGGGCGCACAGCCTGGCACATGATCAGAGCAGGAAGTGCGAAGCGGCGGTCAAGGATTCTTGACCGCCGCTTTGTCGTCCGGCCGCTTGACTCGCTACGTGACGGGGTGCGGGTGCCCGAGGTGGGGGAAGACGGGGAGGACGTCGGTGTGCGGGAGGATGTGGTCGCTGGTGATCTTGCCGCCGGAGACCATGGTGAGGCGGGCCGAGGTCACGTCGTCGACGAGGGTGCGCCCGTTGGGGTAGGCGGCGGGGCGGGAGCGGTCGTAGCGGAGGATGTCCGGGAGGACGAGCTTGAGGGTCTCGGTGGCGGCCGCGGTGGTGTAGTCCCCGGTGTGCTGGAGGACGGCCGTCCAGGCCTCGCGGTAGGTGTCCCAGTCGTCGGCCGGCTCGCCCGCGTTGTACGCGTCCTTCACCTCCTCCTTGTTGAAGTAGGCGGTGAGGGAGGGGTGCGCGCCACGGTCGACGGAGACGAGCTGCCCGTCCTGGCGGAGGCTGACCCGGGCCCAGACGCCGATCGTCGGGTCGGGGCCGAGGTCACTGTCGGGGACTTCGAGGGCGATGCCGAAGACGTTGGCGTCGGCCATGGCGTCCTTGCCGGTCCAGGTGAAGTTGTCGACGATCCCTTCGAGGTCCGCGAAGAAGGGATCGCTGCGCAGGCCGACGGAGAGCTTGCGGCCGTTCGCCTCGATGACGTCGGGCGTGTCCCCGAAGGCGACCGGGGCTTCGGAGAACAGGACGTCCCCGGTGGGCTCGTGCTTCTGCGCGGCGGCGCCGGTCGCGCGGTGGACGGTGACGGTCTGGGCGCCGGTGTGGGTGGGGGCGGAGAAGGTGAAGGAGTAGGCGACGTCGGCACGGTGGTCGCCGTCGTTGTCGATGTTGATGCGGTAGACGGCGTCGGGGTGGAACTCGGCTGCCTGGGTGGGGGCGTAGGGGTTCGCGTTCATGATCAGGACGGTCCGGCCGGGCGCGTCGGCGGCCGGGAAGGCGAACACGTCGGTCAGGTCGAGCCGCGAGTCGCCTCGGGGCGAGCGGAGGTTGGGGCCGCTGAGGTGATGGGACATGGGACCGTTGGTAGCAGCCCCCACCCGGCACCGGCCCGACGACACCCGCGCTCCGCCCACCCGTCCGCCGATTGGCCGCCATCTCCCGGCGGACCATCTCCCGGCGGACCTCCACCGGCTCGTCGCGCGGAAGCGGCGAGCCGGTGGCGGAGACCGAATCAGACCTCGACAGTCGCAGCGAACGCCACGAACGCCACGAACGCCCGCCGTCAGCCCCCGGCCCGCACGCCGCCGCCGCCGCCGCCGCCGCTACCGAACACCGCCTTGATGAGCCGGTCCAGCGCCTTCGGGAACTCCTGTGCCGGGTCGGATGCGGAGTCGCCGGTGGTCAGTCCGGCGGTCAGGGTCTTGCTGCCGTCGGGGGTGCCGATCATCAGTGCCCCGTAGCCGCCGGGGGCACCGCCGTTGTGGTGGACGATGGTGCCGCCGTCCGGGCCGAGGTCCTGGACGAACAGGCCCAGGCCGTAGCCGAGCGCCCCGTACGGCGTGCGCATCTCGTCCAGCAGGGGGGCGGGCAGGAGCTTGCCGCCGAGCAGGGCCGCGAAGAAGGTGCGGAGATCCCGGGTGGTCGAGATCAGGTCGCCGGCGCCGACCAGGAGGGAGAGGTTCTGGCGGGCGACGTCGACCACCTTCCACTGGTCGCCGTCCTGGTAGCGGTAGTAGCCGTGGGCGTGCGGCCCGGGGAGCTCCGGCGAGTCGCCCGGCACCGCGGTGTCCCGCAGTCCGAGCGGCCGCAGGATCCGCCGCCGCATCTCCTCGGCGTACGGGCGGCCGCCGGCCTGCTCGATCAGGAGCACGGCCAGCGTGTAGTTGGTGTTGGAGTAGCTCTGGTCGGTGCCCGGCTCGAACCGTGCCGGCTTGGAGAGGGCGAACTGCGCGAGTTCTTCGGGCCGGTAGCTGTGGAACCGGTTGTCCACCCATTCCTTCCCCATCGCGGGGATCCCCGGTACGAACGTTCCGTCGGGTTCGAGGTCGCCGGTGTAGCTGGCCAATCCGCTGGTGTGCTGGAGCAGCATCCGTACGGTGATCCGCCGGTCCAGCCCGAACTGCGGCAGGTGGTCGGCCACCGGGGTGTCCAGCCCGATCACGCCGTCGGCCACCAGCTGCAGCACCAGCGTGGCGACGAAGGTCTTGGTGGTGCTGCCCACCCAGAACGTCCCGTCCACCGGCGGCTTCGCGGCCTCGCCCAGCTTGCGCACCCCGGCGCTGCCGACCCATTCCCCGCGCTCGTCGTGCACGCGCAGCTGTATCCCGGCGAAGCCGGCGTCGACGAACTCCTGGGTGGCCTGCTGCAGTTCCGGGCGGTCCTGGGCGGTGTCGTTCCCGACGGTGTGGAGGGTGCTGGTCATGGTCGTTCCTCGTCTCACGGTGGGATGGGCGCGGCGCAGTTCGGGGGTGGGTGAGCGGTGCCGCGTCAGAGGCTGCGGGCGGTGATGTCGCCGTAGGCGGTGGTCGCGTGGATGTTCAGGCCGGCGGCGGCGCCGTCGGTGTTCTTGAGCGCGTTGTGGATCCGGCCGTAGGTGGTGCCGGCATCCAGGGAGGCGGAGACTCCGCGGGCGGCGCCGACGGACACGTCGCCGGCCTCGGTGCGCAGCGTGACCGTGCCGTGGACGGCTTCGGCGATGTGGATGTCGCCCTTGGCGGTGGTGATCTCGGCGGGGCCGTTGAGGCGGCCGACGGAGATGTCGCCGGCGAGGACGGCGAGGTGGGCTCCGGCGGTCTCGTCGAGCTTGACCGAGGCCTGCGCGCCTTCGAAGGTGACGTCGCCGAGGCGTCCGACGCCCCGGAGTTCGGCGCTGGCCGTCTTCGCCTGGATGCGGGAGCCGGCGGGCAGTTGGACGGTCACCTCGACGGTGCCGGACTGGCCGAGGATCCGGTTCTCGGCCGCCGCCGCCTCGATCCGCAGGACGCCGTCGGCGTATTCGACCGTGGTCCGCTCCGCCGCCTTCACGTCGCGGCTCTTCGAGGCGTCGGCGGGCAGGACCTCGACCGTGGTGTCGGCCCGGTCGGCGGCGATGAACCGGATGTGCCCGGCGGGGATGTCGAGGACGGCCGAGACCGGGGCGGGGGTGGCGAACTTCTGCATGATGCTCTCCTGCGGCTCGTTGTTTCTGACAACGGAAACGCTACGTTGCCTTCACGCCACATGGCAACAGCAATGTCGTACGCAATCGACATCACTGCAGGTCAATACCCTATTATCGTTGCAACAGTTGCAGATTTAACGCAACGTCAGCCGGGCCGCCCGTTGCACTGGATTGAGCGTGAACGCTATGCGCCGGCCCGCCCCGGCGCGCCGCCGCATCAGCCCACGGATGTAAACCCCCAGGCCAATGCGCGCGGCCGCACCGTCATCCGGTGGTCGGATGTGGCCGGGTGCGCCGCGATGACAGCCTTCCGTTCAGGTGCACGGAGATCCACCGGACGGTCCGGACGGCCCGTCAGGGGCGCTTACCCGACAGCCCGGTGTCGAACGACGACCGCACCCGCGAGGACCGCGCGCCTCGGCCCGGTTCCGTCCAGCACACCCAGGGAGGGCCCATGACCACCACGCCGTTCACGAGCCGACACGCCATGACGCGCCGCCGCCTGCTGGGGGCCGCACTGGCCGCCGGAGCCACCGGGGCCGCCGCGCCGCTCGCCCTCGCCCGCCCCGCGTGGGCGGCCGGCGGGGCCGCCGCCCCCGGCACGCCCGCCGCCACCACGCCCGGCGGCCCGGCGCGGCTCACCCTGCCCGAGCCCACCGGGCCGCACCCCGTGGGCACCGTCCCGCTGCACCTGCTCGACGCCTCCCGCCCGGACCCGCTGGCCGGCCCGGGCCGGTTCCGCGAGCTGATGGCGAGCGTCTGGTACCCCGCCCGCGAGGCCGGGGCGTACCCGCTCGCGCCCTGGATGACCGACGGCGCACTGCGGGCGTTCCTCGCGGACACGGGCTTCGCCATCGACCCCGCGCTCGCTCCGCTCACCTCCGGCCGCGTGGGCGCCCCGGTCCACCGCGCGGGCCGCCGCCTGCCCGTCGTCGTCTACTCGCACGGCGCGCACAGCCACCGCGCCGACCACACCGTGATGGTCCAGGAACTCGCCAGCCACGGCTACGTGGTGGTCACCGTCGACCACACCCGCGACGCGATCACCGAGTTCCCCGACGGACTGGTCCTCACCCCGGACCGGAGCGTCCCGATGGGGCCGAAGGACTTCGCCGCGGACATCCGCTTTCTCCTCGACCAGGTGGAGGCCCTCGCCGCCGGGCGCAACCCCGACGCCGACGGCAGGCCGTTGCCCGCCGGGTTGCCGTTCGCCCTCGACCCGGACCGGATCGGCATGTTCGGCTGGTCGAAGGGCGGTACGGCCACCGTCTACACCATGCTCACCGACCGGCGCGTCCGCGCCGGACTGAGCCTGGACGGCCCGATGCAGCCGACCATCACCACCGACCTGGACCGGCCGTTCATGATGATGACCGCCGCGTTCACCCGGGCCGGCCAGCCGGACGTCGCCGAGTTCTGGACGCACCTGCGCGGCTGGCGGCTCGACGTCCAGGCCCAGGGCGCCGTGCACGTCTCGTACGGCGACAACCAGGTGCTGATCCCGCAGGCCGCCGAGCTCCTCGGCCTGACCGACGAACAGGTCCGGGGCATGATCGGCACCCTCGACCCGGCCCGCGCGGTGAAGATCCAGCAGGCGTACCCGGTGGCCTTCTTCGACCTGCACCTGCGGCACCGCGCCGGCCGCCTCCTCGACGGGCCGTCCGCGGCCTTCCCCGAGGTGACGTACCTGCCCTGAGGCACTGCCCTGACACGTCGCCTCGCGACACTGCTCCGCGACCGTGGCGGCCGACCCCTCCCCGGGGTCGGCCGCTACGGCGTTTCGGCCCGGATCTCGTCCAGCGACTCCCCCAGCACCCCCTTGGCCCGGGTGAACCAGTCGGCGATCACCGCGATCTCGTCCGGCGTGTAGTCGGCGAACAGCGCGCCGATCCGCTCGTAGAACGGGCCGTAGACCTGGAGGACGCGCTGCTGCGCGTCCTCCGCCATCACCACGCGGACGCGCCGACGGTCGGCCGGGTCGGCCTCGCGGCGGGCGTAGCCGGTCTTCTCCAGCCGGTTGAGCACGCCGGTCACCGCGCCGGTGGTCAGCTGCGCGCGCTCGGCGAGGTCGCCGGCGGCCAGCGGCTCCCCGGCCATCGCGGCCTCGATGACGAAGCCGAGGCAGGTCAGGTCCGTGACGTTGAGCCCGAGCCGGGCGGCGATGTCCTGCTGGCCGAACTGCGCCAGCGCGATCATCCGGTCCATCGCGTAGAGCGCCTGCTCGGGCGTCGCCCTGGGGCGCGGCTTGCCCTTCACCCGATATCTCCTTAGCATCTAAGTTACTTAGCTCGTGAGATAAACGGTTCGACCCGTCCATCCCGACCCGCCCATCACACCAAACGAGGAGCAATGAGCGCACACGGCGACCACGACATGGGGCACACCATCGCCGGCTGGACCGGCTCCGTCATCGCGATCCTCGGCTTCACCGTCGCGGGCGCCGCCCTCGTCCTCGGCTCGGCCGCCGGGCTCTGGGCCGGCGGGATCCTCACCGCCCTCGGCGCGCTCGCCAGCTGGCTGCTCCACCTCGCCGGCTGGGGCAAACCCACCGGCCCGCGCCCGCCCGCCCACCGGCACTGGCGCACCCCCGACCCGACCGGCCGCCGGGGCCACCCCCACTGCCTCGGCTGCCGCCTCGCAGGCCGCACCCCGGCCCCGATCCAGGCGCCGGCCCCCGCCCCCGCACGGGCCCAGCGGCACATCAGCGCCTGAGACCCGCCGACACCGCCGGTTCCGCACCCGCCCGATACGGCTTCGCCAGCACCGGCGCCCCCGCACGCCGCGGCCCCCGTCGGGCTGCCCGCCCGACGGGGGCCGTCGCGTTGCCCGGCTCAGACCGAGGTGCCCTGGGTGACGGGGGCCGTGGCGGTGGGCGGAGTGGTGCTGCCGGCGGTGCTGCCGAGGGCGCGCTGGACCTTGGCGACGGCGGCGCGGTACTGGAACGAGGCCAGCTGGGAGGAGTCCCCGCCGCGCTGGAAGAAGCCGAAGGCCATGCCGACGGTGCCGAAGCGCTCGACGCCGACGAAGGCGTTCAGCTGGACGCCGGCCAGGGTGCCGTCGAGGCGGACGGCGGGCGCGTCCTGGCGGTCGCCGAGGGTGACCGGGGTGACGGTGAAGGTCACCGAGTCGTTGGCACCGGCGTTGAAGGTGATGGTGTGGCAGCTCTTGAGGGCCGCGGTGGCGGCGCCGAGGTCGGTGGTGAGCTTTCCCGCGTCCTCGGCGGTGAGGGACTCGGTCACCATGGGGTTGCCGCCCGGGCCGTCCAGTTCGGCTTCGGCGTGCGGGGTCTCGGGGCCGGGGACGCCGGTGTGCATGTTGATCAGGTCGCTGAGGGCGTCGCAGCCGTTGGCCGGGGACGGCATCGTGCTGGGGCTCGCGCTGGGGCCGGCCGTACTGGGCACCTGGGTGAAGCCTGGGCCGACGTCGTCGACGGTGAGCAGGGCCGCGGTGAGTTGGTCGGAGGTGGGCAGGCCCTGGGCGGGCTGGCCTGGCGTCGCGGCCGCGGCGAGGTGGGCCGGGCCCACGGCGACCGCCGCGGCGAGGGCGGCGGCGGCGAGGGCGAGGAGCGGCTTCGGGTGGGACATGCGGGCCCCCCGGTCGAGGGTGCGGGCAGGGACAGGCACCAGTGTCCCACCGGGCCCGACAGGGGGCTCGCGGGCGCGGATCGCCGCAGGTCAGACCCCCTGGTCCAGCTCGTCCGCCTGGTCCGCCGGGGGCACGTCGAGCGCTTCGAGAGTTTCGAGGGTTTCGAGGGTTTCGAGGGTTTCGAGGGTTTCGAGGGTTTCGGTGAGCCACTGCACCCAGAAGGCCTCCAACCCGATGCCCGCCCGCAGCACGGCGTGCTGGAGGCGGTTCTCCCCGGCCGTCGCCTCGGCCGGGAAGTCGTGCCGCTCGATCTCCCGGTAGTCGTCCAACTGCGCGCGGTGCAGCGCCAGGTGCCGCCGCACCTCGGCCGCCAGGCCGTCCGTGCCGACCACCGCGGCGGCGCGCAGCCGTAGCAGCAGCGGTTCGCGGACGGCGCGCGGCGCGGCGCCCTCGGCCGTCCAGCGGACGAGTTCGGCGCGGCCCTCGGGCAGGACCTCGTACTCCTTCTTCTGCCCGCGGACGGGGCCGGACGGCTGGAGGGCCCGGATCTGTCCGGAGGCCTCCAGCCGGCCCAGTTCGCGGTAGATCTGCTGGTGGGTGGCGGGCCAGAAGAAGCCGATCGACTTGTCGAAGCGCCGGGTCAGCTCCAGCCCCGAGGACGGTTTCTCCAGCAGGGCGGTGAGGATGGCGTGCGGCAGCGACATGCCGTCGATCCTAGGGTGTGCCCAAGGCGCGCCCAGGTCCTGTCCGGCCGAACAGGACCCGGCGCGGAAGGAAGGGTCAGATCGCGGCGGCCAGTTCGGTGCCCTGCTTGATGGCCCGCTTGGCGTCGAGTTCGGCGGCGACGTCGGCGCCGCCGATCAGGTGGGCCTCCAGGCCGCGCTCGCGCAGCGCCTCGTAGAGGTCGCGGCGCGGCTCCTGGCCGGTACAGAGCACCACGGTGTCCACGGGCAGCAGTTGGCGCTCGCCGTCGACGGTGAAGTGCAGGCCGGCGTCGTCGATCAGGTCGTACGTCGCGCCGGCGACCATGGTGACGCCGCGGTGCCGGAGTTCGGTGCGGTGGATCCAGCCGGTGGTCTTGCCGAGCCCGGCACCGACCTTGCTGGTCTTGCGCTGGAGCAGGTGGACGGCGCGCGGCGGTGCGGGCCGCTCGGGGCGGCGCAGTCCGCCGCGCTCGCGGTACTCCGGGTCGATGCCCCACTTGGCCTGGAACACGGCCGGGTCGAGGCTGGCCGCGTCGCCCGGGTCGGTGAGGAAGCCGGCCACGTCGAAGCCGATGCCGCCCGCGCCGAGGATGGCGACCCGCTCGCCGACGGGGGCGCCGTCGCGCAGGACGTCGAGGTAGCCGACGACGCTGGGGTGGTCGACGCCGGGGAGGTCGGCGGGGGTTCGCGGGGTGACGCCGGTGGCGAGGACGAGTTCGTCGAAGTTCTCGGCGGCGAGCCGGTCGACGGTGGCGGTGGCGCCGAGGCGCTGGGTGACGGCCAACTCGGCGAGCCGGGTGCGGTAGTAGCGCAGCGTCTCGTCGAACTCCTCCTTGCCGGGCACGCGTCGGGCGGTGTTCAGCTGCCCGCCGATCGCCGCGGCGGCGTCGAACAGGGTGACGTCGTGGCCGCGTTCGGCGGCGGAGACGGCGAAGGCGAGCCCGGCCGGGCCGGCTCCGACGACGCCGATGCGCTTGCGCGATCTGGTGGGCGTGAGCACGAGTTCGGTCTCGTGGCAGGCGCGCGGGTTGACCAGGCAGGAGGTGATCAGGCCGCTGAAGGTGTGGTCGAGGCAGGCCTGGTTGCAGCCGATGCAGGTGTTGACGGCGTCGGCGCGACCGCCCTCCGCCTTGGCGACGAAGTCGGCGTCGGCGAGCAGCGGGCGGGCCAGCGAGACCAGGTCCGCGCAGCCGTCGGCGAGCAACTGCTCGGCGATCTCCGGGGTGTTGATGCGGTTGGTGGTGACCAGCGGGATGCCGACGGTGCCCATCACCTTCCTGGTCGCCCAGGCGAAGGCGCCGCGCGGCACGGAGGTGGCGATGGTGGGGATGCGGGCCTCGTGCCAGCCGATGCCGGTGTTGATGATGGTCGCCCCGGCGGCCTCGACGGCCTGGGCGAGGCGGACGACCTCGTCGAGGGTGGAGCCGCCGGGCACCAGGTCGAGCATGGAGAGGCGGTAGACGATGATGAAGTCCTCGCCGACCCGCTCGCGGACCCGGCGGACGATCTCCACCGGGAAGCGCATCCGGCGCTCGTACGGGCCGCCCCATTCGTCCTCGCGCCGGTTGGTGGTGGCGACGACGAACTCGTTGATCAGGTAGCCCTCGGAGCCCATGATCTCGACGCCGTCGTACCCGGCGCGGCGGGCGAGTCCGGCGCAGCGGACGAAGTCCTCGACGGTCTGCTCGACCTGTGCGGCGGTGAGCTCGTGCGGGACGAAGGGGCTGATCGGGGCCTGGAGGGCGCTGGGGGCGACCAGGTCGCGGTGGTAGGCGTAGCGGCCGAAGTGCAGGATCTGCAGGGCGATCTTCCCGCCGGCGGCGTGCACGGCTTCGGTGACGACGCGGTGGCGGTCGGCTTCGGCCCCGGTGGTGAGCATCGCGCCGCCCTCCCAGGGGCGCCCGGCCTCGTTGGGGGCGATGCCGCCGGTGACGATGAGGCCGACGCCGCCGCGGGCCCGTTCGGCGTAGAACTCGGCCATCCGCCGGTAGCCGTCGGGGGCCTCCTCCAGGCCGACGTGCATGGAGCCCATGACGACGCGGTTGGGCAGGGTGGTGAAGCCGAGGTCGAGCGGGCTGAGCAGGTGCGGGTAGCGGCTGCTGCCGGGGGTGGTGCTCATCGACGCGCTCATCGACGTCTCCTGGGGGCGGCGGGGGTCGGTGTTACCGCAGAGTAGGGGACGGCGGCCCGATGTGCAACTAGTTGCATAAGGGGGTTGCGGGCCGGGCCCGCGCTCTGCCGGTTCCCGCGAACTCCCGCGCATGATCCGCGTATTGTCAGATCGGCAGTGTCGGCAGCTCGGAAAGGACCGCCATGCGGGGCAGCTCGATAGCCGTGATCGGCGGCAGCATCGCCGGAAGCGCCTTCGCCGGGGCCGCCGCCCGGCTGGGAGCGGACCGGATCATCGTCCTGGAACGCAGCGAGGGCCAGCTGGAGGACCGCGGCGTCGGGATCTGCATCAACGACGACCGCTTCGACGAACTGGTCCGCGCCGGCCACCTCCACGACGGCATCCGCCGCCACCGCCTCACCGTCCGCCGCTGGGTCACCCGGGAGACGGCCGAGGACCGCGGCGGCGACGGACCGGACGGGCGCGGGCGGGTGCTCTGGAAGCAGCCGATGCCGTTCCACTCCCACCACTGGGCCGTCCTCTGGCAGGCCCTGCGCGAACGCACCCCCGACCGGGTCGAGTTCCGGCAGGGCCACATCGTCACCGCGGCCGGCACCGACCAGGACGGCGCCTGGACGGCCGCCCCCGACGGCACCCGCGAACCGTACGACCTGGTGATCGGCGCCGACGGCTACCGCTCGGTGGTCCGCGCGGCGGTCTGCCCGCAGGCCCGGCCCGCGTACGCCGGGTACGTGTGCTGGCGCGGCAGCTACGACGCCGCACTGCTGGCGGAGCTCCCCGGCGGGGCCGCGGCCTGGCCGGAGGACGAGTGCGCCACCGTCTGCTACCCCGGCGGCCAGGTCGTGATCTACCGCATCCCCGGGCTCACCCCCGGCACCACCCAGGTGAACTGGGTCTTCTACGCGCCCACCCCCGCCTGGCTGCGCCTCGACGGCCCGACCAGCATCCCGGCGGGCACCCTCACCGACGAACAGCTCGACGAGCTGCGCCGGCTCGCCGAACGGCACCTGCCGCCGTACTGGGCCGCCCTGGTCACCCTCACCCCGCGCGAGCGGACCTTCCTCCAGCCCGTCTACGACCTGGAGACCCCGCGCCGCACGACCGGCCGGCTGCTGCTCGGCGGGGACGCGGCCACCGTCGTCCGCCCGCACAACACCAGCGGCGCGGTGAAGGCCTTGCAGGACGCGCACGCCTTCGAGCAGGCCGGGCGGGCCGCCGCCGCGGACGGCGGGTCCTGGCCGGCCCTGCTGGCCGCGTACGACCAGGAGCGGGGCGTGGTCGGGCGGGAGCTCGTGGAACTGGGCCGACGGCTCGGCCGGGAGCAGGTCGCCGCCGCACCGGACTGGTCGGCCATGGACGAACCGGGAATGGACGCCTGGTGGCGCCGTCAGCTCACCGGCAGCGGGGGTTTCGGCGGCCACGCCCTCGGGCGTCCCGAGTGAGCGTGGGCCGCACAGGCCGGCGGCCGCCGAAACCCCGTCAGATCACCTGCTGCAACCCACCTGCCGCGATCAGACGTTGACGCCGTAGTCGGTCGCGATGCCGCGCAGACCGGAGGCGTAACCCTGCCCTATCGCGCGGAACTTCCACTCCGCGCCGTTGCGGTACAGCTCACCGAAGACCATCGCGGTCTCGGTGGACGCGTCCTCGCTGAGGTCGTAGCGGGCGATCTCCTGGCCGTTGGCCTGGTTCAGCACCCGGATGAACGCGTTGCGCACCTGCCCGAAGTTCTGCAGCCGGGCGTCGGCGTCGTAGATCGACACCGGGAAGACCACCTTCGCCACGTCGGCCGGCACCCGCGCCAGGTCGACCTTGATCTGCTCGTCGTCACCGTCGCCGCCACCGGTCAGGTTGTCACCGCTGTGCTCGACCGAACCGTCGGGGCTGCGCAGGTTGTTGAAGAAGACGAAGTGCTGGTCCGAGACCACCTTGCCGAGCGCGTTGCAGAGCAGCGCACTGGCGTCCAGGTCGTAGTCGGCGCCGGTGGTGGTGCGCACGTCCCAGCCGAGACCAACGATCACGGCGCTCAGGCCAGGCGCCTCCTTGCTCAGCGAGACGTTGCCGCCCTTGGCCAGTGAAACTCCCACAATGCCCTCCTCGATCTCTCCCTGCGGACGAATCTACAACACTGTAGAGATCACGGGAATCCACCTGCGGTCGGGCCCCACCCCGGGGATTTCTCAGGGGCTCCACCGGGAACCACCCGTCACCCCGGCCGCCGCACCCGCCGGGCCGAGGCCCCGCGGCCGCCCTAGACTGGCGGTGAATCCCCTGGTCCGCCCCGACCGGTGGCCCCCGCGCGGGAGGTTCCCCATGCGCCAGCGGTACAGCTTCCACCTCGACCAGGCCGGGCACTCGGTCACCGTCAACGTCCGCTCCGGCTGGATCACCGAGACCGAGTTGCTGGTGGACGGCAAGGAGTGCGCCTTCCACCGCGTCCACGGGCACGGCGTCTACCCGCTGACGCTCGCCGCCCAGCTCGCCGAGGAGCCGCCGCTGCCGCTCTCGGTGCGGCTGGACCGCGCGGGCGCGGCCGAGCAGCCGTACTCCTGTGTCCTGGAGGTCGCGGGGGCCGAGCACCCGATGCCGGAGCGCGCGGCGCGCTGATTCCCCCACCCGCTACAGGCGCCGCGCCACGATCTCCTCGACCGCCTTCCGGGCCCGCTCGGCGTCCTCGGCGACCAGGCCGATCCTGGTCCGGCGGTCGAGCACGTCGGCGACGTCGAGCGCGCCCTCGTGCGTGACGGCGTAGGCGACCTCGGCGCGCGTCACGTCCAGGCCCTCCGCGATCGGGGTCGACTCCCCGGCGGCCAGCACCTCCTGGGACGATCCGCCGTGGCGGGCGAGCAGCGAGCCGGGCACGGCGCCCGCCGGGAGCGGGCGGCTGTCCCGGTGGGCCGGGGCGCCGACCAGCGGCAGGCGGGCCGTCCAGCAGGCCCGGGCCGGCAGGCCGCGCAGCCGGACGGCGGCGTCCACCGCGTCCTCCGCCATCCGCCGGTAGGTGGTGAGCTTGCCGCCGACCACCGTGACCAGCCCGGACGGCGACTCCAGCACCGCGTGCTCCCGGGAGATGTCGGCGGTGCTGCCGCCCCCGGTGTCGATCAGCGGCCGCAGTCCCGCGTACGCGCCGCGCACGTCCGCCCTGGTCAGCGCGGTGCTCAGGGCGGCGTTGACGGTGTCGAGCAGGAAGGCGAGCTCGCCCTCGGCGGGCTGCGGCTCGTCCGGGATCGGACCGGGCGCGTCCTCGTCGGTCAGCCCGATCGCCACCCGGCCGAGCTGCTGGGGCAGCGCGAAGACGAAGCGGCTGGTCGAACCGGGCACCGGCACGGTGAGCGCCGCGGTCGGGTGGCCGAGCGCGGCGGCGTCCACCAGGAGGTGGGTGCCCCGGCTGGGGCGCAGCCTGATCGACGGGTCCACCTCGCCCGCCCAGACGCCGGTGGCGTTGACCACCGCGCCGGCCTCGACGGTCAGCGACTGCCCGGTGACGGTGTCGGTGAGCCGGGCGCTGCTGCCGGTCACGGACTCCGCCCGCACCCTGGTCAGCACGGTGGCGCCGTACTGCGCCGCGGTCCGCGCCAGCGCCACCACCAGCCGGGCGTCGTCGACGAGTTGGCCGTCGTGCGCGACCAGCGCGCCGGACAGTCCGGCGGTCCGCACGCCCGGCACCAGCTGCCGCGTCCGCGCGGCGCCGATCCGGCGCACCCGGGGCAGCAGCGCGCCCGGCGTCCCGGCGCCGATCCGCAGCGCGTCCCCGGCGTGGAAGCCCACCCGGATCAGCGAGGCCTGCCCGGGGCGCAGCAAGCCCGGGAGCAGCGGCACCAGTTGGGGCAGCGCGCGGATCAGGTGCGGGGCGGTGCGGGTCATCAGCACGCCGCGCTCGATCGCGCTCTCCCGAGCCACCCCGATCCGCCCGGAGGCGAGGTAGCGCAGGCCGCCGTGCACCAGTTTGGAGCTCCAGCGGCTGGTGCCGAAGGCCAGGTCGCGGGACTCGACCAGCACCGTGCGCAGCCCGCGCGAGGCGGCGTCCAGGGCCACCCCGGCGCCGGTGACGCCACCGCCGATCACCAGCAGGTCGACCCGCGGGTCGTCCCCCAGCGCTTCGAGTTCCGCCTGGCGCCGGCCGGCGTCGAGTCGGCTGGAGCCGGCGAAGGGAGCGGCGGAGGATTCGGCGGGGTGAGCGGCGGAGGATCCGGCGGGCGTCGAGGTCATGGCGCGAGGTATCCGTTCAGTGCTCTGGTCAGTTCGCGCCGCCAGGCGGCCTCCGGCAGCAGGGAGGCGACCATGCGGTGCGACTGGACGGTGGACTGGGCGATCAGCAGGACCATGGCGGCCAGTTCGACCGGCTCCCCGGCCCGGATCGAGCCGTGCGCCTGCCCCTGCTCGATGCCGGCCCGCAGCGCCTCCAGCAGGCCGCGCTGGCTGGTGCCGAGGCGCTCGACGACGTACTCCAGCAGCAGGTCGGAGTCGGCGGAGCGCAGCAGCGCGCCGAGCACCGGGTGGTCCCGCAGCCGAACGGCCACCTCGACGACCCCGTCGACGAAGGCCTCCCGGCCGATCGGGGCGCCGTCGCCCCCGAGGGTCAGGGCGACACCCTCCCGGGTGGCCCGGATCTCCCGGGTGAGCAGGGCGCCGATCACCGCCCGGACGTCCGGCCAGCGCCGGTAGACGGTCGGCCGGCTGACCCCGGCGCGGCGGGCGATCTCCGCCAACTGCGTTCGGCGCACGCCGAGATGGACGATCAGGTCGGCGGCGGCGTCCAGGATCGCGTCGTCGGTGCTGCGGGCGGGACTGCCAGGGGGCTCGGCGTTACTACTTGACATGATGTGTGAAACTGTAACGCATGGCACCTGAGACGCAAGCGGGACCGGCCGGCGCCGCGCTGCCGCTCCCCCCGATGAAGTGGGACGCCTGGGGCGACCCGGCCCTCGCCAAGGAGCTGTCCGCGGACATCAAGGGACTGCTCGCCGCCGCCCTCGGCGTCACCGGCGACGCCACCCCCGGACCGGCCGCCGACGAGGTCCTCCTGCAGCCCTCGCGGATAGCCGCCGACGACCTCAAGGCCCTCGCCACCGCCGTCGGCGAGACCAACGTCAGCGCCGCCGACGCCGACCGGCTCCCCCGCGCCGGCGGCAAGTCGACCCCCGACCTGCTGCGCCGCCGCAGCCGCGCCCCCCAGGACGCGCCCGACGCCGTCGTGCTGCCCGGCGACGAGCGGGAGATCGCCGCCGTCCTCGCGCTGTGCGCCGAACGCCGCATCGCCGTCGTCCCGTTCGGCGGCGGCACCAGCGTCGTCGGCGGCCTCGACCCCGAGCGCGGCGGCCTCACCGCCGTCATCTCGCTCGACCTGCGCCGCCTCGACCGGCTCCACGACCTCGACGAGACCTCCGGCGAGGCCGTCCTCGGCGCCGGCCTCACCGGCCCGGCCGCCGAGGCCCTGCTCGCCGAGCGCGGCTACGAACTCGGCCACTACCCGCAGAGCTTCCGCTACGCCACCCTCGGCGGCTTCGCCGCCACCCGCTCCTCCGGCCAGGACTCGGCCGGACACGGACGCTTCGACGAGATGGTCCGCGGCCTGCGCGTCGTCACCCCCGCCGGTGTGCTCGACCTCGGCCGCGCCCCCGCCTCCGCCGCCGGCCCCGACCTGCGCGAACTCTTCCTCGGCTCCGAAGGCACCCTCGGCGTCATCACCGCCGTCCGGCTCCGCGTCCACCCGCTGCCCGCCGTCAAGGCCTACGAGGCCTGGAGCCTGCCCGACTTCGCCACCGGCAGCGCCGCCTTGCGCGCCGTCGAGCAGGCCGGCACCGGCCCCACCGTCATCCGGCTCTCCGACGAGGCCGAGACGATGGTCAACCTCGCCATGACCGAGCAGATCGGCGGCGCCCCCGCCGTCACCGGCTGCCTCGCCGTCACCGTCTTCGAAGGCACCACCGAACAGGTCGCCACCCGCCACCGGCTCACCCGCGACACCCTGCTCGCCGCCGGCGCCACCTCCCTCGGCGAAGCCCCCGCCCGGGCCTGGGAACACGGCCGCTTCAACGCCCCCTACCTGCGGGACTCCCTGCTCAGCGCCGGCGCCCTCTGCGAAACCCTGGAGACCGCGGCCAGTTGGAGCCGGCTCCCGCAGCTGCGGACCGCCGTCACCGAGGCGCTCACCACCGCCCTGCCCGGCGCCCTCGTCCTCTGCCACGTCTCGCACGTCTACCCGACCGGCGCCTCGCTCTACTTCACCGTCGTCGCCGCCCTCGGCGAGGACCCGCTCACCCGGTGGGCCGCCGCCAAGCGCGCCGCCGGCGACGCCATCGTCACCACCGGCGGCACCATCACCCACCACCACGCCGTCGGCGCCGACCACCGGCCCTGGATGAGCGACGAGATCGGCGAGCTCGGCGTGCGCATCCTGCGCGCCGTCAAGGCCGAACTGGACCCGGCGGGCATCCTCAACCCCGGCAAGCTGATCCCGTGACCGGCGGTCCGCGAGCCATCAGGCGAGTGGCCGTCCTCAGCAACCCGGCGGCGGGCGCCGGCCACGCCGCGCCTGCCGCCCACCGGGCCGTCGCCCGTCTGCACGCCCTCGGCCTCCAGGTCGACCGGCACGCCGGCCGCGACCCCGAGGACGCCGTCCGCCTCGCCCGCCGGGCCGTGGCGGACGGCGTCGACGCCGTCGTGGCCGTCGGCGGCGACGGCATGGTCAACCTCGCGCTCCAGGCCGTCGCCGGCACCGCCGTCCGGCTCGGCGTGATACCCGCCGGCACCGGCAACGACCACGCCCGCGCGTACGGCCTCCCGCTCGCCGGCCCCGAAGCCGCCGCCGACGTCGTCGCCGCCGGCCGCACCAGGACCGTCGACCTCGGCCTGGTCACCGCCGCCGACGGCACCACCCGCTGGTACGGCTCCGTCCTCGCCACCGGCTTCGACTCGCTGGTCAGCGACCGCGCCAACCGCCTGCGCTGGCCCCGCGGCCGGATGCGCTACAACCTGGCCATCCTCGCCGAGTTCGCCAACCTGCGCCCGCTGCCGTTCCGCATCACCCTCGCCGACGGCACCGTCATCGAACGCGACCTCACCCTGGCCGCCGTCGGCAACACCCGCAGCTACGGCGGCGGCATGCTCATCTGCCCCGACGCCCTCCCGGACGACGGCCTCCTCGACCTCACCCTCGTCGCCGCCATGCCCCGGCTGCGCATCGCCCGCTTCTTCCCCACCCTCTTCAAGGGCACCCACACCGCCCACCCCGAAGTCACCACCCACCGCACCGCGTCCCTGCGGATCGACTCCCCCGCCATCACCGCCTACGCCGACGGCGAGTTCATCGCGGCCCTCCCCGTCGACGTGAGCGCCGCGCCCGGCGCCCTGCACCTCCTGGTGCCGTGACCCACCCGCCTCCCCGTCGGGGCCACGGTCCTCACCCGGCCAGGCGGCGGCGCCAGAGGAGGGAGCGGATCTCCATCGCGCGGGAGGGGTCGGTGCTCCAGCCGACGGGCAGGCCGACGTCCGCCAGCGCGCCGGCCACCTCGTGGCCGATGGCGGTGGTGGTCAGCGGCGAGGCGTCGAAGCCGCCGTAGCGGAGGGTGAGGCCGTGGCCGGCGGCGGCGGAGTCGGTGGACCGGGTGTGGAAGTAGACGTAGCCGCGGGCGTCCGGCGCCCCGGCGGCGGCGATCTCGGCGTCGCCGCAGGAAGCGCAGCAGCTGAAGTGCTCCCGGGCGGTGATACCGGCCTCCTCCAGGGCGGCGAAGGCCCGGGTGAGGCGTTCCGGGTCGGTCTCGCCGATCCAGCCGGTCTGCTCGCCGACGCGCTCCAGCCAGAGCCGGTCTGCCAGTTGCTCGGCCTGGTCGCGGGAGAGCGGGCGGTGGTCGCCGGAGACCAGGTGGTCCTCCGCGAGTTCGGCGAGCTCGGCGCGGGTGGTGTAGCCGCCGGCCAGGGTGAGGCGCAGCCGGTCGTGCAACTGCCGCAGGTCGTCGGCGGGCAGGTCGAGCGGCGGGGCCGGCTCGGGCTGCGGGCCCAGGTCGAGCGGCTGCCAGTCCAGGTCGTCGCCCCAGCCCGGCTCGTGCCGCGCCCAGCCCGTCATCGCCGCGATGACCGCCTCGGGCCCCTCGGTGCGCACCTCGAAGTGCCGGGCCGCGGAGCCGTCGCGGTGTTCGAGCGTGTACTCGCCGCCTTCGGCGTGCCACACCTGGATGAAGACGTCCGGCAGGTCCGGTATCCGCTGGGCGACCAGGAAGCGGTCGCCCTTCGCGCCGATCCGCCGCACCAGCCGCGCCAACTCGGCCGCCTCCACCCGGAGGTGGCGCGTCCCGTCGTTCTCCTGCACCCCGATCGCCAACATGTGGATCACCCAACCACACGCCACTGACAACGGCGCCGAGCCCCGGGACGCGCCTGCCGTCAGCCCGTTCCCGGCCCGTTCCCGGCCCGCCGTCAGGCCGCCGTCAGGCCGCCCGCTGCTCGCGGCGGAGGCGGAACAGCACGTTGGGCCGCAGCGGGCCCTCGGGGGCGGTCGGGTCCTCGAAGTCGTCGGCGGGGTCGGACGTCATCCCGAGGCGGCGCATGACGGCCTGCGAGCGGTGGTTGGTCGCGGTGGTGACGGCGAGGATCTCGGGGAGGCCGAGGGTGTCGAAGCCGTGGGCGAGGACGGCGCGGGCCGCCTCGGTGGCATAGCCGTGGCCCCAGGCGGCGCGCGCGAGGCGCCAGCCGATCTCGACGCCGGTGAAGGGCAGGCCCTCGTCGACCTCGTCGAGGCCGGCCAGGCCGACGAACTCGCCGGTGGCGCGCACCTCGACGGCCAGCCAGCCGTACCCGCGCGCCGCGGTCTCGGCCTCGAAGCGCGCCACCGAGGCGTCGCACTGCTCGCGGGTGAGGATGTCGCCGAGGTGCTCGCGGACTTCGGGGTCGGCGTTCAGCGCGGCCCAGGGTGCGAGGTCGGTGTCCCGCCAGGGGCGCAGGAGCAGGCGGTCGGTACGCAGTTCGGTCATGCGGGCCAGCCAACGCCGACCGCGCCTGCCGAGGCAACCCGTTTTCCGCCTCCCCCGCACCCCTGCGCCCCGGGGGCGCGTCGTGCTTCAGACGCCCGGGGTCGCGGTGATCCGGCCGGCGTCGATCGCGGCGACCAGTTCGGCGTGGTCGAGCGCCGTCTGGTCGGCGTACCGGACGGCGAAGTCGGCGATCGCCTCGGCGAAGGTGTCCGCGCCGCCCAGGTAGCCGGCGATGGCGAGGCGGTCTCCGGTGCGCGCGTGGGCGCGGGCGAGAGTGCGGCCGCACAGGTCGGCGTAGGCGCGCAGGCCGGACGGGGCGAGGTCGGCGACCTGGACCGAGCCCTTCATGTCGCGCAGTTGGCGCCCGTAGAAGTGGCGCCCGGCGGGGCCGGTGGTCCAGCCGAGGAAGATGTCGCCGGCGGCCTGCATGAGGTGCTGGCCGGTGACGACGCGGCGCCCGCCGTGGTGGACGGAGACCTCGGCGTCGACCCGGGTGGGCGGCAGGTGGTCCTCCAGGACGGACCGTCCGGCCTCCTTGAGCTGGAGGAACAGCGGGTCGCGGGTGTCCCGGCCCTCCAGCAGGACGATGTAGCAGCGGGTGCCGACGCTGCCGACACCGACGACCTTCATCGCCGCGTCGACGAAGCGGTAGCGGTCGAGGAGGACGCGGCGGTCCTCGGCGAGGGTGGCCCGGTAGTCGCTGAACACCCTGCCGACGTCGCGCAGTTCGTTCTTCTTCAGCGGTTCGATGAGCGGTGGCGCGCTGATGATGCGCCGCTGCCCGTCGCGTTCCTCGGTGAGCTTGCCGAAGGCGTGCAGGCTGGTGCGGCGGCGGGCCTGGGCGAGGTCGGCCTCGGCCTGCTTGCGCTGCCGGGGTTTGCGCAGCGGCGCCAGCAGGTCGCCGGCGTCGATCCGGGAGTACCAGACGTCGAGTTCGCCGAGCCCGGCGAGGCGGCGCATGGCGGTGGCGTAGCCCTCGACGGCGGCGCGGGCCGCGCGGTGGGCGCGGTCCTCGTCCTGTCCGTGGTCGCGGGCGGCGACGGCGATGCTGGCGGCCAGCCGTTTGACGTCCCACTCGAAGGGGCCGGGGTGGGTCTCGTCGAAGTCGTTGACGTCGAAGAGCAGGGCGCGTTCCGGCGAGGCGAACAGGCCGAAGTTCACCAGGTGGGCGTCGCCGCAGAGTTGGACGGTGAGGCCGGTGTCGGGGACGGCGCCGAGGTCGGCGGCCATGACGGCGGCGGCGCCGCGCAGGTAGGCGAAGGGGGTGTCGGCCATCCGCCCGTAGCGGATCGGCAGCAGCCGGGCGACCCGGTCCTCGCCCTGGCGCACCAGCACCTCGACCGGGTCGGGCCGGTCGGCGGCGGGGATCCACCGCCCGTGGGCGGAGCGGGAGACGCGGTCGCGGGCGGCCCGGCCGTGCCGGCGGCGTTCGGCGGGGGTGGTCATACGCGGCTCCTCGGTCGGTGGGACGGCGGGAGGACGAAACGGCGAAGACGGCGGGCGGCGGGCGGGGTACGTCTCCCCGCGACGCCAGGCCACGAGTGCCGGGGGAAGCCGGCCGAATGACGCAGGCCGGCCCCGGCTCACTGCACGGTCTCACTGCACGGTGAAGTCCGCCATCATCGCCATGTCCTCGTGCTCCAGGTTGTGGCAGTGCATCATGTACGTCCCCCGGTAGTCGGTGAAGCGCACCAGGACTTCGACCGCCTCGGCCGGGCGCAGGTCGACGGTGTCCTTCCAGCCGCCGTCGTACGGGCCCGGGTCGCGACCGTTGCGGCTGAGCACCTGGAACTGGTTGAGGTGGACGTGGACGGGGTGGTGCAGGTCGGAGGTGAAGCGCCACCGCTCGGTGCTGCCGAGGGCGGGCCGGGCGAGGTCGCGGCCGGGCCGGTACAGGTCGCCGTTGATGGTCCAGCCGTAGCTGCCGCTGCGCCGGAAGACGAACTTGCGGGTGACGTCGACGGCGGAGGCGTCCAGGCCCTCGATCGTGGACAGCTTGTCGGGCACGGTCGAGTCGTCGCTGACCTTCTTGCCGGAGACGTCGAAGCGCATCACCTCCGCCGTGCGCCCGCTGCCGAAGAGGTTGAGCAGCCGCACCGAGGTGCCCGGGGCGTAGCGGGAGAAGTCGACGACGATGTCGAAGCGCTCGGCCGGGGCGATCTCCAGCACGTCGTGGGCGACCGGGGCGGCGAGCAGGCCGCCGTCGGAGCCGATCTGGACGAGGGCGTCGCCGCCGGAGGGCTGCGGGTCGAGCCGGAGCCGGTAGGGGCGGGCGTTGGAGGCGTTGAGCAGGCGCAGCCGGTAGCGGGCGCGGTCGACGTCGAGGCGGGGCCAGGGGGCGCCGTTGACGAGGATGACGTCGCCGAGGACGCCGTTCATGTAGTCGTCGGTGACGCCGGGCGAGGCGAGGTCCTCGTCGATGGCGGGGTAGCGGAAGGAGCCGTCCTCGGTGAAGGAGCGGTCGGCGAGCATCAGCGGGAGGTCGCGGTCGCCGCGCGGCAGCGGCAGGGCGTTCTCCTCGTCGTCGTGGACGAGGTGGAAGCCGGCCAGGCCGCGCCAGACGCCGGGGCCGGTGAAGCCCATCCGGTGGTCGTGGTACCAGAGGGTGGCGGCGCGCTGCTTGCCCGGGTAGGTGTGGGTGCGCTCGCCCTCGGCGGTGCGCCCCGCCTCGTGGCCCATCCCTGACATGCCTGGCATATCAGACATCCCCTGCATGCCCGACGCTCCCTGGCCCGCACCGGAGGAACCGACCGGCAGCAGCAGGTCGACGGGGTAGCCGTCGCTGTCGGCCGGGGTGTGGCCGCCGTGCAGGTGGACCACGGACGGCACCGGCAGCTCGTTGCGGTGCTTGACCACCGCCGCCCGGCCGGACCGGGTGGCCAGCGTCGGCCCGGGGAAGGTACCCCCGTACGTCCAGGCCTTGGTCCTGACGCCGGGCAGGATCTCCAGCTCGGCGACCCGCTGGGTGATCTCGTAGTAGTCGGCCGTCGCGTCGGTGCGCACCGGCTGGAGCACCGTGGGCACCGGCAGCGGGACCTGGAACGGCTCGGGCAGGTCGAGGCCGCTGCCGAGCAGCCGACCGGGGTGGCCCTCGGCGAACAGCCGGGCGGCGGCGGGGCCGGCGACGGCGGCCAGCGCGCCCGCGCCGAGGACGGAGGCACCGACGCCCAGGAACCGGCGACGGTTCACTTGGACACCTCCAGCGGCCCGCCGGGGCGCGGCAGGCGTCCGCTTCCGTCCGGCTCGGGCTGGTGGTCCGCGCGGGCGGGCAGCGGCAGCCGCCAGGCCCCGACCAGCCCGAACAGGACCCCGCTGACCAGCAGCACCCCGAGGGTGACGTGCACGCTGATCGACCGCGCGTAGCCGGCCGCGATCTGGCCGACGACGGCGACGGTCAGCACGGCGGTGGTCCACAGCGGCCAGAGCGGGCCGCGGCCGGGCCGGCGCACCAGCGCGGCCACCACCAGTTGGCAGAGGACCACGGTGGCCAGCGTCATCGCGTTGCCCTCGTGGTCCTTGAGGGACTCGTAGGTGCCGTTGAGGAAGCTGCCGGCCAGCATGACCTGGAGCAGGGCCAGGACCGCCAGGGTGGTCGCGGTGGTGCGCAGCAGGATCAGCGGCCAGCGGGGCGCGGCGGCCGCGGGAGGACTGCTCATGTCGGGCTACTCTCTGCTTCGGCGGGTCGGGCGGGTCGGGCGGGTCGGACGGGTCGGGGCGGGCGAGAGCGTAGCTGATCCGACATCACGATCAGCTCCAATAAAGGGGTTTGGACTTTCCCAGCTACCCCATTGCGCCTACTCGGCCCGACTTTTGTCACCCGTACGAGCGAGGCTCTGGTGTGCCCGTCCAGCGATCCTCGAGCAGGTGCCGCGACAGCCCGAAGGGCCCCGTCCGGCGGTACCGGACGGGGCCCTTCGGGCTTTCACGGGCCTCGGCTACTGCCGGGCGGCGCCCAGCGCCACCGGGCGGGTGCGCAGCAGGGCCCGGGCGGGCAGCCCGGTCGCGCCGAGGCAGAGCAGGACGGCTCCGGCGGCCAGCGGCAGGGCGAGCACCGGCGGGATGTACGGGGAGGAGTTGGCGACGCCCCGGGCGATCGGGACGAGGGCGGTCCAGGCGATCCCCCCGCCGATCACCAGGCCGGTCGCGGCGACCAGCAGCGCCTCCCAGCGCATCATGCCGCGCACCTGGCGCCGGGTGGTGCCGGCCAGTCGGAGCAGGGCGACCTCGCGGCGCCGGTCGAGGACGGTCATCACCAGGGTGTTGACGGCGGTGACGGCGGCGAACCCGCCGAGCACGCCGGCCATCACGGTGTTGGCCCAGGCGTTCAGCTCCATCATCTTGTCGGACTGGGCGACGAATCCGGCC
Source organism: Kitasatospora sp. NPDC094016 (assembly GCF_040304045.1). Classification (NCBI taxonomy): domain Bacteria; kingdom Bacillati; phylum Actinomycetota; class Actinomycetes; order Kitasatosporales; family Streptomycetaceae; genus Kitasatospora; species Kitasatospora sp. NPDC094016. Next base: position 67,009 of record NZ_JBEOUK010000032.1, read on the forward strand.
CGGTCGGTCACGGTCGCCCCGCCGGGGCCCGCGAGGCCCGCCAGCGCGGCCGCCACCGCCGTGCGGTCGGCGCCCGGCGCGTCGGCGACCAGCACCTGGCTGTCGTACCCGGCGGTGACGTGCTCGGCGACGACCGCCCGGGGCAGCAGCACCTGGCCGAAGCCGAGCCCGCGGTCGTAGACGGCGACCACGGCGGGCCGCACCGGGGTGCCGTCGCCGAGCCGCAGCGGCACCCGGTCGCCGACCTTGACGTCCAGGGCGTCGGCCAGCGTGGCGTCCAGGGCGACGGTGTCGGCGGCGCGGCCCAGGTCGGCGAGCGAACCGCTGCGCACGCCCAGGTCGAGCACCCGGGACAGCCGGGCCGGGTCGCCGCCGACGCCGAGCGCGGTCGCGGAGCCGAGCTGCATGTCGTGGGTGTACACGGCGGCGGTGCGCAGCACGCCGACCGCGGTGTCCACACCGGGCACCTTGGCGGCCCGGTCGGCGGTGCCCGCGGGCAGGCCGGGGCCGGTGGAGCCGATCACGTGGTCGGCGACGATGCCGTCCCGCACGTTCACGCCGGTGGCGTGGCTGATGGTGCTCTGGAGGAACAGCAGGGTGCCGCAGAAGGCGGTGACCAGCACGATCGGGGTGATCGCGGAGGCCAACCGACGGGCGTTGGCGCGGGTGTTGTCGGCGGCCAGCGAGCCGGGGGCGCCGCCGGCCCGCAGCGGGGCGCCGAACACCGTGGCGGCGACCCGCGCCACCCAGGGGCCGAGCAGCGCGACGGCCAGCATGAAGCACATGACCACGCCGAGCGCGGTGTTGGCGGCGTTCATGCCGTCCAGGGCGGCCGCGAAGCCGGCGGCCGCCACGCCGCCGACGGCGAAGAGCAGCCCCATGACGGTCCGCACCTTGCCGGGGTGGCCCGGTTCGACGGCGGCCGCGCCGAGCGCCTGACCGGGACGCAGCTTGGCGGGGCGGCGGGCGGCCAGGAAGCCGGCGGTCAGCGCGGCGAGGGTGCAGATGAGGACGGCGGCGAGCATCGGCAGCGGGCCGACGTCCAGCCGCACGCCCTGCGGCACGGCGCCGCGCGAGGTCAGTTCGTCGAACCACCAGTGGGCCAGGGCCAGTCCGGGCAGGATGCCGAGCGCCCCGGCGACCGGCGCGACCAGCATCGCCTCGGTGGCGATGGTGCGGCGGATCTGCCGCGGGGTGGCGCCGATGGCGCGCAGGAGGGCGAACTCGCGGGCGCGCTGGCCGGTGGCCAGGGCGACGGTGCTCATCACGACGAAGATCGCGGTCATGGTGGCGTAGCCGCCGAAGCTGCCGCCGAGCGCCATCAGCAGGGTGCGGGCCTCGCCGATGGCGGGCTGTTCGACGGTGCCGCGGCCGTCGCCGGTGAAGACCTTGGCACCGCCGCTCTCGGCCTTGGTCTCAAGGCCGATGGCCGGGGTGCCGGCGGCCTTGGCGTCCGCGGTCTTGGTGCCGGGGGCCTGGGCGTCGAGGGCCTGGCGGACCTGCGCGACCAGCGCGGCGCGGTCCACGCCCTCGCGCGGCTGGACGGCGATCGCGTCGATCCGGCCGGGGTGGCCGGAGAGGCGGTCGGCGGTGGCGTCGGCGAACCAGGCGGTGGGGCCGGCCGACTGGGCGGCGGCCAGGCCGGAGACCCGGTAGTCGCCGGTGCCGCCGGGGGCGGTGAGGGTGAGCTTCGCGCCGGGCGCGAGGTGGGCGGCGCGCGCCGTGTCGGCGTCCAGCACCACCTCGTCGGCGCCGGGCGCGCGGCCCTCGACCAGCTGGTCGGCCGGGCCGGCGATGCCGAGCGCGGCGAAGCCCCGGCCGGTCAGGGCGGGGGTGCCGGCGCCGGCCGGCAGCGGGAAGGCGCTGTCCGGGCGGGCGGCGGCGACCCCGGGCAGTGCGGAGATCCGGCCCACCAGGGCGGCGTCCGTCCGGGCCCGCTCGGGGGTGGTCAGCTCCCTGGTCTCGTTGTCGTGGCCGACCTTGGCGGTGATCCGCACCATCGGGTCGGCCGCGACCACCACCGGGGCGCCCGTGTACCGCTGCGGTGCGACGCCCGCGGTCAGTCCGGTCTGCAGCAGCACGCCGCAGGCCACCACCACGGCGGCGCCCAGCAGCAGGGCGACCAGGGTGCCCACGAAGGAGGCGGGTCGAAAGCGCACCGAGGCGCGCGCCAGTCCGTTGCTCATGCCCCTGCCCCGTTCCACTCGTCGATCGGTCCACGCCGCCCGTTCACGCCGCGACCCCCACCGGGCGGGCGGTGAGCGAGACCATCCGGTCGGCGACGGCCTGCGCGTGCGGGTGGTGCAGCTCGTCGACGAGCGCGCCGCCGGCCAGGAACAGCGCCCGGTCGGCGAACGAGGCCGCCACCGGGTCGTGGGTCACCATGACCACCGTCGCGCCCAGGTCGTCCACGGCGCGCCGCAGCAGGCCCAGCACCTCGTGCGCGGTGCGGGTGTCCAGCGCGCCGGTCGGCTCGTCGGCGAACACCACGTCCGGGTCGGTGATCAGCGCGCGGGCGATCGCCACCCGCTGCTGCTGGCCGCCGGAGAGCTGGCCGGGCCGCCGCTTGGCGTGCTCGCCGAGGCCGACCTGGGCCAGCAGCTCCCGGGCCCGGGCGCGGTCCTGGCGCTCGCCGGCCAGCCGCTGCGGGAGCAGCACGTTCTGCTCCACCGTCAGCGAGGGCAGCAGGTTGAAGGACTGGAAGACGAAGCCGATCCGGCTGCGGCGCAGCTTGGTGAGCCGGTCCTCGCTCAGCCGGGTGATGTCCTCGCCGCCGAGGCGGATCTCCCCCTGGTCGGGCTTGTCCAGGCCCGCCGCGCACTGCAGGAAGGTCGACTTGCCGGAGCCGGACGGGCCCATCACGGCGGTGAAGCTGCCCCGGGCCAGCGCCAGGTCGATCCCGCGCAGCGCGTGCACCGTCTCGCTGCCGCGGCCGTAGGTGCGGCGCACCCCGCGCAGCTCGATCGCCGGAAGGGCGCCCTGCTCGGGGTACGGGCCGCCGCCGTACGCCCCCGTCGCGTACGGTCCGACGGCGTGCGGTCCGGCGGCGTACGGCTCGGTCGATGGGCGGTCGTGGCGGCGTGCCATGGGTGGGCCTTCCCTCGGGGATCGTCGGTGGTCGTCGACGGGTTCCACGCTAGAAAAGTCCAGGCCGGCGGACCATGGAGGCCGCTGGCGGACCGGGGGTGGGGATATCCCCACCCCCCCTCCGGGGGGCTGCGGGCCCGCGCCGGGTGGGCTCACACCGGGTCGGCGGCGATCTCCCCGTAGGCGGCGGCGAGTTCGGCGAGCACGGGGTGCGCCGGGTCGAGGGCCGTACCGTCGACCGCTGCCAACGGCCGGACGCCGACGCCCGCGTTCACCGCGAACGCCGCCGTGAAGCGGCCCAGCCCGGACGCGTCCACCCGCTCGCGCGACTGCGGCCCGCCGTACGCGCCGGCCAGCAGCGCGGCGGTCACCCCGGGCAGGCTCGGGCCGTCCGGCCAGACCAGTCGGCGGCCGTCGAGGAAGCCGACGTTCCAGGTGGCGCCCTCGACCACCCCGCCGCCGTCCGGATCCACCAGCAACACGTCGTCGTAACCGTCGAGTTGGGCCCGCCTGCGGTGGTGGACCAGGCCGAACAGGCCGACGTGCTTCACCTCCGGCAGCTCCCGCCGGTACCCGACCGTGCGCACCCGCAGCGGGCCCGGCGCGGCCACCGCCGCCGGGCGGGTGGTCAGCAGCAGCCGGGGCGCCGCCGGGGCGCCGGGGCGCTCCAGGCCGAGCTCCGGGTCGTACACCGTCACCCGGACGATCACCGGCGCGCCGTCGGCGGGCAGCACCGCGCGGATCCGCTCCCGCACCGCCGCCCGGTCCAACTCGGCGGCGAACAGCACCCGGCAGTCCCGGACCAGCCGGTCCAGGTGCAGTGCCAGGCCCCGGACCCGGCCCGCCTCGGCGCGCAGGGTGGTGAAGTGCCCGTAGTTCAGCAGCCCCAGTGCGGCCAGCCGGGCCGGGTCGGCCGGGGCGCCGTCGATCTCGATCTCAGCCATCCCCCGAGTCTGCCAGCCCCGGCGCCGCCGCCACCGGGGCCTGCGCCCTCGACGCCGGGGGCGGAGTCGGGGTCGGCACCGGGGTTTCGGACACCGCCGCCGGGCGGTACGGGCTGACCACCTCGCGGCCCGCCGCCAGGGCCAGCTGCTCGAACTGCTCGATCTTGTAGGCCAGGCCCTCCGGCTCCCCGGCGTCCGACCACCGCCACGCCTCCGCCCACCACTGCGGGCCGCGCACCAGCGGCCGGCCCGCGAGCGCCAGGTGCAGCGCCAGGGTCGAGCGCGCGTACTCGTGCACCCAGCCGTCGGCCGCCCGGTAGTCGGGCGTCTCGTCCAGCCGCAGCCAGCGGCCCTCGCAGCCGGCGGCGAGCATCGGCACCCAGCCCCACCCCCGGTCCGCGACCAGCAGGTGCAGCCAGTCGCCCTCCTCGCACACCCGGTACGGCGGGAGCTGCGGCATCCGGGCCAGCGCCAGCGAACGCTTCCAGCCGACCACCCAGAGGCCACGGCGCAGGTAGTAGCGGACGGCGTGCTGCCAGGCCCAGTGCGCCTCCAGCCGGAAGCCGGGCAGGCCCTCCGCGGCGGCCGCCGCGTACACCTCGTCCAGCGCCCCGGCGGCCAGCCCCCGGCCGCGCGCCTGCGGAATCAAGTAGAGGGAGGAGACGGCGAGTTGGCCGGGCCCCCTGGTCCAGTTGTCCACCGCCACCGTGCCGGCCGCGGCGCCGTCCTCGTCCAGCACCCAGTAGCGGCGCCGGTACAGCTCGCCGCCGGGCCACTCCCGGCCGCTCTCCCCCAGCCGCTCGCGCCACCGGCGCTCGGCCTCCGGCGTCAGCTCGTCCGGGGCCACCAGCTCCCCCAGCTCGCCCTCCACCAGGGACGCCAAGTCCCAGAGGGCGAACCGCCGTTCGTCCCCCTCGGCGACCGCCCGCAGCCGCGGCCCCGCCGCCAGCCGGTCCTGCGCCCGCTCCACTGCCGCATCCCACGACCTCACCACGCCGACACGATAGCGGGAGCGCGGGCACTTTCCGTAATTCGACGGACACCGAACGTCAGATCGGATGCGAAGCTCGCCGGACGAAGGCCCCGACGGATGGTAGGGGAAACCCGACCAGAGGACTCGACCTGACCGTGATGACCAGGCTGACCTGCGACGATGCAATGAACGGGTGATGAATCGGCACGACTCCCCAGACCTGCGACCGCCACCGGCCGGCCCTGGCTCCGATCCCTTCGCCAACACCGAACCGAGGTCTCACCCGCCCATGGGCAGCACACTCATCGTCACCAACGACTTCCCGCCCCGCCAGGGCGGCATCGAAACCTTCGTCCACGCCCTGGCCACCCGGCTGCCCCACTCCGACGTCGTGGTCTACACCTCCGCCGAACCGGGCGCCGATCGGCACGACGCCGCTCTCCCCTTCCCGGTGATCCGCGACCGGGCCCGCACCCTGCTGCCCACCGCCCGGGCCACCCGCCGCGCCGCCGAGATCGCCCGCGCCCACGGCTGCGACCGGGTCTGGTTCGGCGCCGCCGCCCCGCTCGCCGCGATGGCCCCCGGGCTGCTCCGCCAGGCCGACGGCATCCGCCGCACCGTCGCCACCACCCACGGCCACGAGATCTGGTGGGCCCGCACCCCCGGCGCCCGCCGCCTGCTGCGCCGGATAGGCCGCAGCGTCGACGTCGTCACCTACCTCGGCGAGTACACCCGCGCCCGGATCGCCCCCGCGCTCGGCCCGGGCGCCCGACTGGCCCGCCTCGTCCCCGGCGTGGACCCGGACCGCTTCCGGCCCGGCGCGGCCGGCGCCCGACGGGCCCGCACCGGGCCGGTGATCCTCTGCGTCGCCCGGCTCGTCCCGCGCAAGGGGCAGGACGTCCTGATCCGCGCCCTGCCGGCGATCCGCCGGGCCGTCCCCGGCGCGGTCCTCGTCCTCGTCGGCCAGGGCCCGTACGAGGACCGCCTGCGCGCGCTCGCCCACCGGTGCACCGAGCCCGGCAGCGTCGAATTCGCCGGCGGTCTCGACCACGCGGCCACCGCCGCCCACTACGCCGAGGCCGACGTCTTCGCCATGCCGTGCCGCACCCGCCGGGCCGGCCTCGAAGCCGAAGGCCTCGGCATCGTCTACCTCGAAGCGGCCGCCGCCGCCCTGCCCGTCGTCGCCGGCCGCTCCGGCGGCGCCCCCGACACCGTCCTCGACGGCGTCACCGGCACCGTCGTCGACGGGCGCGACCCGGCCGACGTGGCCGCCGCCCTCACCCGCCTCCTCCTCGCCCCGCCGGCGGACCGCGCCCGGATGGGCGCCGCCGGCCGCGACTGGGCCACCACCCACTGGTCCTGGACCGCCTCCGCCCACCGCCTCGCCCACCTGCTCGACCCCACCCGGTCCGTCACCGGCGCTCCCGCCGAGCTCTCCTGACACTTTCTGGCGCGCCAACGCCGCTTTCTTCAAAGGGAGTTCAAGCCACCATGGCACCAACTCGCCGATATTCCGGCGATCATCGAGTCAGGGGGGGTGAAGGCCAACGAATCCGCCCGCAGGATGCGCCTTCGGCGCGCGAAGTCCCTTACGCGCAGCGGGCGCACCCTTTTTCATCATATGAATATTTGCCTTCCGTTTTTCAATCCGACCGAATCGTGGAAACCCCAGGAGCAGAGCCGAAATCACGAGGAGGTGGGCACCATGGTGGAGGTCGAACGATTGCTGGCCGACTGCCTCCGGGACGCTCGCGACATTCCGTGGGGAACGGTACCGGTCGATTCCGCGGGCCCCGAGTACGAGGCCGCGCGCCGCGCGTTCCTGACGGCCGGGCTGTCCGCGCTGCGCGACGACCGGCCCGAGGACGGCTGGGTGCAGATCAACCTCGCGCCGGGCCCGGCCACTTGGCACCGGACGTACCGCGCCGTCGCGGACACGGCCCGCGACCTGATCTCCGCCGGCGCGGCGCGCTCCTTCTTCTTCATGCACAAACCGCCCGGACTACGGGTCCGGTTCGAGGCCGGCCGGTCCGATGCCGGGGCGCTGCGCGAGGAACTGACGCGCCGCTTCCGCGCGGTGGACGGACAGCCGCAACCGCCGCTGTGCGGGCGGTACGAGCCGGAGACCTACCTCTTCGGCGGCCCGCGTTCGATGCGGCACGTCCACGACCTGTTCACGGTGGACTCCCTGGCCTGGCTCGATCACCACGACACCGTCACGGCACCGGGCCGACCGGAGGCCGTCGCGGACTGGCGGTTGTCCCTGTACCTCCTCGGTGAACTCCTCGGCGGCCTCGGCATCGTCGGCTGGGAGCACCGCGGGGTCTGGCAGGTGCTCCAGGACGACGCCGGCCGCAGGCTGGGCACCGACCCGGACGAGGACACCCGGCGCGCCGCCGCGGGCATCCTCGCGGCCTGGCGGGCCGGCGGGCGGAGCCTGCTCGCTCCGCTGCCGCCGCGACGGCGGGCGGCGGTCGAGGTGCACGGGGACGCCGTACGCCGGGCCGCCGAGCGCTGGCGCACCGGCTACTTCGAGTCCGGTGAAGCGGTGATCGGCCCGCGCCGCGCCGCCGCCCACTACGTCGTCTTCCACTGGAACCGGGGGCGGTTCTCCCTGGCCCGGCAGAGCCTGCTGACCCACGCGCTCACCGGTGACGGGAGGTCCTGACGTGGACGAGGACCGGGAACTGGGCGCCGCGGCACTGCTCCGCGTGGCCGGCATGCCCTTGGCGGCGTGGGCGGCGGCGGGCAACCCCGAGCTGTTCGCACAGGTCGCCGACCACGCCCGGCGGGACGAGCGGCGGGCGGAGCACGCCCGCCGACTGGCCGAGCAGTTGGGCATCCTGGTCGTGCCGCACCCCGCCCTCACCGCCACCGACCGCCGCGCTGTGCTGGCCGTGCGCCGTCGGCTGCACTCCGGCGCCGCACCGGGCCCGGCCGACTGCGGGCTGCTGGGGCGGCTGCCCGCCGCCGGCGGCCTCGCCGCGGACGCCGCACGGCTGGCCGGCGAGGCCGAGTCGGCGGCCGCCGCCCTGCGGCGGCTGGAGGCCGCGGTGGCGGCCGAGCGCGAGCGCGTGGGCGCCCTGGGCTGGTCCCTGGTGTGCGCGTCGCCCGTCATGCGGGCCTTCCTGGACGAGGTGGAACCCGGAGCGGCCGCAGACGTGGCCGGCCGACTGGCGGCGGGCGAGTCCTGGAGCGGGAAGCGGCTGCGCAAGCGGGCGGCGTACGTGTGGCGGGCGCTCGGCCGGGCCGCGGCGAAGACCACCCCGCGCGGCTGGGTCGGCCAGGTCACCCTGCTGCCGGTCACCCCGGCGGACGCGAAGGACGGCGCGAACGGCGGCGGGGCCGACGGCGCCCTGCCGCGGCTCGTCCCGCCCGGCACGGCCCTCGGCGGGGTGGCGGCCCAGGCCGTGGAGAACGTCCACGGGGTGCGGGCCCGGCTCGGCGCCCTGGACCTGCGGGCGGCGGACCCGGCCACGGTGCTGGCCCTGGCTCCACTGCACTTCCCCCAGCCGGCGGGCACCGCACCTGGAGCCGGTGTCCTGCGCTGCTGGGTGACCGACCCGCACGACCGGGGCCGGTTGCGGCGGGTCGACCTGCGGCGGTCCCTCCCCCTGGATCACGTGCTGGCCCACCTGGCCGACGGCCCCCGCCTGTTGGGCGACCTCGAAGCGGCTCTGCTGGGCACGGCGACGACCGTCGCAACGGCGGCCGGGGCGGCGGCTTCCGCTCCCGCGGTGCTGCGCGGCTTCCTCGCGCACCTGCTCGGACTCGGCGTGCTCCAGGCCTGCGCGGCCCCGCGCCGCCGCACCACGGGCTGGCTCGCCGCCGAGGACGTCCGCGCACGCGGCACCCTCCCGCAACCGGCGCCTCCTCCGGCACCCGCACCGAGCGCCGATTCCGCCGTACCCGCGCCCATACCCGCACCCGCACCCGTACCCGCGCCGGCACCCGCGTCGGAGCTCCGTACCACCGGCCCCGCCGCCCCCGCCGACGACGCCCGGCCGTGGTTCACCGACTCCTACCGCGCCATAGCCTCGGCGGTCTCCGGAACGGCCGCCCGCCAGGTGCAGCAGGGCCTCGACACCGCCGCCCGCGTGGCGTGGCTGCGGGAAGCCGACCGGCTCGCGGGGCCGGACCCGCACCGGCTGCCCGCCGAGCTCGCGGAGCTCACCGAACGGCCGTGCCCCCTCGGCGAGATCCTCGCGCGCCACCTGCCCGACGGCAGTTGCCCGCCGCCGCCTCCGCCCCCGCGCCGGTACGCGGGCTGGCACCCCGCCGAGACCTCCGGTTCCGGCTACGCCGGGCTGCTGGCCCACCTGTCAGCCCGGGCCGGCAGCGGACCGGTGGACCTGGACGACGACCTGCTGGACACTCTCGGGGCGCCCCCGGCCGCGACCGCGCTGCCGCCCTGGCCCCTGGACTGCGTGCTGCGTCCGCTGCCGGGCCCCGGTCCGGTCGCGGTCCTGGAGACCGCCTCACCGGCGGGCGTGCTGGACGCCCGGTTCGCCGACGCGCTCCACACCCTGCACGGCGGCTACGACAACCTCCGCAGCTACCGGGCCTTCCTCGCCTCCGTCGAGCGGCTGTCCGGGGCACGCTTCGTCGAACTGCTGGTGCCGCCGCTGGCCGGACGCGCCGCCAACGCCGTACGGCGGCCGGTCATCACCGGCTGGTGGACGGGTGATCCCGATCCCCTGCCGTACCAGGGAGCGGACGGCCTGACGGCCCGCTACCTGCCGCTGGAGCGCATCACCCTGCGACGGGTCGGCCCGCGGATCATCGCCGAGGCCGACGGGTGCCGGCTGCTGCCCGTCCACCACGCCACCCGTACACCCCTGCCCCCGTACGACGTCCTGGTCCGGCTGCTGCTGGCCGCCGGCCACCCGGCGGGCTCGCGCCTGATCCGCCTGGACGGCCTGGCCGAGGCGTTCCCCGACACGGACCGGCTGCCCCGGGTGACCGTCGGCGGCGGCGCCCTGGTCATCAGCCCCGCCGTCTGGCGGGTGCCGGCGGCCCAGCTGTGGCGGCCCGGCGACGGCGACCTGACCAAGGTGCGCGCCCTCGCCGCCCTCGGGCGCTGCGCCGGACTGCCGCGCTTCGCGTTCGTCCGGGCCGTACCCCAGCCGAAACCGGTGCCCGTGGACTTCGCGGCGCTGACCTCGGTCGCCCTGCTGGAGCGGATCTGCGCGCGCCACCCCGGTGCGGACCTGCTGGTCGAGGAGATGCTCCCCGACCCTGGCGGCCTGCTGCTCCACGACCCCGTGCACGGCGGTGCCGCCGTCGCCGCCCAACTGCTGCTCAGACTTCCGTTCGACCAGGGCGCCGAGGAACTCGCGGAGCCCGCCGCCGCCGCACTGCGCGGCGAACCCGACGTCCCCGGTGCGCCCGCCCCTCGCGGGCGGGCCACCGGGGCGGTCTCCACCCGTCACCGCTCCTGAAGGAGGACAACCATGCCCGACATCACGGCGCTCACCGACCTCGACGCCCTCATCGGCGACCTGGACGCGCGCATCACCGAGACCACCCTGCCGACCCCCGAGGCCAGCAGCGGCGGCTGCAGCGGCGTCTGCACCGTCCTGATCTGCGACACGGTGCTGCTCTGTAGCGGCCTGTTCTGCTGATCTCCCGTCAGGCCGTCCGAGGGCACGCCCTCGGACGGCCACCCGGACAGCGGCCCCTGACGGCCGCCACCACCGGCACTCCGCCCGGCCCCTCCAGGCCGGGCGGAGTGCCGACCCGTCGTTCCCGAGGAGCCACCGTGCCGCAGCACACCGCGAACGCCGAGAACACCGACACCGCCGACACCGCCGGCACCGCCGTCACCGGAATCGCCGTCCGGCTCCTCGACGCCTGGTCCGCCCGGCCCCGCGAGAGCCCGGCGGTCGCCGAGCACACCTCCGATCCGGGCATCCCCGTCCTGGCCGCCCTGCTGCACACCACCGGAGCGCCGGAAGCCGAACGGTCCGCGGCCCGAGCCGTGGCGCTGTGGGCCCGCACCGCCGGCCAGGGGCCGGGCCACTGCGGGCTGTACGACGGCGGGCTGGCCGGAACGCTGGCGGGCCTGCGGCTGGGAGCCCTGGTCCACCCGGGCCTGCATCCGGTCGCCGACCGGCTCCGCGACCACCTGGTCCGCACCGCGCCGGCCCTCGACTGGCGCTCCGAGCAGGTCGCCTTCCCGGACTACGACCTCATCGTCGGCCCCTCCGGCACCCTGCTCGCCCTGACCACGGGAACCCGCCCGACACCGGCCCAACTCGGCCCGTACGCCGACCACCTGGCCCGGCTGTGCGACACCGACGAGCTGCCCCGGCTGCGGACGGGGCAGTACGCCGGCCACCCGCACCTGGGCTGGCTCGACGGCCGGATCAACACCGGCACGGGCCACGGCGCCGCAGGAGTCGTCATCGCACTCACCGCAGCGGTACGCCACCTCGGACCGCAGCCCGCCCTGACGCCCGCCCTGCGCCGCGCGACCGGGTGGCTGGTGCGGCAGTCCTTCGACGACGCCCGCTCCATCCGCACCTGGGACGGCGCCGGGCTCGACGGCCCGCCGCCCGCCGGAGCGCGCGCCCGCCAGGCCTGGTGCTACGGCACCCCCGGAGTGTCCTGGGCCCTGTGGGACGCGGCCGACGCGACGGGCGACCGGGAGACGGCCGACTGGGCCGCAGCGGCCTTCGGCACGCTCGCCGAACGGTACGACGAGCGGTTCCACCTCTTCGGCGACCGCGCGAGCGACCTGCTGGCCCTGTGCCACGGCGCCTCGGGCGTGCTGGCGGTGGCCGACGCCTTCGCCCACCACGCCGGTCTGCCTGCCGCGGCCGCGCTGAGGGCCCGCCTGCTCGCCCACCTGAGGGCCCGCCTGCCCGAGGTGGAGGCCCTGGGCGCGGAGGGGATGGGCCTGCTCGGGGGCGCGGCCGGCCCGCTGTGCGCCCTGCTCACGGCGGGCCACGACGCCTCACGGGCCTGGCTGCCCTGTCTCGGCCTGCGCTGAGCCGCCGACGCCCGGTGTCGGGCGCGCCCTCCACCGACCTGCACCGCCCGCGCTACGCCGCCCTGCGCCGCCCTACGCCGCCCTACGCCGCCCGGAGATGGGCCAGGACGGCGAGGACGCGGCGGTTGCCCTCGGTGGGGTCGAGGTCGAGCTTCATGAAGATGTTGCCGCAGTGTTTGACCACCGAGGCCTCGGTGATGGTGAGCCGGGTGGCGATCGCCTGGTTGTTGAGGCCCTCCGCCATGAGGGCGAGGACTTCGCGTTCGCGGGGGGTCAGGCGGGTGAGGGGGTGGTCGGCGGACTGCTGGCGCAGCAGGACGCGGACCACGTCGGGGTCGATGACGGTCTCGCCGGCGGCGACCCGGCGCAGGGCGTCGAGGAAGTCGGCGACGTCGCCGACGCGGTCCTTCAGGAGGTAGCCGAGGCCTGCGGGTTGGGCGCCGGCGGCGGCGAGCAGGCGGGTCGCGTACGGGGTGGCGACGTACTGGGAGAGCACCAGGACGGGCAGGCCCGGGTGGCGTTCGCGCAGGTCGAGGGCGGCGCGCAGGCCCTCGTCGGAGAAGTCGGGCGGCATCCGGACGTCGGTGACGACGGCGTCGGGCCGTTCGGCGTCGACGGCGGCGGCGAGGGCGCGGGCGTCGCCGACGGCGGCGGTCACCCGGTGGCCGCCGAGGGTGAGGAGTTCGACGAGTCCGGCGCGCAGCAGGACGGCGTCCTCGGCGATCACGATCCGGAGCACGGGACCTCCAGCCGCAGTGTGGTCGGGCCGCCCGTCGGGCTGGTCACCATGAGCCGTCCTTTCAGGAGTGCCACCCGGTCGGCGAGTCCGCGCAGTCCGGCCCCGGCGGCCGGGTCCGCCCCGCCGTGGCCGTCGTCGGTCACCTGGAGCACCAGCCGGCCGTCGGCGATGCGCCCGCTGACGGTGATGGTGGCGGCGCCGCTGTGCTTGGCGGCGTTGGTGAGCGCCTCGGTGACGGTGAAGTAGGCGGTGGTCTCGACGGGGGCGGGCAGCCGGCCGGGGAGGTCGAAGTCGGACCGGACCGGGATGGGGTGGCGCAGTGCGACCTCGGCGACGGCGGCGGCGAGGCCGTGGTCGGTGAGCACCTGGGGGTGGATGCCGCGGACCAGGCCGCGCAGTTGCTCCAGGGCCTGCCGGGCTTCGCCGCGGGCCCGGGCGACCAGGGCGGTGGCCCGGTCGCCGGACTCGGCGCTGCCGTCGCGCAGCGCGTGGTCGGCGAGGCCGAGGGTCATGCTGAGCGCGACGAGCTGCTGTTGGGCGCCGTCGTGCAGATCGCGTTCGATGCGGCGGCGTTCGGCTTCGAAGGCGTCGGCGAGCCGGGCCCGGGAGCGGGTGAGTTCGAGGACCTGCCGCCCGGTGTCCTCCTCGCGGGGCCCGAGCAGGAGGCGGGCGAGGGCGACCTGGGCGGTGGTCAGCAGGGCTCCGGCGTAGGCGCAGAGGAGGAGTCCGGCGAGCCCGGCGGCGCTGAACGGCAGGGCGGCGAGCGGCCCGGGCACCGCCCGGCCGGGGATGATCATGACGGTTTCGGGAGCCAGCGCCCAGACGATCACCGGGGAGGCGACCAGGGCGCCGGAGAACAGCAGCGCGGCGCCGAAGCCGAGCGCGGCGGCGGCGAGGGCCGTGGCGGTGAGCGCGGTGTGGGCCAGTTCGCGCCAGGTGGCGCGCTCGCGCAGCCGGGTCCGCAGCCGGGCGCGGCGGCCGGCACCGGGCAGCGGGCGGTGCGGGTCGGGCAGCGGTGCCGGCTCGACCAGCCGCAGCCGTCGGCGTTCGAGGGCGGCGACGGGGATGCCCGCGAGGGCCAGAGCGAGGAGGACCGGCAGTCCGACCCCGACCACGGACAGGCCCAGACCGAGCACCAGCAGCACCGTCAGGGCGGCCAGCAGCAGCGGGCCGAGCAGCGCGCCGCCGAGCAGGTACGCCCAGCAGCGCGGCACCCACGGGGTGACGGGGAAGCGCAGCGGATGGGCTCGCAGCGCGGCCCAGACGGCCGTCGGCTGCTGCTCCCCCTCGTTCACCCGGCCACTCTAACGAACCCTCTGACCAGGCCTCGGGGCGTCGGACGTGGAGGCGGCGGAGCCGACCGGGCGGGCTGCGGGCCGGGGGCGGGTCAGGGCGACGGCGGCGATCACCAGGACGCCGCCGGCCAGGGCGTTCCAGCCGACGGGCTCGGCGAGGAAGGCCGCGCCGAGGGCCGTGGACCACAGCGGCATGACGTAGGTGACGGCGGAGGCCACCGCGGTGCCGGCCGTGCGGACCAGCCCGAGGTTGAGCAGGTACGCGAGGCCGGTGCCGACCGCGCCCAGCACCAGCAGGGCGCCGGCCGCGCCCACCCCCGGCCACCGCGGGGCGCCCGCGGCGAACGGCGCGATGGCGGCCAGCTCGGCGGTGGCGCAGGCGATCTGGACGGCGGAGAGGGTGACCACCGACTCCGGCCGACCGGAGAGGAAGCGGCGCAGGTAGGCGAAGCCCGCGCCGTAGCAGCAGGCGGCGGCCAGGCAGGCGAGGCCGCCGGCGGCCTCGCCGGAGCCGATGCCGCGCCAGACCCCGAGCACGGTGAGCACGCCGACGAAGCCGAGGGCGAGGCCGGAGAGCCGGCGGGCGCCGGGGCGGCGCTCCTCGGCGACGGTGAGGACGGTGAACAGCAGGGTGAACAGCGGGGTGGTCGCGTTCATCACCCCGGCGAGGACGGAGCTGACCCGGGTCTCGCCGAACGAGAACAGCGTGAACGGCACGGTGTTGAGGAGCACCGCGACGACGGCGGAGTGCCCCCAGAGCGCGCGGTCGCGGGGGACGCGCTCGTGGCGCAGCACGAGGATCGCCCACAGCGTGACCGCTCCGAGGGCGCAACGCCACAGCGCCACCCACAGCGGCGGCACCCCCGCCTCCACCGCCACCTTGATCAGCGCGAAGCTCGCGCCCCAGATCGCCGACAGCGCCACGAAGCCCGGCAACCAGCGCCGCACCCGGACCACCTCCGTCTTCGTCCCGTTGGTTCCGTGTCGGTCCCGCCCAGGGTCCAGTCTCGGGGCCCGTCTCGGGTCCCGCCTCGGTCCCGCCTCGGATCCTGCCTGGACAGAGGGTGGCCCGGCGGCAGAGCATGAGTCCAACAAGTGGCAGCACCGGATGGATGAGGAAGTCTCATGGCCTCGGAGGTCAACCTGGCCCAGCTGAGGGCGCTGGTCGCGGTCGCCGACACCGGTGGGTTCGGCGCGGCCGCCGACGAACTGGGCATCAGCCAGTCCGCCGTCTCGCACGCCGTCGCCGCGCTGGAGCGGACCCTCGGCGCGCCCGTCCTGCTGCGCGGCACCCCGGCCCGGCCCACTCCCCTGGGCGAGCAGATCCTCCCGCACGCCCGCACCGCCGTCGCCTCCGCCGCCGCCGTGCGCGCCATCGCCACCCGGCACTCCGGCGGCCCCGTCGGGACCGTGCGGCTCGCCGCGCCGACCACCGTCTGCCAGGCGCTGCTGCCCGGGCTGCTCCGGGACTGGAAGGCCGCCTACCCGCAGATCACCGTCCGGGTCTTCGAGGGCGAGGACGACGAGCTCGCCACCTGGTTGGAGGCGGGCACCGTCGACGCCGCCGTCCTGGTCGACCCCGGGCCGCTCCCGCCCGGGGCGGTCGCGCTCGGGGCCGACTCCATGCACGCGCTGCTGCGCCGCGACCACCCGCTCGCCGGGCAGGAGGCCATCCACGTCGCCGACCTGGAGGACGACGACTTCCTGCTCTCCGAGGGCGGCTGCGAACGCCACATCCGCGAGGCCTTCCGCCGGGCCGGCGCCCGTTTCACCCCCCGGCACCGCATCCGCGATCTCAACACGCTCATCGGCATGGTGCACGCGGGCGTCGGGGTCTCGGTGATGCCCGCGCTGGCGCTGACCATGCTCCCGGCCGACTGCGTGCTCGTCCCGATCCGGCCGGCCGTCCACCGCACGCTCACGCTCACCGGGCCGACCAGCCGGCCGTGGTCGCCTGCGGTCGGCGGGCTGCTGGCGGCGGTGGGCGCCGCGCGGGGAGCGGTGGGTGCCGCGCAGGAAGCCGGTGACGCCGCGCAGGGGGCGGGGGCCGGGGCCCGCGTGGCGGCGCGCGCCTGACGGGGAGCCCGTTCGGCGCCCGGTCCACCGCCGGCGCCGGGCCCCGGCTTGACCATTTCGGGGTTGACCTCCCTTCCCCGACAGGTCTATACCAGTGACAGCCTTCGGCAACTACCCCCTGCCGGAGGCCCGTTCGGTCCGCGCGCCACCCCCACCTCCGGCGTTAGACCCTGTCCGGCCGAGCCCTCCCCCACCGCCGTCCGCCTGGAAAGGCCCTCGATGGAACGCGCACTTCCCCCGCACCCCGCCCCCCGGAACCAGCGCCGCCGCCCGCGCCGGGTCGCCGCCGCCGTGGCCGGGGTGCTCGGCCTGGTCGCCGGCGGCGTCGCCGCGCTCGCCGACACCGGCTCCGCCGCCGCCGACACCACGACCGGCCTCGGCAGCAACTGGTACGCCTCGGCGCCCTACCTGATGCCCGAGGACAACAGCCCGCCGGACGCCGCGGCGGTGATGGACGCCACCGGGCAGAAGGCCTTCCAACTGGCGTTCATCCTGGCCCAGGGCACCGGTTGTTCGCCGTCCTGGGGCGGCACCTCCTCGATCGACACCGACACCACCATGCCCGGCGTCATCCAGACCATCCGCGGCAAGGGCGGGGACGTCTCGGTGTCGGTCGGCGGCTACGGCGGCACCAAGCTCGGCCAGGTCTGCGGCACGCCGGAGGCAACCGCCGCCGGGTACCAGAAGGTGATCACCAAGTACCAGTTGAAGGCGATCGACTTCGACCTGGAGGAGCCGGAGTACGAGAACACCGCGGCGATCCACAACGAGATCGGCGCCGCCCGGATCCTCCAGCAGAACAACCCCGGCCTCTACATCTCGATCACCACCGCCGGGACCAACGCGGGGACGGGCTGGTTCGGCACGCAGATGCTGAACGAGGCCAAGTCGCAGGGCTTCACGCCGAACAACTACTCGATCATGCCGTTCGACGGCGGGTTCAACGGCGCCGCCGCGCAGACCGACGCGCTGGTGAAGTTCAACCAGATCCTCCAGACCACCTTCGGCTGGTCCGAGGCGACGGCCTACGCCCACGAGGGCGTGTCGATGATGAACGGCCGCACCGACGCCGCCGAGTACTTCCGGCAGGCGGACTTCCAGGCCGTGCTGGACTTCGCCACCGCGCACAACCTGGCCCGGTACACCTACTGGTCGGTCAACCGGGACCGGCAGTGCACGGGCCCGGTGGACCCGGGACTGTCCGGCTCCTGCTCCAGCGTGGCGCAGAACGACTGGGACTTCACCAAGTACACCGTGAAGTTCGCCGGGGCGACGCCGCCCACCACCCCGCCGACCACGCCTCCGACCACCCCGCCCACCACGCCGCCGACGACTCCCCCGACCACTCCCGGGGCCTGCACCGACCCGGCGTGGAGCGCGAGCACCACGTACACCAGCGGCAGCAAGGTCTCGTACGGCGGCCACAAGTACCACGCCAAGTGGTGGACGCTGAACGAGGTGCCGAGCGCCAGCGGCCAGTGGGGCGTCTGGGGCGACGACGGCCCCTGCTGACGGGCTGACGGGCTGACGCCTGGTGCCCGGGGATCTGCGCACCCCCGGGCCCCGGGCACGTCAGTTCGCGGCCGCGAGCCGCTCCCGCAGGTCGGCCAGCACCCGCGCCGCCTCCGGGAGGCCGGCGGCCTCGCAGCGGGCGATGCCCGCGGTCAGCCGGGCGACGGCCGCCTCGGTACGGCCGAGGTCGGCGCCCTCGATCAGCGCGGCCAGCCGGACGGCCTCGGCCCGGGACGTCCCGGCCCGCTCGTCACCGCCCTCGTAGACCGCGATCGCCCGCTCGACCTCGGCCAGCGCCTCCTCGTGGCGCTCGGCCATGGCCAGGCAGCGCGCCCGCTCGTAGTGCGAACCGCCGCGCAGGTACCAGGGGTTGTACTCCTGACCGGTCTGCCCGGCATGCTCCCCGGCGGCGTCCGCCTCGGCCAGCCGGGCCAGCGCCGACGCCAGCCCCTCCGGGCCCTCGGCGTGCATCGTCAGCCGGGCGAACTCGCGCAGTGTAGCGGCCAGTTGGTCCACCTGGGGGGCCTCGGCGTGGGCCGCGAGGGCGCGGTCGAGGGCGGCCTTCGCGGCCTCCCAGCGGTCCGCCCGGGCCAGTGCCAGCGCGGCCTCGCAGGCGACCATGGTGTGGGTGTCCTGCTCCTCCCAGCCGGCGACGACGTCGGCCAGCCGCAGGTACTCCTCGGCGGCGTCCCGGTGCTCGTCCAGTTCGGTGAGGCCCCGGGCGAGGTCCAGCCGGGCCTGCGCGAGCATCCGTACGTCCAGCTCCGACGCGGCGGCGTCCAGCAGCACCGACTCCAGCACCGCGACGGCGTCGGCCGTCCGGTCGGCGGCGCGCAGCACGTCGGCCAGCTGGAGGCGGGCCCGGGCGGCGTCCTCGGCCTCCTCCCGGCCCTTGCGGTCGAAGCGCGCGGCCGCCTCGGTGAGCGCCCGGACCGCACCGCCGCTGTCCCCGGCGCCCATGGCCGCGTGGCCGAGCATCAGATAGGTGGGCGCGTACGGGTAGGAGTCGTCGCCCCAGCGGGCGGCCTCGGCGAGCGCCCGGTGGAACACCTCGACGGCCTCGGCGGACTCGCCGCCCTGCAGCAGCACCTGGCCCAGCAGGCCCAGCACCCGCGGGGTGTGCCAGGGCAGCTCGGCCGCATCCAACTCGCCGAGCACCTCGCGCAGTTCGGTGGTGGCCTCAGCCAGCCGGCCCTGCCGGGCGGCCGCGTCGGCCAGGTACTGGCGGGAGGTGGCGGCGCGGCGGGCGGAGCCCAGCTCCACGGCGGTGCGGTGGTAGCCGCCGGCCGCCGCCTCGAAGCGCTCGACGGCCTCGGCGGGCGGCTCGGGCAGCGCCTCGACCAGGTCGTGGTGGGCGGCGTAGGCGCGGACCTGCCACACGATCAGGTGGTCGTCGTCCGCCATCGCGCCGGCGGCCCGCAGCTCCTCGGCCCGGCGCAGCGCCTCGTCGAGCGCCGGCCAGTCGGCCACCGCGCCCTCGACGTCGCCGAGTTCCACGATCAGCGCGCGGGCCCGGACCATCAGGGCCTGGCCGGGCAGCCCGGCCTGCTCGAACAGCTCGGCGGCGGCCAGCAGCCCGGCCCGGCCGTCGGCGTGCTCGTCCCGCTCCAGCGCCTGGTGGGCCCGCTGCTCGGCGAGTTCGGCGCGCAGCCGTTCGGGGCTGCCGACCGCGGTGCCCTCGGGGTGGGCGAAGCCGTCGGCGGCGGCGCGTTCGGCGATCCGCCGCCAGAGCCGGTCGGCGTCCGGGTGCCCGACGAGCTCCAGCTCGCGGGCCCGGACCACCAGGGCGGTGAAGTCCTCCGGCTCCGGCTCGACGGCCCGGCGCGGTGCGGGCGCGAGGGCCGGGGCGGCGGCCAGCTCGGGCGCGGCGGCGGCGCGCACGCCGAGGGCCAGCGGCTCGGCCAGCAGCGGCTCACGGGCCAGCCGGGCGCGCCGGTCGGCGCCGACCGCGTCGGTGCCGTTGCGGGCGTCGAAGCGGGCGGCGAGCGCGTCGGCCTCGGCGCGCACGTGGGCGAGCAGGGTGTCCGCCGTCCAGGAGGTGCCGGGTGGGCCGCTGACGGCGAGCCCGCCGTGGCCGCCCCGGGCCAGGACGGCGAGCAGCACCTCGACGCCGGTGAGGAAGGACAGCAGCGCGGACGGCTCGCCGGCCACCGCGAACAGGTCGCGGTTCTCGGCGAGCAGTTCCAGGCCGCGCGGCTCGTTGCCGGACAGCGCGCAGAACTCGACGTGGCGGCCGACGGCGTGCGCCATCGAGGCCTTGCCGCGCGCGGCGCGGTAGCCGGTCAGGTGGCTGGAGCGGGCCTCGTCCAGACGGCCCCGGCGCAGCAGCGGGAGCAGGGCGGCGGCCTGGCTGAGGGCGGGCTCCTGCTCGCAGCTGCTCCGGCCGTCGAGGACCGGCTGCAGGACGTCCAGCGCCCGGGCGTCGTCGCCGGCGTCCGCGAAGTGCTCGGCGCGCGCCCGGGTCTCGCAGGCGTGGCAGTCACTCAGCTCGGAGCGCGGGCGGGCCGTCCACAGCTCGTAGGCGTCCTGGCGGCCGGTGCCGGTCTGCGCGGCCAGGTGGTAGCGCTGGGCGTAGTACGGCTGGAGGTCGAAGCCGGCCGCCCGGTAGCGGTCGCGCAGTTCGGTGTGCCAGCGCCGCAGGGCCGGCAGCGGCACGTCCGGGTTGCCCAGGAGCGCGCCGGCCACCCACTTGAAGCGCCAGAACACCTGCTGGCGGGCCCACTCGCCGAAGCCGTCCGGGTCGGCGTCCCACAGCTTGAGGAGGCGGGCGAAGACGACCGGGCTCTTGCTGCGCTCGCCGTCGTACTCGTACGCCTCCATCAGCTCCAGCAGGGCCATCGAGCGCGCCCCGGTGTCGTCGAACTGCTCGGCGGCGTCGACGAGTTCCTCGGCCGCGACGGTCCGCTGGCGGCCGTACGGGCGGGCGTCGTTCTCGCGCAGCGCGGCCATCACCGCGTCGGGGGTGTCCAGCATCAGGCCTCCTTCGGGTCGGTGCGGTCCGGGCCGGCCGACTCGTGGCCGAGCATGGCGTGGTCGAGCAGGCTGATGAACGAGCGGTTGAGCAGGGCGCTCTCGCTGGCCTTGAGCGGGCGGCGGGTCATCAGCACGGCCTGCCCGTACAGCGCCTCGACGGCGGTGACGGCCAGCTCGCGGTTGGTGACCGTCGCGGCGCGGCGCACCAGCGGGTTGAGGTGGTTGAGCACCAGCTGGGCGCGGGGCGCCTCGGCGCGCAGCGAGCCCAGGATGTCCGCCCACAGGCCGTCGGCCTCCTCGGCGAGCTGGGCGCGGCTGCGCTCGTGCCGGGCCTCCCGGTTGTCCAGCAGCAGCGCGGGCGCGTTGGTCGGGTGGAAGCTGCGCAGGGCGACGTCGCAGTCGAAGCGGCCGACCACCTCGCGGGCGACGGCGAGGAAGGCGTTCGCGGCGAGCTCGGCGGCCGGGTCGACGGTGTCCAGGTGCGCGGTGACGGTGCCCGGGTCGAGGTCGGAGACCGAGACGCCGGGGCGGATCTCGGGCAGCCGGTGCACCAGGTCGCGGTCGTAGGTGTAGCCGCCGTTGACCACGCCGAGGCCGGCGGCGCCGGCGATCGGGGCGACCTGGCGGAACTCCTCGACGGTGCGGGTCACCAGCACCACCGGGTGGCTGCGGGTGAACTCGTCCAGGGTGACGTTGCCGTCGGTGGTCTCGAACGGCAGCCACGGCAGCATCATCCGCAGCAACTCGTCGTCGTAACGGGCGAGTTCCTTGACGGCCAGGTGGTGCACGGACAGGAAGCGGTGCAGCAGCGCCGGATCGCTCGCGGACAGGCCGGTCAGCCAGTCGCGGATCCGGACGCCCAGCGCGTCGCGGACGGCGGCCAGCGTCTCGTCCGCGTACAGGCCCTCGCGGGAGGCGGTCGGGCGCAGGCCGTCAGTGTCCACCACGCAGCGGACGAAGAACGCCCAGTCCGGCAGCAGTTCGTCGGCCTGGTCGGACAGCAGCATGCCCTTGAGGTGCACCCGGTGGCCCGAACGGCGGGACGGCGGGGCCGCGTCCGGCAGCACGTAGGCGACGCCGCGCAGGCCGACCAGCGGCAGGTCCAGGTCGATGGTGTCGAGCGGGGCGAAGTCGAAGGCGGCGCGGCAGTACTCGGTCAGCGCGTCGCGGCGGGCCAGCGGCGAGCCGTGCCGCTCGGCCCACGGCGGGGTGCGGTTCACCCGGTGCTCGGTGCCGTTCGCGTCCACCACCGTGACGTCGTGGCGCAGCAGGCTGCCGAAGTCCCGGGCCAGCGCGAGGACGCGGCCCGACCGCGTCCACTCGACGGCGTCGGCGCGCGGGACCAGCGTCACGGTGGTGCCCGGCTCCGGCTTGGCCGCGGCGGGCAGGGTGCGGATCGTGTAGCGGCCGTCGGAGCCGCCGCGCCACTCGATCACCGGCGCGTCCGGGGTGGCGGCGGAGCGGGTCACCACGGTGATCTCGTCGGCGACCACGAAGCAGGCCAGCAGGCCGATGCCGAACTGGCCGATGAAGTCGCCGCGGGCCTGGGCCAGCCCGGCGCCGTCCAGCCGGCCGTCGGCGTCGCGCTTCGAACTGCGGCCGATGGTGGCGAGGAAGGTGTGGACGTCCGCCTCGGTCAGGCCGACGCCGGTGTCGGTGACGCTCAGCTCGTCGTCGGCGCGCACGACGATCCGGGCCGGCGCCTGCGGATCGAGGGCGCGGCGGGCGGAGATCGCGTCCACCGCGTTCTGCAGCAGCTCGCGCAGGTACACCCGCGGGCTGGAGTAGAGGTGGTGGGAGAGCAGGTCCACCAGGCCGCGCAGGTCCACCTGGAAGGTGTGCGCGCTCGCCGCGTTGTCGGGCGTCGGGTTCTCGGATGGGGACACCGGGGGCTCTTTCGATCGCGGGGCGGGTGACGGAGGTTCTGGGCGGGCCGGGGCGTCAGTACGCGCAGCGGTCCCGGTGGGAGGCGAACGCCTTGAGCGGATCACCGGACAGGAAGTGCCAGGGCGACTCGGTGACGGCGCCGTCCAAGGCCTCGAACAGCAGGCGCGCGGTCTTGCGCTGGCCGGCCAGCGAGAAGGCCATCGCGAAGGCGTTGAAGGAACCCTGCCAGCCGCGGACCGGCGTGAAGTCCGGGTGCAGCACGGAGCGGAAGGCCGCCTCCTGCAAGTCGGCCACCACCTCCGCACTGGCCAGGTAGGCGCGGTCCTCACCGTCCGGGAGGTCCAGCCAGCGCTCCAGGTGCGCCAGCACGACCAGCTCGCCGAGCTGGCTGCCCTCCGGCGCCGCGAGCATCGAGGCGCGGGCGAAGGCGTGCATCTCCTCGTGCGAGCCTCCCCACTTGGCGCACAGCTGCTGGAGGCGCTGGCGGTGCGAGGCCGGATCCCCGGGAGCACGGCGTACGGCGGCCTCGAAGCGGCAGGTCGCGACCTCCGCCGGGAGCGAGGCGCCGCGGGCGCTGATCTGCAGGAAGTACCAGGGGACGAGCCAGGACGGCTCGCGCTCGGCGACCTCCAGCAGCTGCTCCTCGGCGACGTCCAGCCGCTCGTGGAACACCTTCCACTGCTTCTCGGACACGTGCTTCGCCCGGGCGCCCGTCCGGGCCTCCCAGGCCCAGGTGACGTGCCGGGCACCGGACAGCAGCAGCGCCGACGTGTCCTCGGGCCGGTCGGCGAGGGCCCGGGCCGTCCACTCCTCGACCCGGGGCACGTCCGCGATCGCACCGACCCGCCCGGTCAGGTCGACGCCGTCCCCGACGGCGGCCAGCGCGGGGCCCAGGGCCGCCCAGTCACCGGCGGCGGCCTGGGCGAGCATCAGGCGCAGCGACTCGTCCCCGAGCGCCGGATCCAGCCGCGGCGCCGCAACGGCCTTCACGGGCGCGGACCCGACGGCCCGTCGCACCCTCCCGCGCCAGCCCGCCCCGCCCTGCGCGGACTCCTCGCCGGAGCGGCGTCGGAACAGCGGCATGTGTGGCCCCCTCGAACATCATCGGCATCTTTCGCATGGCCGCACGACGGCCACCCCAGATGAGTAGATATCACGGCCGACCGACATCCGTTTCCCCAGCCCAGGGGCGGTCCCGGTCCGGCACGCGCGGGGACCGCCCCACGGCCCGCCGACCGGGGCGAACGGCCGGGGCCGACGGCCGGGGTGAGGGCACGTCGAACGCGGTTGAGGGCACGTCGAACGCGGCGGCTCCGTCCGCTCCGGCGCCGAGCGCAAACGGCCCCGGCGCCTCCTCGGCCCGGGGCTTCGCTCCGCTCCGCGTACGCGGCGGCCGTCAGGCCAGTCCGAGCCCGGCGTCCGGGGTCCTGCCCGCCTGGGCCTGCTCGATCCGCTTGACCAGCATCGCCCCGAACCGCCGGGCGGCAGCCACGTCGGCCGGCCCGCCCTCGGTGGTCACACTGGCGACGACGGTGCCCGAGCGCAGCACGATGCCGATGCCCTCGCTCTCGCCCAACTGGCCCTGGAAGGCCTGGCTCTCACTGCCCAGCACCGGGGAGTCGACCTTGCGGAACGGCCCGGCTCCGTAGGAGGCGTAGGACTCCTTGAGCTTGCCCTTGGCGGCGTCGCGGTTCGGCAGCGTCTCGACGATGAAACGGGCGACCACGTCCCCCGAGGAGAACCGGACGGAGCCGCTGAGCGGCTTGCCGGTGCACGGCGCCGACGCGGTGCAGGTGGTGGTGTGGTCGATGGTGTCGACCTTGCGCTTCTCCTCCTCCCAGCCCGTCATCGCCTTCGCGTCCGGCAGCACCTGCCCGACGAGCTTGTCGTCCAGCAGCACCGCCTCCAGGTCCGCTCCGGGCGTCGCCGCACCGGCCGGCGGAGCGGACGCCCCGGCGCCGCCGCCCCCGGTCGCCGGCGCCGAGGCCGCACCCGAGGCCGCCCCCGCCCCCGCCCCCGTCGCGGCAGCGGGCACAGACGCCGACGCCGAAGCCGACGCCGGGACCGAAGCGCTCTCACCGCCCGCCGAACCCGTCGCGCTCGCCACCGCACTCGCCGCCCCCGCCGCGCCCTTGGCCGCGTCCGAGCCCGCCGCGGAACTCCCCGCAGAACCCGCCGAGCAGCCGGCCAGCACCCCCATCAACGCCCCGGCCGCCACTGCGGAAGCCACCCTCCGACCAGCCATCCCCATCCCCATCGCCCACTCCCTCCGGATGTCCGTGACCCATCAAGATAGCCGCCGCCCCCGGCCGGCCCGCGCCCGGGTGCACCCGGGCCGATCAGGAACGGAACGGCGGCGGGGCGGTGACCGTGGTGGTCACCGCCCCGCCGCCGGAACCGCCTGAGCCGCCGGAACTGCCCGAGGATCAGACCGCCGGGGCCGGGTAGGTCGGGAACTCGACGCCCGAGACGTACTGGACGACCCGGATGACCTGGCAGGAGTAGCCGAACTCGTTGTCGTACCACAGGTAGAGGATCGCGTTGTCGCCCTCGACCTTGGTGGCGCCGGCGTCGACGATCGAGGCGTGGCGCGAGCCGATGAAGTCGCTGGAGACCGCGTCGGGAGAGTCGGTGAAGTCGATCTGGCGCTTCAGCGGCGAGGTCAGCGAGACGTTGCGCAGGTAGTCGAGGACCTCCTCGCGGTTGGTCTCGCGGGCCAGCTGCAGGTTGAGGATGGCGATCGAGACGTCCGGCACGGGGACGCGGATCGAGCTGCCGGTGATCTTCGCCTGGAGGTCCGGCAGGGCCTTGGCGACGGCCGAGGCGGCGCCGGTCTCGGTGATCACCATGTTGAGCGGTGCCGAGCGGCCGCGACGGTCGGCCTTGTGGTAATTGTCCAGCAGGTTCTGGTCGTTGGTGAACGAGTGGACGGTCTCCACGTGCCCGCGCAGCACGCCGTACTCGTCGTCCATCGCCTTCAGCGGCGGGACGATGGCGTTGGTGGTGCAGGAGGCGCAGGACAGGATCTGCTCGTCGGGCTTGATCGTGTCGTGGTTGACGCCGTGGACGATGTTCGGGACGTCGCCCTTGCCCGGCGCGGTCAGCACGACCTTGGCGATGCCGGGGCGCAGGTGCTTGGACAGGCCCTCCCGGTCGCGCCAGCGGCCGGTGTTGTCGATCAGGATGGCGTCCTTGATCCCGTACTCCGTGTAGTCGACCTTGGTCGGGTCGTCGGAGTAGATCACGGTGATCTCGTTGCCGTTGGCGATGATCTTGTTGTTCGCCTCGTCGACGGTGATCGTGCCCTGGAACTGGCCGTGGATGGAGTCCCGGCGCAGCAGCGAGGCGCGCTTGACCAGGTCGTCGCCGCCGCTGTCGCGCACGACGATGGCCTTCAGGCGCAGGCCGTTGCCGGAGGCCTTCTCGATCAGCAGGCGGGCGACCAGGCGGCCGATCCGGCCGAAGCCGTAGAGGACGACGTCGCGGGCGTCGCGGCGCTCCAGCTTGTTCTCGCCGGTGGCGCCGGAGACGGCCCGGGCGGTGAACTCCTCGACCGACAGGCCGTGGTCGTCGGCCCGGTAGGTCGCGGCGAGCATGCCGATGTCGATCTGCGAGGGGCCGAGGTCCAGGGTGGTCAGCGCGCTCAGGAAGGGCATCGTCTCGGTGACCGAGAGCTCGGCGCCGGCTATCTGGCGGGCGAAGCGGTGCGTCTTCAGGATGCTGACCACCGACTTGTTCACCAGGGACCTGCTGTGCAGCAGGACGGTCACGTCCCGCTCGCGGTGCAGTCGCCCGATGATCGGGATCATCGACTCCGCGATCTCCTCGCGGTTCTTCCAGTCCGTGAACACGTCGTCGTTGACAGTCACAAGTCCATCTTTCGAGCTGAGGGTGTTGCGCACATGGTAGCTTCGCCCGCCCCCGCCCCTTCGGCCGGTCCCTCCCCCCGCCCGCCCGACCTCGCCCCGCCCGCACCGCCCGGACCTGCGACTTCGTCCCGGCCGGGGCCCACCCCTGCGGCGCCCGCCCACCGCGAAGGTGATCACCGCCACCCCCGGGGCCGGTCGCGGGGGCCTCGCCCGCGGCGGATTTGCCGGGGGTGCGGGGTGGTGGGGTAATGGAAGCGACCCGTGCTTGAGCGTTCCGCGAACGACCCGGGAGCAGCCATGACAGACGGTCCTGAGCCCATCAGTGCCGAGGCCCTGCGCGCCGTGCAGGAGGAGTTGGCCGAGCTGCGCGGCGAGCGGGCGAAAGTGGTGGGGACGCTGCGCGGGGAGGACGTCGGCGACCGGGCGGACGCGGCGGACGAGTTGCAGCGGGCCGACGACGTCGCCCGGCTGGACGAGCGGATCGCCGAGCTGGAGGCCCGGGTCCGCGAGGGGGCCGCCGCCGGACCGCCGTCCACGGAGGTGGTGGGGGTGGGCTCCACCGTCACCGTGCGGTTCGCGGACGGGGTGGAGGAGACCGTCGAGGTGGCGGAGCTCGCCGAGGTGCGGGAGGAGACCCTGGTGACCGCCGACAGCCCGCTCGGGCGGGCGCTGCTCGGGCGGCATGCCGGGGAGACGGTGAGCTACGAGGCGCCGAACGGCGCGGCGAGCGCGGTCGTGCTGGCGGTCGGCGGACGGAGGGCTTCGTGAGCTCCCCCGACGACCGCGCGCCGGACGATTCCGCGCAGGACCCCACGCGGAACCACGCCGCCCAGGCCCGCCCCGTCCAGGACGAGCCGGCCGTGGGCCCCGACCCCGTCGGGCCGCCGCGGTTCGCGCCGTACCACCACCCGGCCGCCGGCTGGGGCGCCGCGAAGAGCGTGACGCGCTTCCTGGTGAAGGAGGGCGCGTACGTGGACGGGCCCCGGGCGATCATGCGGATGAACCACGAGAGCGGCGGCTTCGACTGCCCCGGGTGCGCCTGGCCGGACGACACCAAGGGCCTGCACCTGGACATCTGCGAGAACGGCATCAAGCACGTCACCTGGGAGATGACCCGCAAGCGGGTCGGCCGCGAGTTCTTCGCCGCCCACTCGGTGACCGAGCTGTCCGGGTGGAGCGACTTCGCGCTGGAGGACCAGGGCCGCCTCACCGAGCCGATGGTGTACGACGCCGGCTCGGACCACTACGTCCCGATCGGCTGGAAGGACGCCTTCGAGCTGGTCGGCCGCACCCTGCGCGAGCTGGACGACCCGAACCGGGCCGCCTTCTACACCTCCGGCCGGCTCGGCAACGAGGCCACCTTCCTCTACCAGCTGATGGCCCGCGAACTGGGCACCAACAACCTGCCGGACTGCTCCAACATGTGCCACGAGGCCAGCGGACGCGCCCTCCAGGCCTCGCTGGGCACCGGGAAGGGCACCGTCGACCTCAAGGACTGGGAGGTCACCGACGCGCTGTTCATCATGGGCGTCAACGCCGCCTCCAACGCGCCCCGGATGCTCACCGCCCTCGCCGACGCGCACCGCCGCGGCGCGCAGATCGTGCACATCAACCCGCTGGTCGAGGCGGCCGCGACCCGCACCATCGTCCCGCACGAGTTCGTGGACATGGCGCTGTTCAAGTCCACGAAGACCAGCACGCTGAACCTCCAGCCGCGCATCGGCGGCGACATGGCGCTGGTGCGCGGCATGGCCAAGGCGATCCTGGAGCAGGCCACCGCCGACCCCCGGGCCCTGGACCGGCAGTTCATCGAGCGCCACACCACCGGGTTCGAGGCCTACCGCGCGCTGTGCGAGGACACGCCCTGGGAGGAGATCGAGCGGCAGAGCGGGCTCGGCCGGGCCGATGTCCTCAAGGCCGCCCGGGTCTACCGCGACGCCGACCGCTCCATCGTCAGCTGGTGCCTGGGCGTCACCCAGCACGAGCACGGCGTGGACACCGTGCGGGAGATCGTCAACCTCCTGCTGCTGCGCGGCAACCTGGGCCGCGAGGGCGCCGGCCCGTCACCGGTACGCGGGCACAGCAACGTCCAGGGCAACCGGACCTGCGGCATCGACCACCGCCCCTCGCCCGAGTTCCTGGACCGCCTCGGCGAGGCCTGCGGGATCGACCCGCCGCGCGCGCACGGCCTGGACACCGTCTCCGCCATCGAGGCGATGCGGCGCGGCGAGGTGACGGTCTTCGTCGCCATGGGCGGCAACTTCGCGCTCGCCGCGCCCGACACGCCTTACACCCACGAGGCTTTGCGCGGCTGCGAGTTGACCGTCCAGGTGAGCACCAAGCTGAACCGCAGCCACCTGGTGCACGGCCGCCGGGCGCTGATCCTGCCGTGCCTGGGCCGCACCGAGAAGGACCACCAGCGCGGCGGGGTGCAGAGCACCTCGGTCGAGGACTCGATGAGCATGGTGCACCTGTCCGTCGGCATGAAGCGCCCGGCCTCCCCGCACCTGTTGTCCGAGCCCGCCATCGTCGCCGGGATGGCCCGGGCGGCGCTGCCGGACAGCGGGACGCCCTGGGAGTGGTACATCGAGGACTACGACCGCATCCGCGACACCATGTCCCGGGCACTGGACGGCTTCGAGGACTTCAACCGCCGGGTGCGGCTGCCCCTCGGGTTCCGGATCAAGCAGCCGGCCCGCGAACTGGTCTTCCTCACCCCCTCCGGGCGGGCCGAGTTCTCCACCGCGCCGCTGCCCGACGTCGTCCCCGCCCCGGGCACCCTGGCGCTGGGCACCATGCGCTCCCACGACCAGTGGAACACCACGATCTACTCCGACAACGACCGCTACCGGGGCGTGCGGAACCTGCGCACGCTGGTCTTCCTGAACACCGACGACATGCGCGAGCGCGGCATCGCCGAGCTCGACCCGGTCGACATCACCAGCACCGCGAAGGACGGCAGCACCCGCACCCTGAACGGCTACCTCGCGATCCCGTACGACATCCCGCGCGGCTGCGCGGCGGGCTACATGCCCGAGATGAACGTGCTGTGCGCGATCGGCGACCACAGCACCCAGAGCGACCAGCCGATCATGAAGCACCTCAAGGTCACCGTCACCAAGGCGTAGGGATCAGGCGCGGCGCCCGCTCCGAACGCCCACGCCGACGACCGCGCCTACTCCGACGGCTGCGGCGTCCAGCGGTGCAGGCCCTTGCGGTCGTAGTACCGGGTCATCCCGAAGCCGAAGGCCAGGGCGAGCAGCACGCCGACCGCGATCATGGTCCAGCCCCGGGCCAGGCCCGCGTCCGCCCGGGCGTCGAAGAACAGGATCGCCCGGATGCCGTCGCTGAGCTGGCGCATCGGCTCGAAGACGCTGAGGAAGCGGTAGAAGCCGGGCACCGCCTGGAGCGGGATGGTCGCCCCCGAGGAGGGCAGCGCCAGCGCGATGAAGACGAACATGGACACCAGCTGCCCGATCCCGCCGAACGCCGCGTTGATCGCCTGGACCCCGAGGCCGACGGCGAGGCTGGCGCAGTAGGCGAAGACCCAGAGCAGCCCCTGGTGCGGGGCGTCCATGCCGAGCACGGTGACCGAGCAGAGCATCACCAGGGTGGTGGTGAGCAGCATGATGCCGGCCGTCATGACCATCTTCAGCAGCAGGGTCTGGGTGCGGGTGATCGGGACGGTCGGGCGCCGGGTGTGCCAGGGGCCGAGCTCGCTGTCGCTGTAGCCGAGCGCGGTGTCGACGCCGTTGTGGATGATGTTGCCGCCGATGAAGCCGGTCAGCACGGCCAGCAGGGTGTAGTAGAAGGCGCTCAGGCCGAGCCCGCTGTGGGCGCCGATCGGGTGGCCGACCCGGGTGGTGACGGCGAGCGGGTCCGCGAGCAGCAGCCGCGCGGTGGCGCTGGTGCCCGTGCCGGAGGCGGTGGGCGGCACGGCCGCGGTCAGTTCCTTGCCGAGCGCCAGCGAGGCCTGGTGGGCGGCGGACTGGGTGATCTGGGAGGCCAGCGAGGAGCCGAGGCTGCCGAGGCCGGGGTTGGTCAGCACCGTCAGGGTGGGCCGTTCGGTGGCCCGGCCGGTGGTCAGTGCCGCCACGTCGGCGGTGAACGCCTGCGGGACGAGCAGCGCGCCGTAGACCTTCCCGGTGGAGAGCTGGTCCATCGCCTCGGCCTGGTCGACCTGGCGCCATTCGACGGTGCTGCCGGGCGTCCCGGCGACGATCTCCCGGCTGAGCCGCGCGCCCAGGCTCTCCGTCCGGCCCGGCGGCGGCGGGCCCTGATCCGCGTTCACCAGGGCGATCGGGAGCCGGTGCAGGTGCCCGTTCGGGTTGAGGATGCCGCCCATGTAGAGCAGCGACAGCACCACGGCCAGCAGGCCGCACAGGATGCTCGGAACGAGCCACAGCTTCGCGTGGCGGGCGAGCACGAGGGCCCGCGCCTGCCGGGGACCGCCCTGGGAGCCTGCGGACGCCATGCCACCCCTCGGATTCGGGCGCAACCTGGTGCTGCTGCCGATGCGGTGGGAAGTCGTTCCGTGGCGGCCCGGCGGCAAAACCCCACGTCACCCGATCCGCCCCGCCGCCGCCCGCCGCGCCTCGGCCGGGGCGGCCGGAGACCTAAGGTAAAGGTTCTACCAAGTACGCAAGTATCGGCCTCCGCGCGGTCTATGCTTCTGGAGGTTTGAAGAAGGCACCTCGTTCGGTGAGGCTTCTTCACGGACACAGGCCACTGATCCGACGACGTCGAGAGACGCCCAGGGTTAGGACAGATCTTCCCGACCTAAGGGTTGATCCGAAGTGGCTTCCGGCCCGACCGGGCTGGACACGCCGTGGAGTGCCAAAGCTCTGACGAGTTGGGGTGAACCGGCGGTCGCTTCGCGCGCCGGCGAACTCCTTGCCGCGTCGATCACACGCACCACGGGGTGCGTCGACCGGGAGGAGGCGAGAGACATGGATTGCAGTAGTCCGGGCCACAGTTGCCCCTACCCCCGCTTGTCCTCGCACACTCCCGGCACGCGGTAACGACCCTCCCTGCGAACATCTTTGACGGCTCATCACCTCGACACCCGGCTTCGCCGTGCCCGAACGGGCCCGCACCGCCGGGTGGCGATGCGCCGCGCCCGTCCGCAGGGGGATCGCCGCCGTGCGCCCCCGATCGCCCCGCCTGCCCCGGGGCCCACGGGAGGATCGTCATGACCACCAACGCCACACTCGACTCCAAGGTCCCCGCCCCGCGTTCAGCGGTACTGGACGACGCCCACGTCGGCGACATCAAGGGTGCGCTCGGCACCATCCGGCTCGACGACACCACGCCACGCCACGGCCTGTCCGCAAGACTCAAGACCCTGCTCGCGATCGTGGGCCCCGGCCTGATCGTGATGGTCGGCGACAACGACGCGGGCGCCTTCTCGACGTACGGACAGGCGGGGCA